>JAGYKU010000050.1 GCA_018401455.1 Flavobacteriales bacterium
CATTTTGAGAGCCTATTCAGAATTTTACGCACAAGACGACAATAAAGAAAAGTTTGTTCAAGATTTTGTAAAAGCATGGACTAAAGTAATGAATGCAGATCGTTTTGATTTGAAATAAAATTCATTTCATCCTAACCCTATCAAAAAAGGCAACTTTGAAATTATCGAAGTTGCCTTTTTTTGAATTTAAAACCTACTAAATTTAACCAAGTAGAAACCTAAAAATGAAAATTAAGACTGTGAAAATGTGCATTCCGCTTACAAGTTCATCTTTGTCTTGATATAAAATTACCAAACTTCCTACCAAACTCCAACACCCAATGAAGAAACGGTATCTAGTAATAAAGTAAAGGTTTGATTTTAGAAATAATACATGACTTATTTACTTCAAAAATGAATAAATCGTCTTTATCAATGAAATTATCCAACAAAACGTATAAATTTGTCCCTCTGAAAATTGTATTACACAAGGAGCAAATTAAATGAGTGAATTGAAAGAACTGCGTATCGCACTATTGGGCTATGGAAAAATGGGTAAAATCATTGAAGAAATAGCCGTTTCTCGTGGACATAAAATTTCATTTATTGCCAACAGTCAAAACGCCAATTTCACCGCTTCTGATTTGTTGAATTCTAATTCTGATGTTGCCATAGAGTTTTCTCTTCCAGAATTTGCTGAGCAAAACATCAAAAAATGTATCGATGCCAATGTTCCAGTTGCAATTGGCACCACAGGTTGGTATGATAAACTCGCTGAAATCATTGATTACAACACCCAAAAGAATGGTTGTATTTTACCTACTACTAACTTTAGTATTGGCGTTAACATATTTTTTGAAATAAATAAGAAGCTTGCTGCGTTAATGTCACATCAAAATCAATATGAAGTGGAAATTACCGAAATTCATCATACACAAAAACTAGACGCTCCTAGCGGAACCGCCATCACACTTGCTGAGGGTATTATTGCAAACTTAGAGCGAAAAGACAAATGGACTAAAGAAATCGCAAATAATGAAACTGATATTGCTATAAAATCTATACGATTACCAGACGTTCCCGGAACTCATGATATAGTATATGAATCAGAAATTGATAAAATAACTATTTCTCACGAAGCTAAAAACAGAAAAGGATTTGCCCTAGGCTCAGTTTTAGCCGCTGAATTTATCCACAACAAAAAAGGTATTTTCAGTATGAAAGAAGTACTTGGTATAAACAATGAACCACAAACCTCAAACCACAAACCACAAACTAAATAACAATGGGAATATTTTCAATTCTAATATATTTAATGATAGCCATCTACTTTGCTTCATTATGGAAAATTTTTGAAAAAGCAGGTAGAACTAAAAAATGGGAAGGGTTTGTTCCCGGATACAATATCATTATTTGGTTAAAAATTCTTGAAAAACCTTGGTGGTGGATTTTCTTCTTTCCTATTCCATTTGTAAACTTGGTCATCGCAATAGCCCTAAATGTTGAAACAGCCAGGAAATTTGGTAAATACGACCCAAAAGACACCGTTTTAAGTATATTATTGCCTTGGTATTACATTCCTTTTTTGGCTTTCAAAGACGAAAACCAAGTGGCTCCTGCACCAACAGATTGGAACAATCCAAAAGACAGAGCCAAAAGAACTTGGCACGATCACATTACGCTTTTTGCCATGGCTCCATTTGTAGGACATGTTGTTTTGTTGCTTTTTAAATTGATAGGTACTAAACAAAGACCGGGTAAAGGAAGTATGGAATATGAATGGACCAACGCGATAGGTTTTGCCATTGTAGCGGCAACTATTATTAGAACATTTTCCTTTGAAGCGTTTACCATTCCAACAGGATCGATGGAAAAAACCATGAGAATTGGTGATTACCTTTTTGTAAATAAATTAAAATATGGTGCTCGTTCTCCGATGACAGTTATTTCTGTACCTTTTGTGCACAATAGAATTCCAGGAACATTTATGAAATCTTATGTAGAATGGTTGAAAATGGACTATTTTAGATTGCCAGGTTATGGTGATTATACTAGAGGAGACATTATGGTTTTCAATTGGCCTGTAGGAGATAGCGTGTTGCTGCACAATGATATTATAGCGCATGATTATTACGCATTTGTAAGATCACAAAGTTACAATAGATATATTTCTGCTGGAGGAAAAGGAATAGAAGGATTTGAATTGAAAAGTAGTGAATACATCAGTAATACAAGAGATTTCCTAGTAAAAGGCGGTGGAACAAGTATTATGGATACAATGGGTAATATTTATGGTCAAATTGAAAGCACTGGTGGTATTCAAACTTTAACTTTAGACAAAAAAGAAAATTACGTTAAAAGATGTGTGGCTGTAGGTGGTGACCTACTTGAAATAAAAGATGGTATCATCTACATCAATAACCAAAAACAAGAATTACCCCCTGAAGCACAATTTCAATATAGGTTCTATTTTAAAGACTGGAATGCTAGATTTTCGGCTGAATTTTTAGATGAAAAATATGGGATTTATCAACAAGATATTGGAGGAACTCAAGTTTATGGACAATATGTCAATACGGAACCACAACTCCAATTCTACAATCTTACTTGCACACCTGATGTTTATGCTCAACTCAAAAATCATCCGGCTGTAGATACTTCTTTCATTATGATAGAGCCTAGAAAAGAGACTTCTATCTCAAGTAAATATTCTGAATTTGTAAGTTATTGCGACATTTTCCCCAACCACCCAGATTTCGACTGGAGTAGAGATAATTTTGGCCCTCTTGTAATTCCTGCAGAAGGAATGACTATAGATTTGACTGAAGAAAACTGGATTTTCTACGGAAGAACTATCGATGTGTATGAAAACAATGACGTTGAAGTCAAAAAAGATGGGATTTATATCAATGGTAAAAAGCAAGAAAAATACACTTTCAAGCAAAATTACTACTGGATGATGGGAGACAATAGACACGGTTCTGTTGATAGTAGATACTGGGGATTTGTAGGCGAAGACCACATTGTGGGTACTGCATCATTTGTATGGATGAGTAAACACCCAGAAAAAGGTTGGTTCTCAGGAGGATTGAGATGGGATAGAGTATTTTCTTTTGTAAAGTAATAGGATTATTAGCCATAAATGAAAGCCATTCTCAACACCAATTACTTTGGAAATATTCAATACTTTTCTGTACTTAAAAATGCTGATGAAGTGCTTATTGAAATCCAAGACCATTACGAAAAACAGTCTTACAGAAACAGGACAGAAATCTATGGTGCGAATGGTTTGCTCAAGTTGATTATTCCGCTCAACAGACAAGGAAAAAGAACATTGGTCAAAGATTTATTAATAGACAACACACAAAAGTGGCAAAACGAACATTGGCGTTCTATTCAGTCTGCTTATCGCTCTTCTCCTTATTTCGAATATTATGAAGATCATTTTGAAGCCATTTACAAAAAGAAACACGAAAATCTTTTGGATTTAAATACTTTACTTTTAGAAAAAATTGTTTCGCTATTGAAAATAGAAACCAAAATCAGTTACACTCAGGAATATCAAAAGACTTACGAAGGTTTTGAAGATTATAGAGAAGTCATTCATCCTAGACACAAACCAAGTGAAAATTTTCCCAAAACACCTTATGTACAAGTTTTTCAAGAAAAGTGCGGTTTCATTCCCAATTTGAGTGTTATGGACATCCTTTTTAATGAAGGACCAAGTGCCGTGAGTTATTTTTGATTATTTTGATGAATAAAGTTTTTGACAAATATTCAAAAGAAATAATTGGAACTATTGATTTAGAATCATGGGAAAGCATCATGTATAAAATAGAAACTGCTTGCGAAAGATTTAACATATACAGACATTCAATTTACTCAGAAAGAGCAAAGTTTATTCAAATAATTGTTGATGCGCTCATCGAAAACAAAGACCACTTATCCACCATGATTGCAAAAGAAGCAGGAAAACCTTTGTTCTATGCTATTAATGAATTAGAAAGATGTATTCGTACAGCCCAATTGGGTGTTGCAAATTTTGAAATACTAGAAGTACAAAACGTAAACATAGATTTTTCGGGAACTCCTCATAGTAAAGGAACAACCAAAAGGTTTCCAATAGGTGTGATTTTCGGCATTGCTCCCTTTAATTTTCCATTGAATTTGGCATTGCACAAAATTATTCCAGCACTTGCTTCGGGAAACTGCATTATCATAAAACCTTCCCCATATACGCCTTTGTCATTAACATTTTTAATGAACAAAATCAATGAGAAACTTCCTAAAGGTTTGGTTCAAATGGTGAATTGCAGTAATGAATTAGCAGAAAAAATTGTTTTACACGAAACCATTAAGATGATTTCATTCACAGGAAGTGCTGCTGTGGGTTGGCACATAAAGAGTCTTGTGCCGAAGAAAAAAGTTACATTGGAATTAGGAGGAAATGCTGCTGTTTTTGTAGATGACAAAACTGATTTTACATCTATTGCAGAAAAAGTAGCTACAGGCTGTTTCCTATATGCAGGACAAATTTGTATTTCCACACAAAGAATTTATGTGCACGAAAATATATATGAAAACTTTAAAATAGCGCTCATTGAAAGTACTTCTAAAATCACTAGTGGAAATCCATTAGAAAATAACGTCAACAGTCCTTTAATAGATTCAATTCACCTAGAAAGAATGGAAAATTGGGTGGAAGAAGCTACTAAAAAAGGGGCTACGATTCTTATTGGAGGAAAAGTTCTAGATAAAGAACGTAATGTTTTTGCGCCCACATTGTTAGTAAATGTAAATTCATCTATGAAAGTTTATAGTGAAGAAGTATTTGGACCTATTGCCACTTTAACCAAGGTAAAGGACTACTCTACTGCCATTTCTCAAATCAATGATAGTAAATATGGTCTTCAAGTAGGTATTTTCACTAATGATGAAAAAGTGATTTCAGATTGTTTTGAAAAAATCGAAGTGGGCGGAGTGATCATCAACAATATTCCAGGGTTCAGAAAAGACGAAATGCCTTATGGTGGCATCAAGGAATCTGGATTTGGAAGAGAAGGGATTGCATACGCTATGGAAGATATGACAGAATTGAAATTGTTGGTAAGGTAGTTTTATCCATTTGGTTGGTGACAAAATATTCGATTCGGATTCAAGTTAACGCAATTCTTCTTACTTTCGTGGTGTAAAGCAAAAAATATGTACAACAAAGACAATCGCAAAAATTATAAACCGAAAGGAAAACCCCAATCTCATAAAGCCAAACCCAACCATTATTCCAATTCCAAAAACAATGTTTTGAAGGATGAAACGGCTAAAGTACCGAGTGACGAAGTAAGGTTGAACAAATACATTGCCGATGCAGGGATTTGTTCTAGAAGAGAAGCCGACAAACTTATCGAAGCAGGAGAAGTTTCTGTAAATGGCGAAGTCATCAAAGAAATGGGTTTTAAAGTAAAACCTACCGATACCGTAAAATACAATGGCAAGCTCTTAAAAAAAGAAAGATTTATCTATATTTTGCTCAACAAACCAAAAGATTATATCACCACTTCCAACGATGATCAGGGAAGAAAAACGGTTTTAGATTTAATAGCAGATGCCTGCAACGAAAGAGTTTATCCCGTGGGAAGATTAGACAGAAATACCACTGGCTTATTGCTTTTTACGAATGATGGCGAACTCACCAAAAGACTTACACATCCTAGTTTTAATGTAAGAAAAGTGTATGTTGCAGAACTGGACAACAACATCACCAAAGAACAATTAGAACAATTGACCCAAGGCGTAGAACTCGAAGATGGATTTTCTAAATTCGACTCTGCCATATACGACACCACCACCAATTCCAAAAAAACAGTTGTGGTGGACATTCATTCTGGAAAAAACAGAATTGTAAGACGTATGTTTGAGCATTTGGGGTTTGAAGTAAAAAAACTAGACCGTGTAGAATTTGCCACCCTCAAAAAAGGCGCAGTAACGCGTGGGAAATGGAGATTTCTTACCTCCAAAGAAGTTGGTTTTTTGAAGATGGTGAAGTAAGGGGGAAATGATTATTAAATAGATTGATTAAATCATTTTAATAAGAATAACCTCTAATCCATAACCATTCAAATTCCAAAATTTAGTTAATACATTCTATTAAATATTGCCTGATATAAAATCTTTACTATCTTCGTGTATCAATTATTTTAAATAAAAAATACATACTATGTCAAGACCAAGCACTCATAATTTTTCGGATATCGAAATTGCTCAAGCAGCGAAACTTACCCACATCAAAGAGATTGCAGCAAAACTAAATATCGATGAAGATGATATTGAAATGTATGGTAAATACAAAGCCAAATTACCGCTTTCTTTTATAGACGAAAATAAAATAGCGCAATCAAATTTAGTTTTAGTTACTGCCCTCACCCCTACTCCTGCTGGAGAAGGAAAAACAACCACATCTATTGGTTTGACAGAAGGTTTGAATAAAATTGGTAAGAAAACAACTGTAGTTTTGCGTGAACCATCACTTGGTCCTGTGTTCGGAATGAAAGGCGGAGCCGCTGGTGGAGGTTTTGCACAAGTAGTTCCTATGGAAGATATCAATCTGCATTTCACTGGTGATTTTTCTGCTATCGAAAAAGCAAATAACTTACTCAGCGCATTGATTGACAACAACATACAAAGTAAAACCAAAAACTTAAACATAGACCCAAGAACTATTGTTTGGAAAAGAGTAATGGATATGAACGACCGTTCTTTACGTCAAATTACCATAGGTTTGGGAGGTACACCCAATGGAATTCCTAGAGAAGATGGATTTAATATTACACCCGCTTCTGAAGTGATGGCGATTTTGTGCATGTCAGAAAACTTCGAAGATCTTAAAACTAGATTGGGAAATATTTTTGTAGGCTTTACTTTCGACAAAAAACCTATTTACGCCAAAGATTTAAAAGCACAAGATGCAATGGCCATACTTTTGAAAGATGCTATCAAACCCAATTTGGTGCAAACATTGGAAGGAAATCCTGCTATCATTCACGGAGGACCTTTTGCAAATATCGCTCAAGGAACCAACACTATTTTAGCAACCAAAATGGGACTTTCACTTTCTGACTATGTAGTTACAGAAGCAGGTTTTGGAGCCGATCTTGGAGCCGAAAAATTCTTGAATATCAAATGTGTTTCTGGAGGATTAAAACCCAAAGCACTTGTTTTGGTGGCTACCATCAGAGCCTTGAGACATCATGGAGGAGCTGCTAAAGAAGCATACAACACACCTGATTTGGAAAAAATAAAATCTGGAATAGAAAACCTTAAAAAACATATCGAAAATTGTAAAAAATTCGGTTTAAACCCTGTCGTTGCTATCAATGCTTTTCCAACAGATTCTGAAGAAGAAATACAATACATCCAAGCAGAATGTGAAAAATTAAACGTGCAAGCAGTTGTCGCAAAAGGTTGGGCACAAGGAGGAGACGGAATGACAGATTTAGCAAAAGCAGTAGTTGCAGAAGTAGAAAAAGGCGAAAATCATTTCAAAGCTTTGTACGATTGGAACTCAGATGTGAAAACAAAAATCAAAACTATAGCTGAAGAAATTTACGGAGCAGTTGGAATCGATTACAGCAAAAAAGCCATAACAGATTTGGCAACCATCGAAAAGTTAAACCTTACGCACTTGCCTATTTGCATGGCAAAAACACAAAAATCCTTTTCTGACGATGAAACATTAATCGGAAGACCCGAAAATTTTAGAATAACCGTTAGAGAATTTGAATTTGCTGCTGGAGCAGGATTTTTAATCCCAATTTTAGGTGTGATGATGAGAATGCCAGGTTTACCCGCCACACCAGCAAGTGGAAATATGTTTATTGATAATAATGGTGTTATTTCAGGGTTATCTTAGAAATTAAATCTAATGAACAAAGTTCTTTTAATTTTCACTGCTTTAGTTTGTCTGAGTTGTATCTCTAATTCAGCAAATAAAAAAATAGAGAATTTTGAAAATGATGTTATTGCTAAACCTTCTGATGAAGATTATAAAATAATTAATTCAACATTTGTTCACCTTTCAAACCCAGTTCCAATTGGTGTTGAAAGGGAATTTGGATATGACAATTTTATCAATAAAAATAATGATTTGCCTGTAGAATTCATTACAAAAGTCTACTTTACACAACATCTTGTAGGTTTGAACGATAGTTTATCTTTTCGAAATAAATTATATTTATCACAAAATTCAATTGATAAATTAAATGATATTGAATTCAAAAGCTTGTCAGTACAACTTATTTCAAACAAGAGTAAAAGTATCAAATTAGATATGTCATTAATTCTAAACGTAGGTCTAAATAAATTAATAGGCGTTGACATTAACCAAAAAATTAACACTGAAATAGGTGAATCAATAATTTCATATTCAAGAATAATATATGATGACAAAAAAGAAAAGGCTTGTTTCTATTTTGAAAATAAATGCAGTGGTTTATGCGGTTTTGGGGTATTTGTGTTTGTAGAAAAAGTAAATGGAATTTGGACAATTAAAGACGAAATTCAACATTGGGTATCCTAATCTGAAATCTTTGAGTTGAAGAATATACTTTTTTCTATACCGAAATTTTAAGTACATTGTACCTAATACATTGTACTTTGTACAAAAATTTTGGTCTTAAAATCTTTTATCTTCAAGTCTTGAGTCTAAAAAATATTGTACAACAAAAACTCACGAATACCTTGTCATTTTCCCCTCTCTACAAAAGGCAAAAAGAGTAATTCCTAATTCTTTGGCGTAATCTATTGCTAAGGATGAAGGAGAACTCACAGCAGCTAGAACTGGGATTTTGGCTCTAAAACATTTGATTACAATTTCATAGGAAATTCTTCCGCTTACTAATAATATATGTGCTTTAGGGAGTTCATTGTTTTGTAAAAGACTTCCTACAACTTTATCTACAGCATTGTGTCTTCCAATATCTTCTCTTACTTGCATCAAGTTTCCTTGTTTATCCAAAATTCCAGCCGCATGACAACCACCAGTGGTCAAGAAATTATGTTGTTGCAGTTTCATTTTTTGAAAACCTAAAGGAATCATATCGTTGTTTTCGAAAGTAATATCATTCAATTTACCATCGATATCAGGCAGTTCTGTTTTGCCACAAACACCACAAGACGAAACACTCAAAAAGTTTCTAGCATTCATATATCCTTTACTTAGAAAGGAAACTGGAATCTTTAAATTCACGGTATCAATATCACTTTTGTCGTCCCAAATAAAACTTGCATTTGAAAAATCTTTCAAAACATCTTCGGCAAAGAGCAGTCCAATGACCAAATCCAAATCAAATCCAGGAGTTCTCATCGTAACTGTAAAAGGAGCATCATTGATAAGAATTCTCAGTGGCGCTTCTACAGAAATATCATCATAAACCTTTTTTTTGGAGATTTCAGTATATTTAAAACCATCATATTTCTTAATATCTTCCAATATTCATTTCATTTTAGTAATATTTTGTAAAGATAATAGGAACTTCTAAAAATATGCGTAATATTACAATTACACTTCTTAGTTTCTGATTATATGCGATTTAGTTATGTCTAAATAACATTTATTTAACAATAGTTTTAAACAACTCAACTAATACTGTGGAAAAAACTCAACTTGAAACACAATAATTACCGTGAAATTACTTTACTTTTGTATAAAATTACTAAAAACACAACCATGAACGAATTTGGATTAAAACCAAGCACTTCAAACTTAAAAGAATTAGGATTAGGAAACGTAGCCAATGCTTTCTGGAATCTAACACCTGCAGACCTTGTAGAAGAAACTATTTTAAACGGTATGGGAGTTCTCTCTGATACTGGCGCTATTGCGGTAGATACAGGAGAGTTTACAGGAAGATCACCCAAAGATAGATTTGTAGTCTGTGATGCAAAAACAGAAAACAGTGTATGGTGGGGAGATATTAACATCAAGTTTTCTCAAGAAAACTACAAGAAATTGTATGAAAAAGTAACTTCTTATCTTCAAAACAAAGATGTTTATGTAAGAGATGCTTATGCTTGTGCTGATGAAAATTACAGAATGAACATAAGAGTGGTTACAGAATACCCGTGGTCTAATCAGTTTGCTAGCAATATGTTTTTGAGACCTTCTCAAGAAGAGTTAAAAGATTTTAATCCAGAATGGCACATCATCAATGCACCTGGATTTTATGCAAATCCTGAGTTAGATGGAACTAGACAACATAATTTCGCTATTATCAACTTCACTGAAAAATGTATCATTATCGGTGGAACTGGATATACTGGAGAGATCAAAAAAGGAATTTTCTCTGTATTGAATTTTGTGTTGCCTCACGAAAGAAATGTACTTTCAATGCACTGTTCTGCAAATGTAGGAAAAGATAATGATACTGCTGTATTCTTTGGTCTTTCAGGAACAGGAAAAACGACCTTAAGTGCTGATGAAAACAGAAGATTGATTGGAGATGACGAGCACGGATGGGCTGATGATTCAGTTTTTAACTTTGAAGGTGGTTGTTATGCAAAATGTATCGACCTTACAGAAGAAAAAGAGCCACAAATTTGGAATGCTATTAAATTTGGTGCAATTTTAGAAAACATCAATTTCATTGATGGAACTTCAACAGTAGATTTTGCTGATAAATCTAAAACAGAAAATACAAGAGTGAGTTACCCAATTCACCATATCGACAATATTGCTGAAGGAAGTAAAGGTCCAGCGCCCAAAAATATCTTTTTCCTTACTTGTGATGCTTATGGCGTTTTGCCTCCAATTTCAAAGTTGACTAAAGGTCAAGCAATGTATCATTTTATTTCTGGTTATACTGCAAAAGTAGCAGGAACTGAAGCAGGAATTACAGAACCTACAACAGTTTTCTCTGCTTGTTTTGGAGCACCATTTTTACCATTACACCCTACTAAATATGCAGAAATGCTAGGAGAAAAAATGGATAAAAACAAAGTAAACATTTGGCTTATCAATACTGGTTGGTCAGGTGGTTCTTATGGTGTGGGAAAAAGAATGAAATTATCTTTTACTAGAGCAATGATTACAGCTGCACTTGAAGGTAAATTGGATAATGTTTCTTATACAGAACATGAAGTTTTTGGAGTTCAAATGCCGGATTCATGTGAAAATGTACCTACAGAAATTTTACACCCAAAAAACACTTGGTCAGACAAATCTGCATATGACGAAACAGCGAATCAATTAGCTGCTAAGTTTATTGCTAATTTTGAAAAATATGCATCAGATGCAAATCAAGAAATTTTGAATGCTGCACCAAAAGTTAATGCAACTGCATAATTTGATATTTAAATTTAAATTATAAAATTACTTAAAGCCGCTTTTCTTCTGGAAATAGTGGCTTTATTTTTTTAAATAAAAAAAGTGATGAAGATATTAATGGTATGCTTGGGGAATATTTGTAGATCACCTCTAGCACATGGAATTTTGGAACACAAAGCCAAAAAAGAAAACTGGGATATTGAAGTAGATTCTGCTGGGACCAATGGCTTCCATGATGGAGAAAAACCAGATTCAAGGTCGATATCAACTGCTGGTATGCATCAAATTGATATTACCAACCAAGTTTCAAGACAAATAAAAAAAGAAGATTTGGATGAATTTGATTTGATATATGCTATGGATAGCAGTAATTATAATAATATCTTAGAGATGGCATCTAATGAACGTCAAAAAAGTAAAGTCAAAATCATCATGAACGAAGTTTACCCTGGAAAAAACATAAATGTTCCTGACCCATACTATGGTGGAGATGAAGGCTTTGAAAATGTTTTTCAAATGCTCAATGAAGCAACAGATATGATTATCAAAAAATACAAAAATTAAAAGAAATATGAGCAAAGGAAATATCTTTTTACTCCCAATGACATTAGGAGATAGCGGCATTGATAATGTCATCCCAAAACCTATTCAGGAACTGACTATCAATTTGAAGTTTTTTATTGTAGAAAACATCAAAACTACAAGAAGATATTTAAAAAAAATTGACCGAAATGTGGACATTGATTTGATAACATTTTTTGAACTCAACAAACACACAAACGTTTTCGATATTGCAGATTTCCTAAAACCTTGTTTAGAAGGAAATGATGTTGGAATTATATCTGAGGCGGGCTGTCCTGGAATTGCAGACCCAGGCGCAAATATAGTAGCACTTGCACATCAGAAAAAAATTAAAGTGGTACCTTTGGTTGGTCCCTCTTCTATCCTACTCGCTTTGATATCTAGTGGGTTCAATGGTCAAAAATTTGCTTTTAATGGATATTTAAACAAAGATAAATCTCAACTACAAAAAGAAATTCAACATTTGGAAAGATTAGCAGTTGGTGGATTTACGCAATTATTTATGGACACCCCATTTAGAAGCCAAGCCATGTTGATGGAAATTTTGAAAAGTTGCAACCCAGAAACATTATTGTGTATTGCTAGTGACATTACTTTACCTTCCGAAAAAATCACTACCAAATCTATAAAAGATTGGTCTGACAATGTCCCAAATCTTGCTAAGAAGCCTTGTATTTTTGCATTGGGAAAATAATTCTTTGAAATCATTTTCAAAAGCAGAGTTGGGTTATGACTAGGGTCAATAAATCATTAGACGTTGTTGGATGTTATTCGATGTTCAAAAAACTTAATCTTCAACACTGCCTCTATCTGTCGGTAGATACGGTGGCAGGTAAGCTTTAAGATCAACCGAAGTCTTGACGAAGGTTAACAACTTTTAACTAATAAAATTTAACAAATAAAGGCTTACTTATTATCTCCGTATGAATTACCATAGCCGTAGCCATATCCATAACCGTATCCGTAGCCATATCCGTATTTACCGTAGTAATACTTCCACCTTTTCATTCTTACACCATTCAGAATGATTCCTTTATTTTTAATACCAACATCATTAACGATAGTTTCTAGGTATTTAACACCTTTCGAATTTGCCATTCTAGTATTCATTACAAATACAGAAACATCAACTTTATTCATCAAAACGACACCATCACTTATAAGACCAATTGGTGGAGAATCAAAGAAAATATAATCGTAATTTTCAAGACCATATGAAATTAAAGCATCAACATTGTCCGAAAGCACCAATTCGGATGGATTTGGCGGAACAGGACCAGAAGTTAATACATCTAAATTTTTAGAGTGATTTACAATCAAATCAGGTAATTTATCTTGATCTGATAAGAAGTTTGAATTTCCTTTTACATTATCCATCTTCAATAATTTATGAAGCCTAGGTTTGTGTAAATCAAAATCAATAATCAATACTTTTTTACCAGATTGAGCATAAAGAGAAGCAAGACTTCCCGAAACAAATGTCTTTCCTTCACCTGGGTGAATTGAAGTAACCATAAATATCCTTACATTTTTACCTGTAGAATAACTCAATGATGTTCTAACTCCTCGTAGGGATTCCATTAAACTTGATTTTGAAGAAGTATCAACTCCCACACCTTCAATGTCCTTTTCGAAAGGCACACTACCGTAAACAGGTAATTTTGTGGCATCTCTAAGATCGGCAATAGATTCATAAGTATTAAAAAGAAATATTTTAATAAACTTAAAATAACTCAAGTATAAAACCAATAACTGCAAAATAAATTCCTTTCTTCAAATAATCTCCGCCAACAGTTGCAATAACTCTTGCCTTTTCAATTACTTTAGTTCTAGGAATAATACCAGACTTTGCGATATAAGTATTGGCTCTTTTTTCCAACATAAATAAATACAACTTTTCATTGACTTGAAGCGTTCTTTCTACTGATTTAAACTCTCTGCCAGTTTTAGGATTTTTTTTGAGTGTATTTTCAACAATGGCTTTTTCAACTTTCAAGTCTTCTAATTGTTCGTCAAAAGCTTTTAAAGTATTAGAGATATAAATCAACAAATCCATTCTTTGTAGCATAATTTTGTTCTCCAACTCCTATATTTTTGATTTTCAATTGTAACGGTAGTTTTCATCGTTATTTTCGCCAACTGATTTGTATAAAACTCAGAAAGTGATTTTGATAAATACTGATCACCATCTAACAAATATACAGAAGGCGGAAGTAAATTACTAGATTCACTATTTTCAATATAATTTTGAAGATGTTTTATAGACTTTATCTTTTTTTCCAAAGTTTCAATTTGATTTTCAATTTTAAAATGGTTTGCGAAAATAACTTCAGTTTCTCTATTCAAATCCAAAACATCCTTTTCATCTCGCAAAGTATCAATTTCCAATGATATAGAATCCATCAAACCTGTGACTTCTTTTAGTTGTTTATTGATGTAGAGAAGTGTATTATTGTTAATATCAAACTGACTTTGAAGTGTATATTCCAAATAAACTACAGCTAACGTATCCAATATCATCTGACTTCTTTCTGGAATGTGATCATTTAATGTGATGTTAAGTATAGATGTGTACTCTTGATTTACAATGTCTAAGCCCGACTTTACTTTATTTATCCAATAACTTTTGTTATGAAATTGCACTTCGTAATTTGCCTGTATAGTGGAAACATTTTGAAAAACTTCTAATTTCAAAACGTACCATTTATTAATAACTTCCTCCCCAATATTATGTTTATTGGATATTAATATTCCATCCAATTCAAAAACTATTTGAAATTCTTCATCACTAATAAATTCAATTTTTAAGTTTTTTCCTGAAATTTGATTACTAAAACTTTTTAAATTTATTTTAAAAGGAACGCCCCAAAAAACCTCATTGGTATTTATTCTACCTACTGTATAATAGGTAACATTTAAATCTAACTTTTCAACTGCTTTTTCAATTAAATCATAAGATTTTAAAACTCTTATCTGATTTGAAATATCTGTATATTGATATCCAACACTTTTATAAATAGATGTTTGGTAATCATAAGTTTCATTTGATTCTAATAGTAGTTGCAGTTGTGAAGTATAAACTTTGGTTTGTTTGTATGACATAAAAGCGCCAATAAAACCAATTATTAAAGGCATAATAATTAAGATATACCAACCTTTAATTAGAGCCTTATATATCCATTTTAAGTCTTTTAGATTGACTAACTTCTCTTCAATTTGCGGATTGTTTTCTGACATTTCAATATTAAATTCGCTCCAAATATAATAGTATTCCTACAAATAATTGCACTTTACCATCTTAAAATGGTTATTTATAAATAAAGAACAACTAACAAACTTTTTTTAATAACTATTTTTTGGATAATTATCCTTTAAATGATGTCATTCAAATTAATTTTTCTTTCTTTGCAGCTTAGAATGTAATTAATATATTTATATTTGCACTCGAATTACAATGATTAAACTAATTAAAATAACATTTTTTGTTTCGCTTTTGGTTCTCACCTCTAGTGTTGCATTAGCTCAACCTGCCGGAGGAGGCCCTCCAGGAGGTCCCTCAGGTGGAGCACCACCACCATGTTGGCCACCGCCATGTATTCCCGTTGATGGAGGAATCAGTTTTCTTATTGCTATTGGTGCCGCCTTTGGTGGAAAAAAAGCCTATGATCACTTTAAAACTAAAGAGAACATAGAAGATTAATTTTTCTTAATGACCGATTTTCTTAAAAATCCTTTTGTAAAATTTATCCTAACGTACTCAATTTTACTTGTGTTATGGTTAAGTCTGTATAAGTACATTTACGTTATTGACGGTTCAGGATTTGAAAATTCAAATCATGTAGGAATAGAAAAAAAATTATCTATTCTACTCGGTGAACATGCAAATTTCTTTTCAAGCCTTTTTGGATATAACCCAGTTTTGGAAATTACAAAAGATTTAGTCATTGTAAGATTAACTGATTTTGAATTTTCACACGGCACATGGATTGGAGAACCTTGCAACGGACTCAAAGTAATGGGGCTTTTCTCGCTATTTATTATCGCCTTTCCTGGTAAACACAAACATAAATGGTGGTTTATACCTTCTGGAATAGTTGTTATTCATTTTATCAACGCACTCAGAGTTTCAGGACTTACCATCATAGAAGCAAATTGGCCTCAGTATCTTGATTTTAATCACAACGTCACATTTCAAGTATTGATTTACAGCATCATTTTTTTAATGTGGTATATCTGGGTTCAAAAATTTTCGCAGATTTCAAATAAAAAATCAAATGTTTCATAATAATTGGATTGGAATAGTTGCTGTTATCATTTCCTTAGGTTGTGGTTTTTTGTTTTACTATTTTTGGGTTCATAAAATTTGGAGCAAAAGAAATCTAGTATCTCAAAAAAGCATTTCATTATTCAAAAATAAATTTTTTAGAATTTTACTTATTGTTCTATCTCTTTCTTTTTTATTCTATTTAGATTTCTTAAGGGATTACCTATTCAAAAATCTAACCTTTAGAATGAATTATATCGATGTCATTAGCAATGGTGGTTCAAAAGATAAATATTTCGACCCAACTGATAGTTTGATGCAAAAAATTCTGGAAGGATATACAGCACAACAAATTTATTACTTAAAATTTCTCTCCACCTTTTTGATTTTAGGGGTTTATTTTATTGCTTGTCAAACCATTTTAAAACTTATTTACTACAAAAACAAAACTTTCGTTTTTACTTCTCTTTTATATGGTTCTGGTTTTCTATTGATGATGTTTGTATTTTCTTTTTACTTTTTTACTTTTCCCAACGAGATAAAATACAACTTTTACTTAATATCTATGGAAATTGGACATTTTCTAGAATCAAGTCTTCCAACGCTATTGTTAATTCTTTCTTATAAAATTTATTTAAGTTCTCAAAACATTAACCAAATAGAATAATTACTTTTGTATTCAATAATTTCTCAATCATTAAAATGAATACAGACAAACAAATTTTTGATTTAATCGCCCAAGAACATAAAAGACAATTAGAAGGAATAGAACTTATTGCTTCTGAAAACTTTGTAAGTCAAAATGTAATGGATGCTATGGGATCCATTCTTACCAATAAATATGCAGAAGGACTTCCTTTTAAAAGATATTATGGTGGTTGTGAAGTAGTAGATATTATCGAACAATTAGCAATTGACAGACTTAAAGATCTGTTTGGAGTAGCTTGGGCAAACGTCCAGCCTCATTCTGGTTCACAAGCCAATGCTGCTGTTTTCTTGGCATGCTTAAAACCTGGCGATAAAATTCTAGGTTTTGATTTATCTCATGGAGGTCATCTTACTCACGGTTCGCCAGTAAATTTTAGCGGGAAATTATACACACCATCATTTTATGGAGTTGAAAAGAAACTGGAAGAATCGATTTCAATAAAGTTGAAGAAATCGCAATGAAAGAAAAACCCAAAATGATTATTTGTGGTGCTTCTGCTTATTCTAGAGATTGGGATTATGCAAAATTGCGTCAAATTGCTGATAAAGTTGGTGCTATTCTTTTTGGAGATATTTCTCACCCAGCAGGACTTATTGCAAAGGGATTACTCAACAACCCAGTTGATTACTGCCATATTATCACTACCACCACTCACAAAACATTGAGAGGACCAAGAGGTGGAGTAATTATGATGGGAAAAGACTTTGAAAACCCTTTTGGAATTCAACTCAAAAATGGAAGTACAAGAATGATGTCTTCTTTATTAGACGCGTCTGTGTTCCCTGGAACACAAGGAGGTCCCTTAGAGCACGTAATCGCTGCCAAAGCAGTTGCTTTTGGTGAAGCACTTACCGATGGATTTAAAGTTTACGGACAAGAAGTGATTCAAAATGCACAAACAATGTCTGAAGCCTTAATGAATTTAGATTACAAAATTATTTCTGACGGGACAGATAACCACTGTATTTTATTGGATTTAAGATCTAAAGGAATTACAGGTAAAGATGCTGAAAATGCATTAGTTAAAGCACACATCACAACCAACAAAAATATGGTACCTTTTGATACAGAATCGCCATTTGTAACTAGTGGAATTAGATTAGGTACAGCAGCAATCACAACTAGGGGAATCAATTCTGGCGAAATTAAAGATATAGTTCAACTCATAGATAAAGTAATTACCAATTCAACTAATGATGAAGTGATCTTAAGTGTTAAAAATCAAATTCACGAAATGATGTTAAACAAACCATTATTTAAAGAAATGTCATTAGTTTAATTAAAATAAAAAATAAAATGAATATTACAGCAAATAATCCTTTATTAAAATCTTGGGTGTCAATTCCAGAAAATTCTGATTTTCCGATTCAGAATTTACCTTTTGGAATTTTCTCAACACATTCAGAAAACAACAAAAGAGTCGGTGTAGCAATAGGAAATAAAGTGATAGACATATATCAATTGGCTTCATTTGGATATTTAAATGACCTAGAATTTACAGCTTCTGATTTTGAACAAGATTTTTTGAATCCAATGATGCTCAAAGGTAAAGTTGCAACTAGAAATCTTAGAAATAGAATATCTGAATTATTTGAAATTTCAAATACAGAACTTCAAAATAATAACGAACATATACAACAAATTCTTTTTGACCAGAATGAATGCACAATGCATTTACCAGTAAAAATTGGTGATTATACTGATTTTTACTCAAGTGAACAGCACGCATTTAATGTTGGATGTATGTTTAGAGATCCCGATAATGCTTTGTTACCCAACTGGAAGCATATTCCAGTCGGTTATCACGGGCGTGCATCATCTATTGTTGCATCTGGAACTCCTTTTAGAAGACCCAAAGGACAACAAAAACCAAATGCAGAAGAACCTCCTGTTTTTGGACCTTGCAAATTATTAGATTTCGAACTAGAAATGGCTTTTATTACTTTTGAAGGTAAAGAATTAGGTGAGCAAATTTCAACTAAAGAAGCTGATGATTATATTTTCGGAATGTGTTTATTCAACGATTGGTCAGCAAGAGATTTACAAAAATGGGAATATGTACCTTTAGGACCATTCTTGGCTAAAAACTTTGTTTCTCATATTTCACCTTGGATTGTTACCTTAGATGCTTTGGAGCCTTTCAGAACTAACGGACCTGTTCAAGACCCTAAAGTTTTTCCTTATTTAGAGTATGAAGGAGATAAACACATTGATATCAAATTAGAAGTTTCCATTCAACCTGAAAATTCGAAAGAAACAGTTGTGACAAAAAGTAATTACAAACATATGTATTGGAATATGAACCAACAATTGGCGCATCACTCTATCAATGGATGTAATATCAAGTGTGGAGATACAATGGCGTCTGGTACGATTTCAGGACCAGAAGAAGGTTCTTTTGGTTCAATGTTGGAAATCAGTTGGGCAGGAAGCAAAAGTGTTGCAATGGCTGATGGCTCGGAAAGAAAATTCATTCAAGACAATGACACAGTAATTATGAGAGGTTTTGCTGAAAAAGATGGCATAAGAGTAGGATTTGGTGAAGTAAATGCGAAAGTTTTACCTGCGAATTAATTATTTTACTACCTTTAAGAATACGGTATTGAACCATCAATATTGATACAATATGGAAATCGACTATGAAAAAGAAAATCAGCAGATTTTAGCTGCTTATAAGGACTTAGTAAAGTCCATTAGAGTCGAATTGGATGAAGATGATAAGAAATTAATCAGAAAAGCATTCGAAACAGCAGTTGATGCTCACAAAGAAATGCGCAGAAAATCTGGTGAACCATATATTTTTCACCCGATTGCGGTTGCTAAAATTTGTGCAGAAGAAATTGGTTTGGGTGCTACTTCTGTTGCCTGTGCATTGCTTCACGATACTGTAGAAGATACAGATATTTCATTAGATGATATCGAGTCTATGTTTAGTCTCAAATGTAGAAATATCATTGATGGTTTAACCAAATTATCTGGAATATTCGATATGGAAACTTCTGCTCAAGCAGAAAATTTCAGAAAAATGCTTTTGACTATCCCTGAGGATATCAGAGTGATTTTAATTAAGATTGCCGACCGTTTGCACAATATGCGAACTTTGGACTCAATGAGAGAAGATAAAAAGATGAAAATCGCTTCTGAAACTTCATTTTTGTATGCGCCTCTAGCCCATCGTTTGGGTTTGTACAATATTAAGTCTGAATTAGATGACTTATCATTAAAACATACGCAACCTGTCATCTATGCTGATATTGAATCCAAATTAGAAAAAACCAGAGAAGTAAGAGAAAGATTTATTCAAAAATTTATTTCTCCTATCACTACTGTTCTGGAAAAACAAGGGATGAAATTTACTGTAAAAAGTAGAACTAAGTCTATATTTTCTATTTACAATAAAATCCATTTTAAAAATGTAGCCTTCGAAGAAATCTTTGATTTGTTTGCAGTTAGAATAATCTTAGACTCAGAACCAGAAAACGAAAAATCTGATTGTTGGAAGGTTTATTCTATTGTTACAGACTTTTATAAACCAAACCCCGAGCGATTGAGAGACTGGATTTCTCATCCAAAACAAAATGGATATGAATCGCTACATACTACAGTGATGTCACCAACTGGAAAATGGGTTGAAGTACAAATCAGAACCAAAAGAATGGATGAAGTAGCTGAAAAAGGTTTGGCTGCACATTGGAAATACAAAGACGGGGATGACCAACAAAGCGGCTTCGATAAATGGATTTCTGAAATTAGAGAACTGATTGAAAATAAAGAAGGTGACGCACTTGACTTCATTGATGACTTTAAGATGAATCTTTTTTCAAAAGAGATTTTTATTTTCACTCCCAAAGGCGATTTAAGAACTTTACCTGCCAATGCCACAGCACTTGATTTTGCATTTGATGTACATAGCGAAGTGGGAGCCAAATGTATTGGAGCAAAAGTAAATCACAAGTTAGTTCCTTTGAGTTACAAACTCAAAAGTGGTGATCAAATTGAAATCATTACTTCTCAAAAACAAACTCCAAAAGAAGATTGGCTCAATTACGTAGTAACAAGTAAGGCGAAGTCCAAAATTAAAGCAGCGCTCAAAGAAGAGGAAAAAAGAATTGCAAGCAATGGAAGAGAAATTTTAGAAAGAAAATTCTCAAGTTTAAAAGTAGAATTTGACGAAGAAAACATAACTGAAGTTGTCAAATTTTACGGATTCAAAGAACACACTGAATTGTTCTACCAAATTGCTCAAGAAAAAATAGACTTGACCAAATTAAAAAGTTTGGTACAAAAAGGCGGAAGACTCAAGATTCCTTCTTCATTCACAAAATCTATTAAAGATACATTTGAAACACTTTTTACCAAAGTAGTTGGCAAGAAAGAAGAGATAACTATAGGAGATTCATCAACAAAAATGGACTACACGCTTTCTAAATGTTGTAATCCTGTTCCTGGAGATAAAGTTTTTGGATTCTTAACGATCAATGAAGGCATCAAAATCCATAGAAACAATTGTCCAAATGCAAAATCACTTTTAGCCAACTATGCCTATAGAGTTATAAATGCTAAATGGGCCAATCAAAAGTCAGAAAATTTCTTAACAGGAATTCACTTTTCTGGAATTGATGATATGGGAATTGTACAAAACATTACCAATATCATTTCAGAACAACAACACGTAAATATGAAATCTATTTCATTTGATTCAAATGATGGTATTTTTGATGGTAAAATTATGTTGTACGTTTCTGATACTATTCACTTGTCCAACCTAGTCGAAAAACTAAAAGCCGTTGAAGGTATTAAAAAAATTGATAGAGTGAATATGGATGAGGAATGATTAGTTAATTGGTTAATTTGACAATTAGGCAATTTGATAATTAAAGATGGAAGATGTATAATGGTTAATGTGTGATGGGAGATATTGTGGAAATATGAAAGTCAAAGATATGAAATCTGAGATGAGAATTTGAAAATTAGGCAATTTGATAATGAATTAGGAAAGTGAAAAACCAAACAACGATGAACTATCTAACTAATCAACTTGAAACAATTGTTACATTAATGTTATTGTTACATTGTTTCATTATCTAACCAAACAACTTGAAATATTCACATTTTGTTAACAACACGTTTATTTTATTGAAATCTTGGTGTTCTTTTTATCTATAAAATCAAAGTTTAGCGTAATTTTGTAAATTAATTATTATTGCAATAATGAGCGAACAAGAAGAAATTTCCTTACAAGATGAACTTCAAGAAAAAGTTAAAAATATTTTTAACGATTATCTTCAATTACACGGACACAGAAAAACACCCGAGCGATTTGCAATACTGAATAAAATCTACAGTCATCCAGGCCATTTCGATATCGAAACGCTTTACACGGAGATGAAAGATAAAAAGTATAGAGTTTCTCGTGCCACTCTTTACAACACAATGGAATTACTCATCGATTCGCAATTGGTGAGAAAACATCAGTTTGGACAAAATATTTCTTTGTACGAAAAAGCACACGAATTTAGACAACACGATCATATTATACTTTCAAATTCTAAAGAAATTATAGAATTTTGCGACCCTAGAATTCAAAATATTAAAGCAACTCTTGAAGAAATGTTTAATATTGAAATCACCGATCATACATTATATTTTTATGCAAAAAAAAGAGACTAACATATCACCATTACTTCAATCTGTATTTAAGAAATTAGATAATAGTACTATTTTAGTAACATTGGAAGGGAAAATTATCGACCAATCTACTTCTCAGCAACTTGTAACTGATATCACAGACCAACTTTCGGCAGAACTGAATAAAGTAATTATCAATCTAGAACAAGTAGAATACATCAATAGTAATGGCCTGAACAGTTTGATTTCTATTTTAACTAAAACTCGAACAAGA
>JAGYKU010000051.1 GCA_018401455.1 Flavobacteriales bacterium
TTCAAATATATATCCAGTGAAGATTTTTTAACTTTGATGTTGTAGGTATTGGGATTATCAATCAATACAGCAATTTCAAGCTTCATTTTTTCAGAACTTCGGTCTTGTACCGCTACGTTTTTCACCCCTTTGAAATTGATGTCTTTGTATTCCATACAACTTTGAAAAAGGAATGGAAAAAGAACTAAAATGAGCCAAAATTTGAAATTACGTGTCATAATAATATTGAATTAGTTTGATTCTGAGTAATACTTATAAAATAAAGGAATGGTTTCAATTCCTTTGAAATAATTAAACAATCCATAATGTTCATTAGGTGAATGAATCAAATCAGAATTCAATCCAAAACCAAACAAAACAGATTTCAAACCTAAAATTTCTTCAAAAAGTGCGATAATTGGAATACTTCCTCCACTTCTTACAGGTATTGGCATTTTTCCATAAGTTTCTTCCATTGCTTTTGATGCCGCTTGATAAGCTGGAAAATTGGTTTCAACCAAACTTCCTTGTCCTCCGTGATGTGGTGTAACTTTTACTTTTACGCCTTTTGGAGCAATGGACTCAAAATGATTTTTAAACAAAGTAGTGATTTTCTCCCAATTTTGATTAGGCACCAATCTCATAGAAATTTTAGCGTAAGCTTTACTTGGCAAAACTGTTTTTGCACCTTTTCCAATATATCCTCCCCAGATTCCATTCACATCCAAAGTGGGTCTTATGGAAGTTCTCTCATTAGTAGAAAAACCTTTTTCACCGCTTACATCATCAATATTCAAATCTTTTTTGTAGGCTCCTAAATCAAAAGGAGCTTTAGACATCAGTGCTCTATCTTCAGGACTTACTTCCAATACGTCATCATAAAATCCAGGAATGGTTATTTTATTGTCTTCATCTTGCAATGAAGCAATCATTTTGGCTAGAATGTTTATTGGATTAGCCACAGCACCTCCATAAACACCAGAGTGTAAATCTCTATTAGGCCCTGTAACTTCAATCTCTACATAACTCAACCCTCTCAATCCAACAGTAATAGAGGGAATGTCATTCGCTATAATAGATGTGTCAGAAACTAAAATTACATCCGCTTTTAGTCTTTCGGCATTTTCTTTTACAAAAATCCCCAAATTGGAAGATCCAATTTCCTCCTCTCCTTCAATCATTAATTTAATGTTGCAAGGCAAACAATTATTAGCAATCATATATTCAATTGCTTTTACATGCATATACACTTGTCCTTTATCATCACACGCTCCTCTTGCGAATATGGCTCCTTCTGGATGTAATTTTGTGGTTTTCACTACTGGTTCAAAGGGATCGCTTTCCCACAATTCTATCGGATCGGCTGGCTGCACATCGTAATGTCCGTAAACCAAAACCGTTGGTAATGTTTCATCTATAATATGTTCAGCATATACAATTGGATGTCCATTAGTCGGACAAATTTCTACAGATTGCATTCCTGCTTTTTCTATACTTTTCTTAACGAATTCCGCAGTTAATTTTACTTCATTTGAATAATTTGGATCTGCACTTACCGATTTGAGTTTTAAAAAATCTATTAATTCTTGAATTAATCTCTCCCTATGTTCAACTGTAAATTCTTTTGATGTCATTTTTGATTTTTTTACAAACTTACATAAAATTCTGAAGCTAGAAATAGGCATTATTAAGCAATTTTGGCAGAAAAACGAACGACTTCTCAAATAAATTATGACAAAATTGATGTCAATGTCATAAAAAATGCTGTGGCATACGAATTGACTATGGTTGGTTGTTCAAAAAAATGATCATTTAGAATTAAATAAATAATTAAAACAAATAATTAGAGAAATGGGAAAAATAATCGGAATCGACTTAGGTACAACCAACTCATGCGTTTCTGTAATGGAAGGAAACGAGCCAGTTGTAATTCCTAACAACGAAGGTAAAAGAACCACACCATCAGTAGTAGGTTTTACTAAAGATGGCGAAAGAGCAATTGGTGACCCTGCAAAAAGACAGGCGATTACCAATCCTACCAACACAGTGTATTCAATCAAAAGATTCATGGGGAGCACCTTTGATGAAAGAAGTAATGAAATTACAAGAGTTCCTTATAAAGTAGTAAAAGGAGATAACAATACACCAAGAGTAGAAATTGACGGAAGAAAATATTCTCCGCAAGAAATTTCTGCAATGATTCTTCAAAAAATGAAGAAAACAGCAGAAGATTACCTTGGAACTACTGTTACAGAAGCGGTAATTACAGTGCCTGCATACTTCAACGATTCTCAACGTCAAGCGACTAAAGAAGCAGGAGAAATCGCTGGTCTTACTGTAAAAAGAATCATCAACGAACCTACTGCAGCGGCTTTGGCTTATGGATTAGACAAAGCAGGTAAAGATATGAAAATTGTAGTTTTCGATTTTGGAGGTGGAACACACGATGTTTCTATTCTAGAATTGGGAGACGGAGTTTTCGAAGTACTTTCTACAGATGGAGATACACACTTAGGTGGTGATAACGTGGATGAGAAAATCATCGACTGGTTGGCAGACGAATTTAAAAAAGATGAAGGTCTCGATTTGAGAAAAGATCCAATGGCGCTTCAAAGATTAAAAGAAGCTGCCGAAAAAGCAAAAATTGAGTTATCTAGCACTTCTTCAACTGAAATTAACTTGCCTTATATTATGCCTGTGGATGGTGTTCCTAAACACTTAGTAAGAACACTTTCTAGAGCAAAATTTGAGCAATTGATTGATGATTTAGTAAAAAGAACTATCGAGCCTTGTAAATCTGCAATGAAAAACGCAGGTCTTTCAAACAGCGATATTGATGAAATCATCTTGGTGGGTGGTTCTACAAGAATCCCTGCGATACAAGAAGCAGTTGAGAAATTCTTTGGAAAAGCGCCTTCAAAAGGAGTAAATCCAGATGAAGTTGTTTCTTTGGGAGCAGCCATTCAAGGAGGAGTATTAACAGGAGAAGTAAAAGATGTATTGTTACTTGATGTTACACCACTTTCACTAGGAATTGAAACTATGGGAGGTGTAATGACGAAGTTAATCGATGCCAACACTACCATTCCAACTCAAAAATCACAAGTGTTTTCTACAGCAGCAGACAACCAACCTTCTGTAAACATTCACGTGTTGCAAGGAGAAAGACCAATGGCTGCGGACAACAGAACAATTGGAAACTTTTTATTAGATGGAATACCACCAGCACAAAGAGGTATCCCTCAAATTGAAGTAAGTTTTGATATTGATGCCAATGGTATCATTAATGTAAAAGCAACTGATAAAGCAACTGGAAAAGAACAAAAAATCAGAATCGAAGCTTCTTCTGGATTAAGCGATGCTGAAATTCAAAGAATGAAGCAAGAAGCAGAAGCAAATGCTGAGGCAGATGCTAAAAGAAAAGAAGAAATCGATAAATTAAATCAAGCGGATTCTTTGATTTTCCAAGTTGAAAAAGCAATCAAAGATGCTGGAGACAAACTTCCTGAAGATAAGAAAAAACCTATCGAAGAAGCAGTTGCTGAATTGAAAAAAGCACACGAAGCGAAAGATATTCCTGCTGTAGATGCCGGAATGGAAAAATTAAACACATTGTTCCAAGCGGCTAGTGCCGAAATGTATGGACAAGGTGGCGCTCAAGGTGCTGATCCAAATGCAGCAGCTGGAAAAGACAACGCTGGTACTTCAGATGAAGAAGTTACAGATGTTGACTTTGAGGAAGTATAAATCAATTTAACTTTTATTAAAAAGCTCTTAACGTTTCGTTAAGAGCTTTTTTTGTTTAATGCTATTTTTGAATTGACTACTCTACCCTATTTTACAAGTCACTTACATCTACGCCTAATTCCTCCAACTCTTTTTTATACTTATCTGCAAAAGCATCTACACAAAGATGAACAAATAATTTTGCCGAAACCATAACCCCTTTATCGAGTTTCATTTTATTCTTCAATTCATTAAATAATTTATAGTCTTCTGGTATCATTTGAAGAGAAACTGCAAAAGTAGAAGGTGTATCTGTGTTTTGTTTTCTGTCCAGAATCAATTTATGAAGTTTGTTCTCTACCCTACTCTTTGGTTTTTCTATCACTTTTTTAGATTCTTTTTCTGGTTCTTTTGGACCTTCGTGACTTTGTGATTTGATAAAAGCGATGGCTTCTTCAGTTGACATTTCATCAATAATTCTATTATGATTTTCATCAACGTTGTGTAATTCTGCAATCGCTTTATTGACTTCTGTAGTAGGTTTTTTCCTCTTACTTAAGTTATTCAAAAGGGCTGTGTTTATTTTCTTTGCCATAAGTTAAGGTTTTAAGAAATCCAATAATTCATTAATAATTAAATCAAATTCATAATTGTATTTTGAATGATTGTATGGATAAATGGTGCTCATGTCTCCAAAGGTTGATTGTAAATCTCTAATATGATGCTCAAACCAAGGAAATTCAGAAACATTTTCTTTTGCATTTAAAAACATTTTGTGAAGTCTCAAGTTTTCGTTTAATCTTGCTATAAGATTTACTACTTTAGGAGGATCAAATCCAAGTTTGGTAACTATATCAATTACACCAGTTTTAACATTCTCTATAAAATCTAAGGTCGAAGCTATTCCAACACTATTTGCATCATGTAGAATCACCAATAAATCAGTCATAGATAAAATTCCAATCACACTTTTATCAGTTATATTTCCTGGAATATCGCAAAATATAAAATCGTAATTTTCCTGTTCTTTTTCTATAACCTCCCCTACTTGGTTGGCAGGATAATACCTTACAGGATATAATTTATCAGTGTCAATTGATTCGTCATTTTCTAACTCGGCTTCTCTCATTTTAAAGATTGACCTTTGATAATCACTATCAATTAATAGTACTTTATATCCTTTGCTATGTAAAGCATTTGCAAAAAACGTTGTTGAAGTACTTTTCCCACAACCTCCTTTTTGGTTTGCTATCGTTATTACTTGTCCCACTATATTTATATTTTTAGACAAATATATAAAGATGTTTTAATATTATAAAATAAAACTATAAACAGATAAATGTTGAATTCTACATATATATAAAATATTTTAATTAGCCTATTTATTCAAACGTATAGCTATATTTCTATATATTTAGATTATTACTACAATTCAATAATTACATGTATAATATAAACATATATTAATCTAATTACATTTTGTATAATTCAACTTATGTGTTTTTCTGTTTATGTATAATTATATGCTTTTATATAAATATGCAATAATATAAAATTAAAAATGATTTTTCAAAGTCAAAAAATAAATCTCTACCAATCTTGTAGATTTATAAATCATTTTGATATATATTTGCATCTTCTTATGAAAGAAGAGAATAATAATATCTACTCTGTTTTTGACGAATTACTTCAAAGACACGATAAAGAGAAGCTTTTGAATCAAAAAAGTAAGGTGATTTGGATGTCTGGACTTTCAGGGTCTGGGAAAACAACTATCGCTAAATACTTAGAAAGACAACTTCACGACAAGGGTTTTTTGACACAAGTTTTAGATGGAGATAATGTTAGAACTGGAATTAATAACAATTTAGGATTTAGCGAAGCAGACAGAACCGAAAACATCAGAAGAATTGCTGAAGTATCAAAATTATTTCTGAATTGTGGAATTATTACTATAAATTCATTTGTAAGTCCAACTAACGAAATTCGAAATCAAGCGAGAAATATTATTGGTGAAGAGAATTTTATTGAAGTTTTTATTGATACACCCATTGAGATTTGTGAAAATAGAGACGTAAAAGGACTTTACGCTAAAGCTAGAAAAGGAGAAATAAAAAATTTTACAGGAATTGACGCCCCTTTTGAAGTTCCAGATAAAGCAAATATTGTTATTAAAACAGCTGATCAAACCATCGAAGAGAGCGGAGAAATTTTATTAAAGTATATATTAGAAAAAATTACATATATAGAAAATGAGCAATTATAACCTATCACACTTAAAAGAATTAGAAGCAGAAGCGATTTTTATCATCAGAGAAGTTGCAGCACAATTTGAAAATCCAGTATTGTTATTTTCTGGCGGAAAAGATTCTATTGTATGCTTTCACTTGGCAAAAAAAGCTTTTTATCCCGCAAAAGTTCCTTTTCCTTTAATGCACGTAGATACAGGACATAATTTTCCTGAAACGATAACTTTTAGAGATGAAGCAATTGCAAAATCTGGTGTAAAATTAATCATTGCTTCAGTTGAAGATTCTATCAAACAGGGTAGGGTAGCGGAAGAAAAAGGATTTAATGCTAGTAGAAATAAACTACAAACTACAACTCTTTTGGACGCTATCGAAGAAAATAAATTTGATTGTGCTATGGGTGGTGCAAGAAGAGATGAAGAAAAAGCTAGGGCAAAAGAGCGATTCTTTTCTCATAGAGATGAATTTGGACAATGGGATCCAAAAAACCAAAGACCTGAACTTTGGAATATCTTTAATGGTAAAAAACAAATGGGAGAACATTTTAGAGTTTTTCCAATATCCAACTGGACAGAAATGGACGTTTGGCAATATATTTTAGCTGAGAAAATTGAAATTCCTTCTATATACTTTTCTCATACAAGAAAATGTTTCGTAAGAGACGGAATTATAATGGGAAAAACAGATTTTGTAGAAACCAGAGAATCAGAAGAAATCAAAGATATGATCGTTAGATTTAGAACGATTGGAGACGCAACTTGTACTGGTGCTGTGGCAAGTAGCGCAAGTACTTTGGAGGAAATTATTGAAGAAGTCTCATCCACTAGAGTTACAGAAAGAGGAGGACGCTCTGACGACAAAAGAAGTGAAGCCGCTATGGAAGACAGAAAGAAAGAGGGGTATTTTTAGAGATAGGAAATTAGAGATAGGAAAGAGGAAAATATAAAAATTGGAAATAAACTCAGATTAATAAAATGGAAAAAGATTTGCAACATAGGACTAAATTATTTTCTCTTGAAGTTGTAAATTTCTATTCAAGTCTACCAAAAGGAGAAGTATTTTATACTTTAGGAAAGCAACTTTTAAGATGTGGAACCTCAGTTGGTGCAAATACAAGTTCAGCCTTTAGAGGAAGAAGCAAAAAAGAATTCTCTGCAAAGTTGGGAATTGTGATTGAAGAAGCTGATGAATGTATTTTTTGGCTAGAATTATTAGAATCTCAAAAAGAAACAGATAAAGAAAAGATAAACATATTAAAACATGAGGCGAATGAACTAATTTCAATTTTCGTTTCAATAGTAAAAAAAGCAAGAGCGTAAGTTTTCATATTTCTGATTTCTACTCTCATATTTAAAATAAAAATTATGAAAAACGAAAATAACAACATCCCACATCAACCATCAACCATCGAACATAATAGTTATTTAGATATGGACTTACTTCGATTCACAACCGCTGGAAGTGTCGATGATGGTAAAAGCACTCTAATAGGAAGGCTACTATATGATTCTAAATCGATCTTTGAAGATCAAATGGAAGCTATTGAATTAGCAAGTGAGAAAAAAGGAGATGAGCGCGTCAACTTGGCTTTGCTTACTGATGGGTTAAGAGCCGAAAGAGAACAGGGAATTACAATTGATGTGGCATACAGATACTTTGCAACACCAAAGAGAAAGTTTATTATAGCTGATACACCTGGACATATTCAATATACAAGAAATATGATCACTGGAGCATCTACTGCTAATTTGGCTATCATTTTAGTTGATGCTAGATTTGGAATAGTAGAACAAACATGCAGACATTCATTTATCGCTTCGATGCTGGGAATTCCACACATTGTATATTGTATCAATAAAATGGATTTGGTAGATTTTTCTGAGGTAACTTATGAGAAAATCAAAAACGATTTGGAAGACTTTAGTTCTAAATTAGAAACTAAGGATGTAAGGTTTATTCCAATAAGCGCTCTTTTAGGAGACAATGTAGTCAATCGTTCGGAAAACATGATTTGGTATCAAGGAAGTACATTGTTACATACACTTGAAAATGTTCATATTGCTTCAGATCACAATCATATTGATTGTAGATTTCCTGTTCAAAGTGTGATTCGTCCTCAATCGGCAGAATTTCCAGATTACAGAGGTTTTGCTGGTAGGGTAGCGGGTGGAGTTTTCAAGAAAGGAGACGAAATTTTGGCTTTACCTTCTGGTTTTACTTCAAAAATAGCCGCTATAGATACAATGGACGGTGAATTAGCAGAAGCATTTGCTCCAATGTCTGTAACGATAAGACTTGAAGATGAAATCGACATCAGTAGGGGAGATATGATTGTAAGACCCAACAACAAGCCAGAAAGCACTCAAGATATTGAAGCCATGATGTGTTGGCTGGGAAATTCACCTATGCAAATGAATGGAAAATACCAACTCAAACATACTTCTAGAGATGCAAAATGTGTCATAAAAAACATTAACTACAAATTGAACATCAATACACTTCATAGAATGGAAGACGACAAAGATATTAAGATGAACGATATCGCAAGAATTACCATTAGAACAACTGTTCCATTATTTGTAGATAAATATGCTAGAAACAGAAATACTGGAAGTTTTGTCTTGATAGATGAAGCGACTAATGCAACTGTTGCCGCTTGTATGGTGATTTAATTATATTAAAAATCAAAGAAATTACTATTCTTTTTATTGAAGGATTCTGTTTTAAAAAGAACTCTTACTTCATGAGTTGAAACCATACTCAATGAATTTAATCTATCTGTTTTTTGGTAATAATATCCTACAGAAACTTTTTGGAGATTGACACCAGCGCCCATTATAACTCCATTTCCATCTGAATAACCTATATCTAATTGGATTTCTCTAAATTTAGTAGTTACTAGTAAGTTTAATGCTTGGAAAGTGTTTTGATTGTAATATACAGCAGTTGGAATGATTTGAATAAATTCTTTGATCTTGATTTTCCCGCCCAATTGTCCAGAAAACTGTATAGGTAAACCTGATTTTTCGTTGGTTGAAACCATTACAGACTCGTTTGGTTGATTGATATGTTTTATCGTAAATCCTCCAAACATGACCTTATTATAATACAAAATTCCGAAATTTAAATCGACATTAGCCTTTCTATCATTCAGTTGATTAACACTGTCTTTTGAATAAACAAAACCTCTTCTTGGATCTATCATGTTGCCAAAAGTTAAGTTATTAAAGTTGACTTGTTTCTGAAAATAAGCAACCTGAACACCTAAACTTATATTGTGATTTTCTTTGAAATTAAAAAGATGACCATAGCCAAGTGCATATTCATTTTTAACTATAGTATTCGCTGCATCATCGTGCATGAATGTAAAACTTATTCCGTTTCCTTTACCCAAATATTGGTTTACTTCGGTAGTCAATGTTTTATAATTTCCAGAAAGTTCTGGCCATTGATTTCTATAATTAATACCAAGCGAAAACTTTCTACAAGACCAGTATGTGCTGGATTAAGGTAGATTCTGTTTTGTTGATTATTAAAAAATATAGGGTCTTGTGAAAGGAATTTACCTAAAAAGAAAATACAGAGAACAAAAAAAATATGTTTCATAATTATTGGAAGTAGTTTTGTTTAACGTGATAAGTCATTCATTTATTATCTCAAAACTTTCAGTTATAATATAGAAACCCATTCTACTCTGAGCATATTGCGGATTGTCATCGGGTACATCCCAAAGTCCTTCGATAATTTTCGCTTTTATTTTTAGGTCTTTTCCAATTAATGAAGTAGCTTCTTTAAAACTTAGAACTGAATTCTCAAATTTTATAAAATATCTTTTACCATTCTTGATTTGAAAATACAAATCTTGAATATTTGAATATGCTTTTCCTCCTTTATTGGTGAAGTTTTCGGAAACTATTTGACCATGTATATTCCTTAATTTGTTGCCGTTTCAGAAACATTATCTTCTTTAATTGTAATACTTTATTTTCTTTCAATTCTTTTTTGTTTTAGAAGTAGTCTGCATGAAAATACAAGAAACAGATATAACACATTTACAACTAAAGTATTTTGAATTTAGGTAGCATCTTGTTTTTTTATTATTTTATGGAAACAAGCTAGGGAAAAATCGTTGAATTTTCAAGATGCCAACATTTCTTTACCGCCAATAAAAATATCATTCTTCTATTATTTCTGAATTCCTTTTAATGAGTTTTTGAGCACATAGTTCAGGAGAAATCCCTTTATCTTGATTTTCATCCAATTTTTCATGTGCTTTTCCGTCACTGTTTACAGCATTTTGAGAAATATTAGTCTTGATAAACCCCGGAAAAACAAGATGTACAGAAATGTTATTTTTTTCTTCTTCCAATCTCAAACTTTCATAAAATCCTACCAAAGCAAATTTACTTGCAGCATAGGCGCTTCTTAGAAAGAACCCAAATTTTCCTGAAAGGCTACTTATAACAACGATTTTTCCGTTTTGTTGTTTTTGAAAGTAGGGGAGTAGTGCTTTAGTTAGCGCAATATTTCCAAAATAATTCACCTCCATGATTTTTCTATCAATTTCGATAGCTGTTTCTGCAGCCAATCCTCTTTGTGATATTCCCCCATTATTTACAAGGATATCTATTTTTCCAAAATGTGAAATCACATCATTTACTTTGACGTCTAATGAAGCACTAGTAGACAAATCCAAAGGAACAATAAATGTTTCGTTTTTACACCTTTGCGCAACATTTTCAAGCGCTTCTATATTTCTAGCAGAAAGCACTATTTTGGCTCCCAATTCAGATAACTGTAATGCCAAAGCCTCCCCAATTCCTGAACTGGCTCCTGTAATCCAAACTACTTTACCGTTAAATGACATCTAAATACTAATCATATTATTCTGCTAAATTAGTTGATATTCTTTTAATTCTAAAGAATATCAACCCATTAAAACATCAATTTTAAAAAAAACTGATTTTTTTGTTATAAAATATGGTAATATAAAAATAACTATTATATTTGCACCCCGATTAAGGCTGGTGCCTTAGCTCAGTTGGTAGAGCAACGGACTGAAAATCCGTGTGTCCCTGGTTCAAATCCTGGAGGCACCACATTTAAAACCTCAGTTTAATACTGGGGTTTTTTGTTTTAAAAAGTTACTGAAATGCCCCATTTCTTCTACATAATCTACAGCAATTCTATCGACAAATACTATATGGGAGAAACTTCAAATCTTGAAGAAAGATTGGAATACCATAATAATAAACCTAATTCACGAGGATTTACTAAAGCAGCAGATGACTGGAATTATGTTTTGCAATACCCCTGTGAAAATGCTTTGATAGCGAAAAAACTTGAAAAGTTTGTTAAGCAACAAAAAAGCAGAAAATTCAATGAAAAAATTATTAGTGAGATATTTATCTTAGATGATATTATTAAAAATAAATTATAAGTCCCTGGTTCCTCCAAAACTTTTTTTCAATTACTTTCTTTTTTTCATTTCTTTTCTAATTATTATCCTACATTTGTACTAACATAAACACAGTAGATTATGCTTACTCAACATTTAAAAATCGTTTTTATAGTTATTTTAACAAGTTTTATAACTACTAATCATTACGCTCAAACAGACTCAACGTCTTATGTAAAAGATGAGAAAATATACATTATCGAAACAGTTGATGGTAATGTTTTTATGGGAACTATTATTTCTCAAGATGCAAAAGAGGTACTTGTACTAACAAAAGATAGGGGTGAAATTTCAATTCCAAAATATCAGGTTAAAAGTATCAAGGAACTTGAAGAAGGGCAAATAAATTCTAAAGGTGAATATGTTCCTAATGAGGTTTTTGCAACAAGATACTTTATCACCACAAATGCTTTGCCTTTGGAAAAAGGAGAGAATTATATGCTTTTGAATTGGTTTGGTCCTGAAGTTCATTGGGGGGTTGCTAAAAATTTTGGACTCGGCTTGATGACAACTTGGGTAGGTTTTCCAATAGTCGGAACTGCTAAATATAGTGTCAAATTAGACGATAATGCTAGTTTTGGCATCGGTATATTGGCCGGTTCTGGCACCTGGATTATACCTGGATTATATGGAGCATTACCTTTTGGAGTACTTACACTTGGAAATAGAAGAGCCAATATAAATTTTTCTGGAGGTTACGGATATATTGGATTTGATGGACAAGGAGGTGGTGCAGCGCTTATGTCCGTTGCTGGAATGGCGAAAATTGGAAAAAAGTTAAGTTTGGTTGTTGATTCTTTTATCGTTCCCGCTGTTGGTAGTATTGGTTCTGGTGGTGGTTTAATAATGCCGGGGCTTAGATATCAAATTGAACCTAAGTCTGCATTTCAATATGGGTTTGCAATGTTGGTTGTTGATCAAGAACTTTTACCATTTCCAATGCCTATGTTGGGTTGGTTTAAAAAGTTTTAATATTTGTTGGATTAATTCAAGTTTTGGTCGAAAACTTTTTGGAGCCCAAAATGATGGGAAATTCACTTAATATCAGTTCACTTGTTGTTATTCTGTCTTTGAGTGTTTGGGGGGCAATTTGGGGAATTGTGGGTATGGTACTTTCAGTACCTATTACTGTAATGATGATTTTAGTTTTTTCACAATTTGAAAAAACCAAAAGCGTAGCCATTTTGCATTCCGAAAAAGGGTTGATTAATAAAGAAAAATAGTTTAAGAATTTGCGAGTAATTTTAAAATGAAATTAACTAAAAACGGGAGTACATTAGATGTACTCCCGTTTTAGTGTAAGTTATTAATCGAAAAGTTATTAAACTACTCCTTGGTCAATCATAGAATCGGCAACTTTTACGAAACCTGCAATGTTAGCTCCTTTAACGTAGTCAACATACTTTCCATCTTTACCATATTTTACACACGCTTCGTGAATTGACTTCATAATGCCGTGTAATTTTTCGTCTACTTCTTCTCTAGTCCAAGAAAGTCTAAGTGAGTTTTGAGACATTTCTAAACCAGATGTAGCAACACCACCAGCATTAGATGCTTTTCCTGGTGAAAAAAGAATTTTAGCAGTAGCAAATTGAGCAATAGCTTCTGGTGTTGAGGGCATATTTGCTCCTTCAGCAACACAGATACATCCATTTTTCAATAATGTTTTTGCATCTTTTTCATGAAGTTCATTCTGAGTAGCACAAGGTAACGCAATATCAGCTTTTACATCCCAAGGTGTTTTACCTTTAACGAATTTTGCAGTCTTATACTTTTTAGCATATTCTTCTATTCTTCCTCTTTTTACATTTTTTAATTCCATGATAAACGCCAACTTTTCAGCATCGATACCATCTTTGTCAAAAATATAACCACCAGAATCTGACATTGTTAATACTTTAGCACCTAGTTGTGTTGCTTTTTCAGCAGCATATTGTGCCACGTTTCCAGACCCAGAGATTACTACGTTTTTACCTTTAAAAGAATCTTTTCTAGTTTTAAGCATTTCTTCAGCAAAATAAACTGTTCCATACCCTGTAGCTTCTGGTCTAATCAATGAACCTCCCCAGTTTCTTCCTTTACCAGTCAAAACTCCTGTGAATTCATTTCTTAATCTTTTATATTGACCAAACATGTAGCCAATTTCTCTACCACCTACACCGATATCTCCAGCAGGCACATCATTATCAGCACCGATATGACGAGATAATTCAGTCATAAATGATTGACAAAAACGCATCACTTCATTGTCTGATTTTCCTTTAGGATCAAAATCAGAACCACCTTTACCACCTCCCATAGGAAGAGTAGTCAATGAGTTTTTGAAAATTTGTTCAAATCCTAAAAATTTAAGAATCGACAAATTTACAGAAGGATGAAATCTTAAACCTCCTTTGTAAGGCCCAATTGCAGAGTTAAATTGTACTCTGTAACCTCTATTTACTTGTGGTTTTCCCTTATCGTCAATCCATGGAACTCTAAAAATAATAGTTCTTTCTGGTTCAACGATTCTTTCTAAAATATTGTGTTCTTCATACTTTGGGTGTTTTTCCATAAATGGAATCACTGCTTCGGCAACTTCATGAACGGCTTGCAAAAACTCTGGCTCGTGACCATTTTTTGCTTTTACCTTATCCATAAAAGCGTCAATTTTAGCTTGGTGTTTAGACATAATGTAATGTGTTAAGTTTATTATAAATAAATGTCATGGCAAATGTATATAAATTTTGAAATGGTAAAGCTTTTTTATAGCACGAATTGACAAACAAATAAATTCTTATTATTAAATAATCCTAAAAAATCATAAATATGATAATGTAAACGCAACAAATCAACTAACTTAGTGTTTAATTAGTTCAAGGTTTGATGTTTGATGTTTGTGGTTTTTTGAGGCCATCCCAATCTACTAAGAACTAATCTATAATTAACTAAGGATGAAAGAACAAAATAAAATCCCGACAAGCAAAGTTCAACGAGCTGCAAAACTAATTTCTACAGGAGCAAAAGTTGGTGGAAATTATGTAAAATATTTTGCCAAAAAAGCAGTAGGAAATGAGCATGCAAGAGAAGATTTAGACGAAGCAAATGCTGAAGATATCTACGCGTCTTTGAGTGAATTAAAAGGAAGCGCACTGAAAGTTGCTCAGATTATGAGCATGGACAAAAATATGCTTCCTCAAGCAATGCAAAACAAGTTTTCATTAGCACAATATTCTGCTCCTCCATTATCATATCCATTAGTAGTTAAAACATTTAGACAATTCTTTGGAAAATCTCCGACAGAAATGTTTGATACTTTTACGCAGGTTGCTGTAAATGCGGCTTCAATTGGACAAGTTCATAAAGCAACAAAAGACGGTAAAACACTGGCAGTAAAAGTTCAGTACCCTGGAGTAGCCGATAGTGTAAAATCCGATTTGAAAATGGTAAAGCCCATTGCCATGAAAATGCTTGGAATGAAAGAAGCAGAAGTTAAACAATATTTTGAAGAAGTAGAGTCCAAACTTTTGGAAGAAACGGATTACGAAAACGAATTGCGCCAATCAATAGAAATGGGTGAAGCAAGTAAAGACCTTGAAGGATTTGTGTTTCCAAAATACTATCCAGAATATTCTTGTAAAAGAATATTAACTATGGATTGGTTGGATGGTCTTCATCTTAAAGAATATATGGCTACAAAGCCAACACAAGAGGAAAAAAACAAAATCGGTCAGAAATTATGGAACTTATACGATTTTCAAGTAAATAATATTAGAGCCATTCATGCTGATCCTCATCCTGGAAACTTTATCATTCAAAAGGATGGTAACATCGGTTTGATTGATTTTGGTTGTGTAAAACAAATCCCCGATGAGTTTTATTACAAATATTTTCAGTTGCTTGATGCTAAAAGAGTGAATGATGATGAAAGTTTACGTGAACTTTTCTTTGAGTTAGAATTTATTTTCAAGGACGAGTCTAAAGCAAATCAAGATTTGTTTTTTGATGTTTTTAAAAACTCCATGTCATTATTGATAAGACCTTTTTTGAGAGAAACTTTTGACTTTTCGGACCAAAAATACTTTGATGAACTCTATGCTATGGGAGATGAACTAAAAAACAGAAAAGACCTCAGAAAAAATGGTATGGCGAGAGGATCTAAGCATCTTTTATACATCAACAGAACCTACTTTGGACTCTTTTCTCTTTTGAATGAATTGGGAGCAACCATCAACACAACAACCTCTTTTGATTTTTCTAAAACAGAGAAAACTTTATAGCGGTATTTATAGTCTTTGCTTATTTTGAGAAACTTTTTGTAGCTTTACAAAAAAGAATCCTAATTACTTTGAAGTTTTCTATAAATAATATCCTTTCTGAAATTTCGTTTTCTACCGCTAGAAGTGGAGGACCGGGTGGACAGCATGTGAATAAAACGGAAACGAAAGTGCTTTTGAAATGGAATCTACTTGATTCTACCTTTTTTGATGAAGATGAAAAATTACTTTTGAGCAAAAAACTACAAAATAAATTAGACACATCAGGAAACATTATACTTACTTCTTCTAAAACAAGAAGTCAAATCAAAAATAAAGAAGATGTGATTTCCAAAATGGAGAAATTGATTCAAAAATGTTTTGAAATTCCCACTAAAAGAATTCCTACAAAACCTTCAAAAGCCAAAGTTGAAAAACGAATACAAGAAAAAAAGAAAGCCAGTCAAACAAAAGAAAAACGAAAGAAAATTGATCCATCACAACATTAAAATATTGATTTTGCCATTTTTATTTTTTACTCAGAAAACGACAGTAATTTCACAAAAAATTCAAGCGCCTCGCTTGTATGATGAATTGCTATGGTCATCCAAAAAAGATAGCCTTCACAAAGAATTATCAACCAACAAAACATTTATTCCAGAGTATGAATTGGAAACGCTAATGGCATTGATGCATTATCCAGAACTGAAAGAGACTAAAATTGTTTTCAAATCTAAGAAATTAAACTCTACCATGGTTGCAAGACCCAAAGGATTGAATGTTTTGAGAGGAAGAGGAAAACGAACTTACGTTATTTACATAAACAACACAGACAACGTAAAAGTCCCTGTTGACAGTGTTTCATTCAACGCAAAAATTGGTGTCATTGGGCACGAATTAGCACATATTTTGGACTACGAAAACAAATCTTCATTGAGAGTTATCGCCAATGGGTTTGGGTATAGCAATAAAAAATTTAGAGCCAAATTTGAGCGAGCCACTGACCAAAGAACAATAGATCATGGTCTTGGATGGCAATGTAGAGATTGGAGTTACTATGTTTATCATTATAAAAACACACCTCCTGAGTACTTAGAGTACAAGAAAAAAGTATATATGAGTTACACAGAAATTGAAGAGCAATTACAAAAACCGTAATTTTATCTCATAATGTGTACATATCCTGAAATGCTGTTTCTAAGCAATTCATCTTTATTTTCATTGTACAAATACTTGTAAGAATTGGGCTGTACAATAAAGAAATAAACGCCAGAAGCAACATCATTTCCGCTTTTATAATGTGTCCCATTCCAATCGTTTTGATAATTATCATTTTCGTAAACAATTTTCCCCCATCTGTTGTATATTACAATATGCGATTGCTCATACTCTTCTAAATTTTGAATTTTGAAAATGTCATTTTCATTATCATTATTCGGTGTAAAAACATTTGGAGGTAATAATGGACATTGAACCCAAACCTCAGTAGAAGCTTCTGTAGGTTGAGATGCACATTCATCATTTATGGATAGGGTGTAAGTTTGTGTTATATCAGGCATAAAAGATATGCTATCTGTTTGTTGTCCAGAACTCCAACTAAAAACTAAAGGTGGAAGTCCTCCGCTATAATCAGGATTTAGATTTACAACTTCATTGCAGACATTCAAACTATCTGGTAAAGATAGAGAAATAGGTGTATAATCGTCAATGGTAAGTGAAGCAGAAATGGTATCAAAATTACCATTACAAGTTTCAATCAAAATAAGTAACTCAACAGTTTCTGTGGGTTCAGTGATGTTATCGACAAGAGGAATTATAAAAATGGTATCAGAATAAACACCAGCAGTTAAAGTAATGCTATCTGGTACTTCTAAATAATCAGAGCCATTAGTGGCTGTTCCAGACCATAAAATTAATAGTTAAATCTTAAGCATCGTATCCGTTAAATGTAATATATGCCACACAACCCAAAAGATTAGTTGTCTGTCAATATTCACCAGCATCTACAGAAACGCCTACTGATGTAAAACTTCCTCCTTCCAAAAATACACCAGAGTCAAAACCAGAATCTCCTCCATCGCCTATTGCTAACTTAATATGGTATGTTTCATTACATACTACAGCGGCTTTACAAGTTAATACAACTGTATTTCCATCATATTCATAGTTTGTACCTGTATTGTTTCCTGCATAAAAAACACTATATTGTGTCCAATTGGGGTCTATTGCATTACAGTTTGCAGCATTTCCTGAACTACCTGCAACTCCTGGGTTTACAGTGTTTATAGAAACTGGTGTTGTTGTATATAGGCTTGGATTATTGGGATCTGGAATCAAAGCAAGATTCTGAGCGGTATAATTTCCTCCACTAGGATTAGGTCCTGAAAGGAAAAACCCAAAAGCATCATTTACAGAACCGCAAACATATTCAGGATATTCTTCTGAAGCAAATACATAACTAAAACTTATGGAATCTCCTACAGGTATAAAATCAAACTCTACAATACATTCATCCCAAATCTGATTGGGAGTAATAGATGCTAAATCTGGATCAACACCCATTGTGCCAGGCCCTCCCAAAGAAGATCCTCCTCCTATGTTGGGCTGAGAAGCCATTTGTACATTTCCACTTCCCAAAATTAAACCCTGTGGAAGCCCTATAGATGAGGAAGCATCAGTAAATTGTCCTACTTGTTCGTTTACTACATTTCCTGCAGCACCATTCAAAGTAATATTTGAAACTTGAACCCCTGGCCCTGCTAAAACATTTTGAATGTACCATTGAACGGTTTGATTATTGTTTACAACAACCTGACTTTTAACATTTAAAAAGAATAGACTTAAAAAAATGAATATTATATTTTTCATGAAATTTTATTTTGTACAATTTTAAGACGTTGTAAAATCAAAATTGGTTGTATTTGAATGTTTCATTTTAATTCATACTCCTGTAAAAAGGCGATCGACTTTTCCATTTCGTTGTGCATCAAAACATCTTCATCTATAAAACTCACTTGTTTTCTAAAGTCTTGAAATATTTTGTATAATAAAGGTGATGTTTTTTCTGCTCCTCTGAATTCCAATGCTTGACAAGCAGTCATCAATTCTACGGCTAATATTTTTTCAATATTTTTTACAATTTCAAGCAATTTTACTACAGCATTTGCTCCCATAGAAACATGATCTTCCTGACCTTGAGAAGAATCTATCGTATCTACGGAAGATGGCGTGCAAAGGGTTTTGTTTTTGCTGGCAACCGCTGCTATGGCGTATTGCACAATCATAAAACCACTATTCAGACCAGGTTTTGCTACCAAAAATGATGGCAAACCTCTAGTTCCTCCAATTAATTTATAGGTTCTTCGCTCACTAATGCTCCCTAATTCAGAAAGTGCGATACATAAATAATCAGCTGCTAATGCCAATGGCTGACCGTGAAAATTACCCGCTGAAACAATTAAATCTTCATCTGGAAAAATAGTTGGATTGTCTGTAACAGAATTAATTTCTCGATTATAGATGTTTTCAGCAAAAGAAATAGTTTCTTTTGAAGCCCCATGAACTTGAGGAATACATCTAAATGAATAAGGGTCTTGAACATTTACTTTTTCTTGCAATATCAATTGACTTCCTTCCAATAATTCATTAATTTTTTGGGCTGTTTTAACTTGTCCTTCGTGTGCTCTTACTTGATGCACTTGAGGAGTGAATGGATCTTTTCTTCCGTCAAATGCTTCGAGAGAAATAGCTGATATTATATCTGCAAAATGACTCAATCTTTTGGCTTGTATCAAAGCCCAACAACCATGGGCACTCATAAATTGTGTGCCATTGAGCAGCGCTAGTCCTTCTTTGCTTTGAAGCACAATGGGTTGCCACCCCATAATATTTAAAACTTCTGACGCTTTTTTTCTTTCTCCATGATAATCAACATAACCCAACCCTAAAAGCGGTAAACTCAAATGTGCTAATGGTGCCAAGTCTCCCGAAGCTCCAAGCGAACCTTCTTGATATACAACTGGCAAAATATTGTGATTGTAAAAATCAATTAATCTTTGAACAGTAGCTACTGCAACTCCAGAATATCCATAAGACAAACCCTGAATTTTGAGCAACAACATTATTTTTACAATAATCGGTTCTACTTCATCGCCAAGACCACAAGCGTGTGATTTTACCAAGTTTTCTTGCAATTTGCTTAAATCTTCTTTTGAGATTTTTGTGTTGCACAAAGAACCAAATCCTGTATTTATACCATAAAATACATTATCGTCATTTTCCATTTTTGCATCCAAATAGTCTCTACACTTTTGAATTTTTTGGATAGCCTCTTCGCTTAGTTCTAATTGAACTTCTTTTTGAATAATGTAATTGATGTTTTCAATTGAAAAATCTTCTATACCTACTTTTATAAACTCCATCTTGATTTTATCTTCTTACTAAATTGAAAATTATCTGTAAATCTTTTGGGTAATCCACCCAAATTGTTCTGTTTTTAAATGAATTAAATATACGCCATTGGGTTCATTAGTCAGATTTATGAAGTTGGAAGATTTATTTTCAAAAAGAATTTGTTTTCCTGAAATGTCATAGCAAAACATTGAGGAAATAGAAATGTTATCATTATTTACGATACTAAAAACACCATCTTCTGCGGTTGGGATAATTTGTATATCGACTGATAATTCATCAATAGAAGCGGCAATTGGTGTAAGATATTTTACGTTGGTAATTTGCGCTCCGTTTTGAGTAACCGACATTACAGGCACATTGTCTGTTTGGGTTAACCATTCGTATTTTACTTCAGCAGGTCTATTGATTGCTTGTCCAAAACCAAACTGATCTACAAAAATGGTATCTCTAATGTATAATGTTGTTTTTACCCTCAAAGTGTTGGGGTAAGTTTTAGTAGGAGTAGTCAAACTTCCCCAACCATCAGCTTCCACTTCTCTTCTTATGTGCTGCCCATAAGTCCCTAAAGTTGGAATGGTTGTTAAAAAATATCCAACAGAAAAATGAGTTGGCATATTGTACGAAATCAAAAAAGGGTAAATTTGGTCAATAGTATCGTATTTTACTGAAGCGGGAATTCCATTTATATTAGCACCAAAACCTGTTATTTCTAATGAATTATTATTGACACGATAGAAATCAAACCTATCTTCAATGGTTACTTGTCCAAAACCATCAAAATCTTCTCCTTTGATAGCATAATCCGCTTTGTGATTGGGATATTGAAATTGATTATTAAAAAAGAATTGATAAGCAAATGGTGTAGATGTAACAGATACAATATCTAAAGTATCATTTGAATTAGGAGTTGCTTGAGAATAATCCCAATTATAATTAGCACCAGTCATTGTGAAATCTTCTGACATTAAATCCAAAGTATTGTGATACATAAAAACAGAATTTGCGTAAGGCATATCATAATGAGAAATGGTAATTTGAGCGAATGGTGAAAACCCAAGTAATACTGTTAAAATTGCTAAAAAAGTTATTTTCATGATGATTATGCTTTTATGGTAATGTTTTTGTTTGTATTTTTGAATAATGAGAAGTAATTCTCCTAATATATTCGTTATGAAGCTCAAAAATACGCTTTTTTTTATACTTTTAATTTTTTCGCTAAAAGGTTTTAGTCAAAAAGACTCATTATACTACGAAGGACTGATTCAGTTTAGTGGAGTAGTTGTTTCTAAAGATAGTGTCAATCCTGTACCTTTTGCACATATTATTGATATCAGTACTCGTTCTGGTACAACTTCTGATTATTTTGGATATTTTTCATTTGTTGCCAAAATGGGAGATTCTGTAAGATTTTCTAGTGTAGGCTACAAAACTTCTTATTTTCAAATTCCAGATACACTCATTAGCGGTGATAATTACAGTTTGATTCATATCATGGATCCTGATACCATACTATTAAAACAAGCAGATATCTATCCTTGGCCTAGTAAAGAGCAATTTGCTCAAGCATTTATAAATGCTGATATTCCGAATGATGATTTGAGGCGTGCAGAAGCCAATCTCAATAATAAAGCAATGAACGAATACGCTCAAATGCTCCCGATGAATGGTCAGATGAATTTTAATTGGCAAATGCAACAGGTTCAAAACAGGCTTTACTATTCAGGACAATATCCACCTATGAATATCTTGAATCCAATTGCATGGGCCAAATTCATAAAAGCATGGAAAGAAGGGGATTTTAAAAAGAAAGATGAATAGTTTTATTTTACAATGGTTTGGACTTGTTACAGACCTTTAGCGTTAAGACGATGAATATCTTAACTTTCAGTCTTACGATTTTCTTTGCTTATTGAACGAGAGCCTGTCCGCCTCAGGCGGAAGGAATACCATATTTCCGTTTTTATTTTAAAAACTCCTCCGCTCTCACACTGTTTCTCTCTCTGTCTTTTACTGCCACTATCTTAAAGAACTCATTTACTTTTTACCTTCTTGTTTGGTTCCGCAGGATTACAAATCCATCGGAGCGGGGAGAGAAAGTGAATCTTCGATATTAAATTTACGCTTTATGTAAATTCTAATATTTTTAGAGCAATTATCTTCAGAAAGAACTATAAAATTCTTTATCAAATCATTAAATTCAATTCTTAAGAAAGGATAAGTAAAGGAATATTTATCTAAGCAATTTCCTCCAATTTTAATAATTTTACTTAATTCTTTTTTTTCGTAAACATCATTGTTATAATATATCTTTGAGTTATGTACTAAAATTCTATTAAAATAAATATCTCCATAAGTAACTACATTACCATAAAACCTTTCTGACGAAATTTGAATTGAATAATCATTTTTATAAATAATTGTATCACAAGTAAGGTAATTTGAGTAAATTGAATCTATGTAAAGCCAATCAACCTCACTTAAATATTCGAAATTTTCTATATAATAATCTTGGTTTTGTAA
>JAGYKU010000052.1 GCA_018401455.1 Flavobacteriales bacterium
AGTTGAAACCATTAGCGGAATCACTTTCGAACCTAATCAAACAACACCTATCGTTGAAGTAGAGGTTACTGAAGAAGGAGAAAGATTTGTTGGTTTTGAAGAAGCACTGAAAGAACAAAATAAAGGAGCGGAGAATGAGGATATTCTTCGAAAAATAATCAACGAAAATAAACAAGCAAGAGAAAAAGCTGAGCGTGATAAAAGAACACAAGAGATAACCAGAAACTCCGAACCCCTTTCATCAAATGAAGTCAAAACGAAGGTTGAAAACTCGAAGTCTTCAAACCTCAAATCTACCAATAGAGATAAGTATTTCAAAACAGATGCAAGAAAAGAAAGCAATATAGTTACATTGCAACAAAGCAAAACAATTAGAACTTTTAGTTTTATTGCATTGTTCATTGCAATTGCTACACCTTTTTATATCATCGTTTTTATAGGAAGTGGAATCGGAATAAACATCGCTGATAAGTACAAAAAAGCAATTAGTGAAAATCCAAACATATATGGAGAAGAAATTGTAAAAGCAGTTAATGCATCATTTACACTTTTTTTTATCAGTATGATAGTTGCATTTCTTAAGATTTGGGCATAATTAAAAAACACATTATTAAATGGAGATAAAAGAATTTGTAAAACTCTGTATTGCAGAAGACATCAAAGATGGTGATCATTCAGCGCTTGCGTGTATTCCCGAAAACGCTCAAGATAAAGCCAAGTTGCTAGTAAAAGAGGATGGAATTATTGCAGGAATCGAAATTGCAAAACAAATTTTTAAAGAGTTTGATGAACAGTGCGTTTTTGAGCCATTGCTCAAAGATGGTGACACAGTGAGATATGGAGAAATAGCATTTTACATTACTTGCAATTCTAGAGCGTTGTTAGGAGCGGAGCGATTAGTACTAAATGTGATGCAAAGAATGTCTGCTATAGCCACTAAAACCCAAAAATTTGTAGCGGCTATTGGAGATTTACCTACAAAAGTTTTAGACACGAGAAAAACCACTCCATTGATTCGTTTTTTAGAGAAAGAAGCCGTTTTGATAGGTGGAGGAGTGAACCATAGAATGGGATTGTATGATATGATTATGCTCAAAGACAATCACATAGATTTTGCAGGAGGAATTCAATCGGCTATTTCACAAACGCAAGAATATCTAAAGTCAAACAACTTGGATTTAAAAATTGAAGTGGAAACTAGAAATCTCGATGAGGTAAAAGAAGTTTTGACAATTGGTGGAATTCATAGGATTATGCTAGATAATTTTTCTTATGAAGATTTAAGAAAAGCGGTTCAAATGATAGACAAAAAGTTTGAAACAGAAGCCTCTGGTGGAATTACACGTGAAAAGGATTATGCTAGATAATTTTTTTCTTATGAAGATTTAAGAAAAGCGGTTCAAATGATAGACAAAAAGTTTGAAACAGAAGCACTCTGATGGTATAAATTTAGATACAGTTAGGAAATTTGCCGAATGCGGAGTGGACTATGTTTCGGTAGGAGCATTGACACATTCTGTTTACAATATGGATTTAAGTTTGAAAGCGGTATCGTGAACAAAACACTCAAAAAATGGGAAATATGGCTTTTGAAACAAAGGATTATTCAAAAATTATTTGAATGGTCCAATATAATCAAATTGCCTGGCTTTGCTGGAATGTCACTTTATGGAGTTCTTAATTTTTTCATCAAAAGTTTCAAGAAGTCAAATTATACAATCAAGAGTTCTGCGATTGCATTTAAGTTTTTTTTAGCTATTTTTCCTGCTTTATTGTTTTTCGTTTCTTTAATTCCATTTGTTCCTATTGAAAATTTTCAAGCGAATATGTTAGAAGAAATTCAAAGCATTTCGCCCAACAATATTTATATTGTTATTGAGGCGACAATCAACGATTTAATAAACAACAAACATCATACTGCATTAGGGTTAGGTCTTGTTTTAACATTGTTTTATGCAAGTAATGGTGTGAATATGATGCTTTCAGTGTTTAACACCTCTCATCAAGTAGCCTTGAAAATGAACCCGATTAAACAAAGACTTATTTCCTTAGGGATTTTTACCGTTTTTAGTTTGTTTATTGTTATTGCGCTAGCGGCTTTAACCATTGGTGAAGTCTTGATTTATAGCATTGATTATAACAACCTTCAAACCATATCTAAAGTTGGTTTCCAATTACTAAAATGGGCCGTAATGATTGTGAGTTTGATGATTGGAATGGCGCTACTTTATAATCTTGGAAACGCAGATTATAAATCAAAGAAATGGTTTACTCCAGGCACTTCTTTTGCCGCTTTAATGGTTTTGATTGTAAGTGTATTAATTTCATATTTCTTTACAAATTTTAGTGCTTACAACGAACTTTACGGCTCTATTGGAACATTAATGATAATAATGATTTGGCTTAATGCAATCTGTTATGTTATGCTTCTTGGATTCGAATTGCATACCCTTAGCGAAAAACAAAGAAATGAATGGGAAAAAACGCATCCAGAAAAATTAGGGTAAGTGAATTTTTCTTGAATATTTAAACAGCTATTTCATTATAGGTTTAAAATTACTAACTTTGCATCCCTTTTTAAAATTTTGTTATTATAAAACTGCCTTTAATATTATTCACTTTTCTCATTTCTGCTTACGTAGTTGCCCAAAAAACTACAGAAGCATTGATTGATGATTTATACCAATTGTGGGACACTCACTATGTTGGATATAATGTCAATCACATAGATGGAGATAAAAAAGAAGCCATAAAATTATTCGAATCCAAAGATTCTACGGTTGATTTCGATACAAAAAGTTTATTGTATGATTTGAAAATGGCAGAAGCAGACGTCATTGCTAAAGATTGGGGGCTTAACTGGAGCGCAAACTATCTCTACAACACTGCACCAGGAATGGATTTAGCAGACAACATAATTTTTAGAAGCAGAGTTCAGTCCGATTTAAGGTGGAATATCCTCAATAATGGATACATAGAAAACAAAACAAAAAGTGAAATCAAACAAAATGAAGCACTGATAGCTCTTCTTGAACAAAAAAACATTGGAAAGAAAGCAATGCTGTTTGATACTTGGCATCAAATCATTTACCAATTCAATATTCACAAATTAATGGTGCTGAACCAAAGACTCGAACTTTCAAAAAGTAGAGTAGAAACAGCACACCAACTATATGCGCAAGGAATGATTTCTCAAGAAGAAATGCTCAAAAATGTAGAAAGTTATGCAGAGATAAAGAGTTTGTACAAAATTTATCAGGATTACAATAATCAATTGCAAAAAACAGCTGCTAACCAAGAAATAATGAAACTTCCTTTGATTGATATTGATTATCAATACACCATCAATACTTTATCAAAATCAACTAAAGATAGTTTGAATGCATTATTGATGCAAAACTTTGATTTAGATCAAAAACAAATCAATGATATTAATTTGAGTGTTTTTTCAAGATACAATTATTTTGATTTAGCATCAAGTTCGATAAGCGATCGTTCGTTTTTTACCTTAGGATTCAATTTGGGAGTTCCATTGGTTTTTGACAAAAAAGAGCAGGAAAAGTACCGACAACTCAAAATCGAACACCTCAAATACGAAGTGCCAGAACAAGAAATTCAAGAGAAAAATGATGTTTTGGGATATTTTTATGAGTTTAGATACAAGCTCAAGCAGTTCAATAATTTTTATTACAAAGCATTGTTATACAAAGAACTTTTGAGAAAGGAGCAAGCGAGGCACAAAGTAGATCCACTTTCATTTAATCCTCTAAAGTCCCTGAGAATTTTAGACGATTTAATGAGTATTGATATTGAATTAATAGATTTGAAACAACAAATGTATTTGTATGCTTTGCGAATTTATGCTTCAGTTCCAGAAGCTTCAATCAACGAATTGATTCAGCAGATTACTCTTGAAGATCCTGAAATAAAAACTCAAAATATCTGGGCAGATGAAATTTATATTTGGTCCAAAACCATCAAGGAAGAAGGTTCCAAATTTGTGGCAGAATATTGTGTATTGAAAAAGGTTTTAAAAAAGCCATTATAAATTAGGTGGAGATCAAAACTTACTCATTGAAACGATAGAAACGCTTGCAAAAAAACAAATCGAAGTAGATTTGATGATTGGAAACAATAACTTAATAGACCAAGATGTAAAACAATACCTTGATGAAAAGACCCTCGGGTTAAGTCTTTCGAGTATTAAAGGAATTCACCTTGATGTGGAGCCACACGTGAATGCCGATTGGCAAGAAAATAAAGCAAACTATTTGACAAAATACAAAGCTATGATTCTCGAGGCAGACAAATACTGTAAAGCACAGAATCTTTTGCTAAACATTAGTATTCCTTTGCATTATCCAGAGGATATAGTACAAGAGTTGTTTCAAAATGTAGAAAGTATTTATTTTATGGCTTACGAAAATGTGAAAACAGATTATATCGTAAGAAAAATTGAAAATTATGATGCTTCCAAAATTATAATAGCATTGAGAACAGAAGATTTTGAGTCGGTAAGTGATATGAATGTGAAGATTGAGGAAATCACAAGCAAAATAAAGGTAAAAGGATTTGTGATTCACGATTTAGGAAGATTAATACAGTTTGAAAAGTGAAAAATTTATATTTCAATAGAAAAGAGGGAATCCTGAGAAATATGGATGAAAAACCTAAACCCAAAAAGAAAATCAATTGGGATAAAATAGTGTATTTCATTGTTTTGTTTCTTATTATCTTTTTTGCTTTTAAGTATTTTTTCACAAGAGCAGTATATGTGATGGCTCCTGGCCACGTTTTGTTTAAGAGTTTGAGAATTAGAGTTCCAGAAGATGTTACGATTCAAAAGTTTTATAAATTTGAAGGAGATAGTATTGCAGTAGGCGACACGGTTTTTTCATATATTTCCTACAAAGATGAACAAGATTTGGAAGCATTCGAATTGAAAGCATTGCAAACAGTTCCAAAAAACGACCAATGGGTTTCTAGAGAGATTTATCAATTGACCAAAATGATTTCACTCAATAATATAGAAAAAGAAGAAAAAGCCAATTTAATCGTTTACTATAAAAGCCAAATTGAATCACTGAAGAATGAAGTAATATTGGAGATTACGCCCAAAAGCAAAATTGAGTTTTACGAAAAAGAAATTGAAAAGTTAACCTTCGAAATGGAATCTATTACAAAGGAAAATACGACTTACAATAATTTAATTGCCCAATTGAAATTGATGGAGCCGAGCGAATCTTCTACCTCAATTGATGCAAATGGTTTATACAGCGGGGGAGGAAGTAATGGGCTTTTAAAATATTATATTTCACCCATTAAGGGAACGATTACAAGATTATATAAAAGCGATTATGAAGTGGCTTTAAAATCTGAAGATATTCTGAATATGCACGAAAAAGAGGATATTTATATCAAAGCATTTTTCGACCAAGAGGACTTAGCGTATTTTAAAGAAGGAGATGAAGTAACCGTAATTTTTCCAGATGGAGAGCAAAGTATCGGTCATATCAAAAGGTTTTATTATGCTACCTATAGAATGCCAGAGGAATTTCAAAAGAAATATGAAAGCACCACTAGGGCTATCGCAGCTGATATTTTTCCTATAGAAAATGAAAGTGAAATCAAATGGAAAGCGTTTTACAAAATGAATGTAACTGTAAGAATAAGTAGATGGTAATGGATGTAAATATTAACAAATCAAGTATTACTGCTGGGACTTTTTCTTTTGGGATAATGAACAGTATAGAACATTGGCCCAATGAAAGAGTGATGGGTTACGATGCCATTATAATTGATGCAGTGGATCCAGAATTTATCAGAAAAAAAGTATTTAAACTGAGAGGTCATCACAATCAAGATATCTTTTTGAAACCCATTTTTCTTTTAAAATCATCAGGAAAATTAGATCCAGTATTAAACGAACTGATTGATGGTGTTTTATTTTCTTTGGAGCAGATTGATTTGATTGTGGGAAGAGTGCAGGAAATCTTCTTGAAAAGCAACGATATTCTTGCCATTAAATCCACCTCTTTTGAAGCGGAAATTATCAATAAAGTCATCAATTTTATGACTTCTAGAGACAAAAAGAAGTTAGCGCCAATTCCTTATATTCATTCTGGAATAGGATATTTTATTCCTGAAATATCTGTAAATTTTGGAATAAATGATGAGCACAATGTTTTGAGAATTATGCAAATTGCAGAAGACGAAGGCCTTTTTACCTCTACATTTTCAGAAAGAGTATATTTATGTACGAATTGTAACGGAGGCTATTTGAACTACAGAGAAGTTTGTCCAAAATGCTCTAGTTCGCACGCCAACACAGAAGATATGATTCATCACTTCACTTGTGCTTATGTAGGTCCGATAAGTGATTTTCAAAACACCATTGATGATGATTTGAATTGTCCAAAATGCAACAAAACATTAAGACATATTGGAGTAGATTATGACAAACCTTCGGTATTGCACACTTGCCAAAACTGTAATCACAGATACCAAGATTATCACGTAAAAGCGAAGTGTTTGAGTTGTCATTTCGAAAATCCAGTGGAGAATCTAATTTCAAAAGAGATTAGAAATTATGTGATTACGAGAAAAGGAATTTCCGTGGCTTACAATGGTTTCATAAGTACTTCTAAAGATTTTGATGAAATCCCAGGAACAGTAAAATACGATGTGTTTAAAATAATGTTGAGGTACGAAATTGAGCGTTTGCGTCAAAACGACTACACCAGTAATATTGGGTTTGTGCACATCAGCAATGCAGGTGAAATATATTCTAGAATTGGTGTAGATAGACAAAAATCATTGATTTCGGAAATGATAGAGATTTTGAGACAAAACCTTCGTTCGGCAGATTTTATTTCTTTTTATGACGCTTCAACTTTGGTGCTTTCAATGAACGAAATACCCAATAAAATTGCCAACAAAATTTTAAATGAAATTGCCAATTTAACGACTGTTTTGCTGAAAAGAAACTTCAAATCTATTGACATCGAAATCAAAACCAATGCGGTTTCTTTAGAAACACAAATTTCGCACGAGTTGCAGCTTCAAAACTTAATGAAAAGTGTCGATAGAACACCCACAAACAACAATCCAGAAAATCCACCAAAATCTATAGATTAAATGGAAACCATTGCATTTGAAATAGATAATTTTATCAATTACATAAGCGAAGTTGGTGTTTCAAAATTGTATAGAATTTTTTGGTTTTTTATTTTCTTTGAACTTTTCAGGTTGGTGTTGATTGATTTATTGGCGTTGATTTTCATCAAATTAAAACGATTTTTCACAAAGTCAAAAAGAGCTAACGCAAGAAAACTTTTTTTGATGGAAAACCCTTTGGTTTCTATTATTGTTCCTGGTAAAAATGAAGGAAAACACATTTTTAAATTGGCAAGTTCTCTTAAAGAACAAACGTACAAAAATTTCGAATTAATCATTGTTGATGACGGATCAGATGACGAAACAGAAATCATTTGCAATAGTCTCAAGAAAAGCGGTTTGATAGATATTTTTATAAGAAATGAAGTGCGTGGAGGAAAAGCTTCTGGAGCCAATACTGCTTTGAGATTAGCCACAGGGAAATTTGTCATTCATTTAGATGCAGATTGTTCTTATGATATGGACGCTATCGAACAGATTATGATTCCATTTTACGAAGATGAAAGCGTTGGTGCAGTAGGAGGAAATGTGATGGTAAGAAATTACAAAGAAAGCTTGGCAACTACACTTCAAGGAATGGAATATGTAGATGCAATTAGCGTAGGCAGAATGGTTTCTAGTTATCTAGGTATATACAAAATCATTTCGGGTGCATTTGGTGCTTTTAGAATGGATATTTTGGAAAAAGTAAAAGGTTGGGATATTGGTCCAGGGCTGGATGGAGATATCACTGTAAAGTTCAGAAAATTAGGTTACAAAGTAGTTTTTGAAGACAGAGCCGTTTGCCAAACAAGTGTGCCTAATACATTTAGAAAATTAGCAAAACAAAGAATGCGTTGGGACAAATCTTTGATTCGTTTTAGACTGAGAAAACATAAAGATGTATTGCTACCAACAGAGAATTTTAAGGCGGTGAATTTTATTTCTTTTGCAGAAAATATCACCTATACAATAATCTTAAATATCAAGTGGTACATTTATGCATTTGATATGTTTTTCAATTTTACGGGAATGATAGGCGTGATTTTAGTGATGAATTTCTTTCTCTATACCTCTGCAAATTTCTTTAAGTTAATGGTTTTTAATTTTTTCAGAGAAAGAAGAAACGCTCCATTTTCTTACTACATTCCTTTTGCGCCATTGATGGTAATTTATCACGGTTATTTTTTAAGGTTTGTCAGAACTTCTGCTTATCTCAAAGAAATTTTCTTTAAATCTTCTTACGATGATGCTTGGAACCCCGAAAAGACTTCTGTAAAAGCGAAGGAAATAGGAATTTAAGTTTAAATTTGCATTGATGATTTGCAAGTTAAATATTATTCTAGTCATAGCATTTGTACATATACAAAGTCTTTTTCTTGCTCAAAATATTAGCATCAATGAAGTGAGCACGACAAATATGTCCAACCATTTTGATGCCAATGGAAAGCCTAAAAATTGGGTAGAACTTTACAACAATAATCCAAATCCAATTTTACTTTCAGATTATTTTTTATCAGATAATGAAGATAACTTGACAAAATATGCTTTGCCCAATGTTGTTTTGAATGGAAATGATTTTATTTTGATTTTTTTGGATGGAAAAGATATGCTCGATGGGAATGAAATTCATACAAACTTTAGAATCAATAAAAATGGTGGAGCACTATTATTGTCAAATCAATCTGGAAATATTATCGATTTAGTAGAAATTCCAAAACTCCCTTTAGATGTTTCATTTGGAAGAAGTATAGACGGTTCTGGAACTTGGGGCTATTTTGAATCGCCAACTCCATTACAGTCCAATTCTGCGTCAATTTTTTACACTTGTTTAATGCAAAACCCACAAATAGAATTGCTTTCTGGTTCTTACAGTGGAATACAGCAAACGATTGTCGAAAATCCAAATTCACAAGGAACAATTCATTACACTTTAAATGGTTCAGAACCTAATGAAAACTCACCTATTTATGGTAGTGTTATCAATATCGACACTTGGAATTATCCCAATAATTTGAGTACGATTCCTACGAACCCTTCTTTTAATTATCCCATCAATGCATATTCCGAAACAAGAGCGCATACTAGAGGTTGGTTACCGCCTTTTGCAGATCTAAACAACATCTCAGTATTGAAAGTAAAATGTTTTGCCAATGGATGCGTTCCGAGCGAAACAGCCAGCGCTTCCTACATCATTAATCAACCACACGACCTACCTGTGATTTCCTTGGTTACAGACAGTTTGAACTTTTTTGATGAAGAAACAGGGATTTATTTATATGGTTCGGATACCATTCCCAACTACGATTTGGAGGGGTTTATTTCTGAGAGAAATGTTGTGCTCACTTATTTTGATGAGGCTGGAAATGTTGTTTTTTCTGATAATCTAGGATTAAGAATTGCAGGAGGAGGCTCCAGACATTCAGCCGTAAAAAATCTAAAATTATACTGGAGAGATCAGTACGGAAAAAGAAAATTGGAAGAAAAAATATTTTCTGAAATCGACTTACAAGTTTTTGAAACTATGCTATTGCGTTCGGGAGGTCACAGACCCGATTGTTTGCCCAAAGATGAATTGGGAAGTGACATTACAAGGGTTTTACCTTTCGAAAAATCGACTTACAATTATGTTCAAGTATATCTCAACGGAGAATACTGGGGTATTCACAGTTTTAAACAAAAATTAGATGAAGACCATTTGCATAACAAATACAAAATTCCTAAAAAAGATTTGGTGTTGTTGTTTGGAAAAAACACAGTAAATTATGGTATTGCTCAAGATGGTATAGATTACCAAAATATGGTAGATTTTGCCTTTGGAAATGATATGAATGTTACCGAAAATTATAACCGTATGGATAGTCTGATGGACATCGAAAACTATCGAGATTATATGATTTCGCAAATATTTTTAGGCAATGGAGATTGGCCCTATTCCAATATTAAGTTTTGGAGAAAGAGAACGGATATTAATACGCAATCTTCATTAGGACACGATGGAAAATATCGCTGGATTCTATACGACTTAGACGGTACTTTTGGAGGTTCTTGTTCGGATGTTTTTGTTACTTTCAATACACTTGATAGGGCACTTACACCGAATGCTCCATTTACAGAATACACCAAACTTTTTAGAGGGCTGATGACTTCAGAGCAATTTCAAAGAGATTTTATCAATAGAACTTGTGATTTATTGAACAGTTCCTTCCTTCCCAAAGTTACAAGACCTAAGCGAGAGCAAATCAAAACATATTTGGATGATCAAGTATTAGACCACGTTGTAAGGTGGAGATACCCTTCTATTGCTGACAGTTTGCACCACAGAGCGAATGAAATTCCCAATTTGGTAAAATGGGATTATCTACAAGGTAAAATGGATACTTTTCTGATAGAAAGACCAATATATTTTAGAAATCATATGAGTAATATGTGGAGTTTATCAGATACTTCAAAAATTGAATTGGATGTAAACGACCCTATAATGGGAAAGGTGAAAATGAACTCCATTCTCATTGACGAAAATCTTGAAGGAGTGACCACTAATATTTACCCTTGGGAAGGCACCTATTTTCAAGATATTGAAATTCCTCTAAAAGCCATTGCCAATCCAGGATATCAATTCGTGAGGTGGGACGGTATCAACCTTACTGATGATGAAATTGTGGTAACGATTCAAGGAGATACAAATTTCATTGCAATTTTTGAAAATGACACTACTTATATTGAACCTTTACCACTGTTTATCAATGAACTTCAACCAGCAAATGGAAACTTTATAGCTGATGAATTTGGCGAGTTTGATGATTGGTTAGAATTGTATAATCCTAATAATTTCCCCGTTCAATTAAATCAATATGCTTTGACGGACGACAAAAACAATCCTACCAAATACAAAATAGATATTCCTATAGAAATTCCTGCTAAAGGCTTTGCTCTTTTTTGGTGTGATGACCAAACAGGACAGGGAATCTATCATACTACGTTCAAAATAAAGAATGCGCCAAATGAATTTATAGGACTATATAATTTGAAAAAAAATCAATTTGAAGATAGTATTAAGCATCCTAATGTTGCCAAAAACAAATCTTACGGCAGAAGTTCAGACGGACATCAAGATTGGATTGTTTTTAATATTCCCACACCCAATGCTACCAATGAATGGATAGATGAAGAGGAAGCGCCAAACGAACGATTATTCCTTTATCCCAATCCAAATTCCACTTCTGTCTTATTCGCTTCACAAGAAATTTCAGGAACGATTTTTAGTATTTCAGGCAGGATTGTAGGAAGCATTCATCAAACCCAAATTATCCCCATAAATCATCTTTCATCTGGTATTTATATCATCAAAACAGATACGAATAAAGTGATGAAGTTTGTGGTGATTGGGGAGTAGTTAATTGCAAAAAGCTTTGATATATTTTGCAGCATCAATAGCGTTGTTAATTTCTAGTTTTCTTTTTACGTTTCTCCAATGTGTTTGGGAAGTATAAAGAGAGATACACAATTTTGAAGCAATTTCTCCTAGTTGTAATCCCAAAGAACGATTTAAAAGAATTTCTCTCTCTCGTTCGGTAAGAAGTAAGTATTTTTTCAAATTTTGTTTTACAAAATTAGACTCTTCCAAAAGATTATCAAATAATCGAATAACCTCCAGAACTTCTCCAGATTTTGTTTTTATAGTTAATTCTGAAAATCCATTTTCATCAGTGCCATTGTAAATAATAGTGAGGTTGTCATAATAACTTTTACTTGGCAGTTCTAAATCGTTAAGCCATTTTTCGGCACCTTCTTGGGTAGCAAAATGATGAGGAATAATACAAGAGTTTACTTTTTCGAATGCGCCAATGACTTTCATATGTGCCAAAAAATCTTCGCTTATCACAAAGGCAAGTTGTTTATTTCCTGCTATTTTACAAGGAATATTTACTTTTTCTTCAATCCATTCTTGTGTTTCTTGATCTAAATCCAATTTAAAATTTTGTTGCAACCACATAGATTGTGAAGGCTTATGCTCTAGGTACAACTTTGTGTATTCTAGCATTTCGTGTTGGAACTCAGAAATTGTTATAGGAGAACTTTTCCAATTTTGAACAAACCTATTGCTCAATTTATCAAATCTAATAGACAAATCAATACCAAAGTATAAGAACATAATATTATGCTTTTTAAATTCCAATATCAAGAATTAAGTTAAAAAATAGACTTTAATTAAGTTGTTTTTAGTTAATACATCATTATTTTTGAAAAATACAGGTTAATGATTATTGACACGTATTAATTTTTTTCTGATATTTGCTAAATTTAAATAATGTTAGTTTGAAGAATGGAAATATTAAATAGTTTAATCTTAAGAGAATTAGAAGTAGTTAATTTAGTGTAAAGGGAAAATCATTCTTGAAATAAACAATGTGCTTAATACAACAACTATATAGTGGATATACACTTCAGAGAAATCCTATCAAAAACAAAATTTTGTTTTTGATGACTAATAGTTTAATAATAAATAAACACGCTATCTCATAATGTTTCTTAAAATTAATATTGTTCTGCTATCTTTTATTATTGTTCTTCCATTTTTGGCAAATAATATTAATCCCACCAAATCAAATATTGATTCGCTTAATAAATTAGCATGGCAAAATGCTGAAAACATTACATTATCAGCATTTGAAAAAGCTATTTGGTGCCGAACCAATAGTTTAAAAATTGACTATGAGGATGGAGTAGCAATAAGTTCAATTAACCTGGGGCTTATTTCATTACTCACTGGTGATATTGAAAAATCTTTAGAATACACATTGGACGCTATCAACAGAACTAAAATTGATAGTGTAAAAGCTATTGCTTACAATCAAATTGGTAGAATTTATATCGAACTTGCTGAATTTGAAAAAAGTAAAAAATCATTGTTTAAAGCAATTCATTTAAATGAAGCGTCCAACAACTTGATTTCATTACAAGGGAATTTTATCAATTATGGAAACTTAAAAGAACAAATATTTGAAATCGACTCTGCTAATTTTTATTATAATAAAGCTTTAACGATAAGTAAAGACTTGAATTATTCTGAAGGAATTGTAAGCGCTCTCAATAATATAGGCAGTTTGAATGGTTTGCTCAATAATTTTGACGAAGAACAAAAACAATATTTAGAAGCCCTGTCTTATGCAAAACCAAACAGTATTCAATCTTCACAAATACATTTTAATTTATCTATCTCCTTCTTTACAATAGGTAAGAATGAAAAAGCTATAAACCATGCTCAAAATGCATTAACGATTGCTCAATCTAATAACTTTACCAAAGGAATGCAAAAAGCCTATGAAATGCTTAGTATTCTTTCTGAAATGGAGGGTAATTACAAAGTAGGACTTGAGTACCAAAAGAAGTATAACGAACTTTCTCAAGAGCTCATAAATGAGACTACCTTGAAAAAGATTACTCAAATTCAACTCGAGAATGATTTTGGTCAACAACAAAAATTAGACTCCATAGCTAAAGCCAAAGAAATTTCAAAGATAAACGAAGAGAATCAACGTAAAGAAATAATTAGAACTCAAGAGGCTCGTCAAAGAAACATTATTTTGGTCTTTATCTCTATTATATTGATTGCTGCTATCATCATTGCTGTAAGATTTTTTAAAATAGGCAAAGAGCGTCAAAAAACAAATGAAATAATATCTCAACAAAAAGTAGAGGTAGAAAAACAAAGAGATATAGCTCAAAAGGAACATGCAATTGCAGAAGAGCAAAAAACAATTGTGGAACATAAAAACCAAGAAATAATAGAAAGTATTACCTACGCTAAAAGACTACAAGAGGCCATCCTACCGCCACCAAAATTGGTAAAAGAATGGCTTACAGAAAGTTTTATATTATATAAACCAAAAGATATAGTAGCAGGAGATTTTTATTGGATGGAAACAGCAGATCAAGAAATTGATGGCATATTAAAAACTCTAATCTATTTTGCAGCAGCCGATTGTACTGGCCATGGTGTTCCAGGAGCTTTGGTGAGTGTCGTCTGTGCCAACGCAATGAATAGATCAATCAAAGAGTTTAATTTGAAGCAACCTGGTGAAATATTGGATAAGGTTACTGAATTAGTTATCGAATCATTCGAAAAAGGGGAAGAAATAATCAAAGATGGAATGGACATTGCTCTATGTTCTTTGGATGTTACAAATCGAAAATTAAATTTTGGTGGGGCAAACAATCCGCTTTGGATAGTAAGTAATTCTCCTGCAATCGAAACAAATGGGATTTTTAAAACCATGGAAGATGGAGAAGGAAAATTCCTGCATGAGGTAAGAGCTACAAAGCAACCTGTAGGTCTGTTCGTCACAAGAAAAAATTTCGAGAATATCGAGGTTCAACTCTCTCCAGGTGATGAGATTTTTATTTCTTCAGATGGATTCCCCGATCAATTTGGTGGTAAAGATGGTAAAAAATACAAGTCTCTTAATTTCAAGAAATACTTAATGTCCATAGCAAATTTTCCAATTCAAGAACAAAAGGAATTGCTTTACCAAGAATTTGAAAACTGGCGAGGGGATCTGGAGCAGATAGATGATGTGTGTGTGATAGGTGTAAAACTAAATGACTCAGATTCCGACCTTTTCACTAAACGTGAACTAGAAGTTTTATCACTAGTTAAAGAAGGCCTTTCATCTAAAATGATTGCAGACAAAATGAACATCTCCAAGCACACTGTAGACACTTACAGAAGGAGATTGCTTTCTAAGTCAGGTACTCATAATGCCGCAGAACTTATTAAATATGGTGAAAAAAATAGTTTAATATAGGTATACTCATAAGTGAGTATTGTGTTAATAAATTTAAAACTCTATCTTTGTCAAAATTACATTAGGATGAATCATTTTATTTCATTAATTCTTATTTTTATAAGCGCTTCCTTTTTTGCACAATTCTCAGGTGTTATTTCAGGGTTGTATCCTGTTTCCGCAGTGCAAGTAAACGGTGACACACTTTCTAAGATTGAACTTTACAGTTCAAACACTAACCAAGTAGTTAATTTTTCTGCTGCAAACATTTATAATAACTCCGTTTTTGTTACAAATGGCAACGAGTATCAATCTTTATTACAACTTTCCAACGGGGATATATACGCAACTTTAAATGGCGGAGGAACTGGCTCTCCTTATTCAAACAATGGTGTCTTATCTCAAATTGACCTAGGGTATGACATTAACAATGTCCGGTACAGGTTTGGGGCTACATCAGATGATGGTAGATTTCCTTCAGGTAAGTTAATTGAAACAGAACCCAATATCATCTATGGTATAACTAGTCAAGGTGGAAATACTCCCACTTCAAATATACTTTCCAACCCCTCTGACGGCTCCCCTTTTTTATGTGGTACTTTGTTTAAATTTGATGCAAACTCCAAAACTTATAGCCAAGTCTTGAAACTTCAGGAACCAGTTCATGGTAAATACCCATACAGTATATCCAAATATGATGGGACAAATATTTTTTTTTCCACTTCACGAGGCGGCACAGGTGGAAAGGGAGCGATAAATAAACACAACGTTACAACAGGTGTAACGACTACAATCTATAATCAGACTATATCTGGCACTTTAATGGGAGATGTAGAGTTGTACAACACTAATTTCATTTATGGAACATTTATCTATACAGGTGTTTCTGGAGGCGGTGCGCTATTTAAAATAAACACAAATACAAATCAATATACTTTAGTTAAAGATTTTCCAAGCAGTACGAAAGTAACTTTCGGAAATGGTCCGGGCAAAATTATTGCAGCGTCAAATGGCAATATTTATGGTTTTTCTTCGGATGGTGGAAGTTTCCATAGAGGGGTTATTTACAAATACTCACCTTCACTAAATACTACAACTGTAATACATCATAACACTGACACAATATCTATTTTAGACGTTGTAGAGAAAAGTGGTAAACTGGTGATTATTGGAAATGGTGATACAGGAAGCGGTGAAGGATGTTTTATTATGGAGTTTGACCTTGCATCAGAAACATTATCTGCTTCATCAGAGTTTGTACCAGACTACTATTCAAATCCTGCAACTGCAATTGATTATTGCTTCCCAACTTATAACAGTATTTCACTCACTGGTTGTGATTCTGTGGTCTCTCCAAGCGGTCTTTACACATGGTATTCGTCTGGTTCCAAGCAAGATACCTTGTTTAACAGTAATTCATGTGGCAATGACAGTGTTCTAACTATTTCAGTAACGGTTAATTATAGTGATTCTCCAATCAATAATGTAACGATTTGTCCTGGAGCATCTTACACATTTCCAGATGGATCTACAGCGAGTAATATCACATCTCCTCAAGCACAAATTTCAAATATATTAACCCCTGCGGGTTGTAACAGAACCGTTACCACTAATATTTCCATAAATAATAATTCTAATATAATTGAGTATGACGAAGTTTGCTCAGGTGATAGGTATACATTTCATGATCAATATGAAATTACCAATATTCAAGACACCGTGATCCATACAAGTTATTTTCTATCATCAATAGGCTGTGATAGCGTAATCACTACGATTGTAACTGTTAAAGAGCCTATTACCTTTTCATTTACAACTACAGAGGCGGATTGTGGTGTAAGTAACGGCAGCATTGTTACTGTTATTTCTGGTGGTACTGGACCTTACAAACCTTACTGGAATTCTGGACAAACATCTCAAAGTATTGCAAACCTATCCTCTGGAAGTTATTTCCTTACTGTGGAAGATTCGAGCGGTTGTCGATTCAATGATGTTGTGGCTATTGGTAACAATAGCATCTCAGTATCACATAACGTTGTTAATCTGGCGTGTAACAATGATAGTAACGGAAGTATTGATTTAAACATTTCCGGAAATGGACCATTTCAAATGTTATGGGACAATGGCAATACCACTGAAGACCTTACTGGTTTATCTGCAAGAGAATATGCTGTGCAAGTTACAGATGCTAATAATTGTACAGGAACATATCTAATTCCCGTTTTGGCTCCTGATCCTCTTCAAATTAATGTGGTAAAAACAAATCCTGATTGTGGCCTTTCCAATGGTTCCATCTCACCTACAGTTACTGGTGGAACAGCACCCTATCAATTTATTTGGTCAAATTCTTTTGGAACTTTTAGCAGTTCTTCTAATTCAATCAACATGCTAACCCCAGATATTTATGAATTAAATATTACTGATGACAACAATTGTAACTCGCAACAATTTATAAAATTAAATAGTGATACAGGTGTAAATATTATTCCATTAAACATTCAGCATGCCTCTTGTCAAAATGATGGTGCTATTGATATTAATCTCAGTCCAATTGATCAAGTTCAGAATATAGAGTGGGCGCATGGGCCCGTTACAGAAGACCTTTCAAGTCTGTCATCTGGCAATTATTTCATTAAAGTAATTGACATTAATGGCTGTGTTTCAACCAATAACTTCCAAGTACTAGATTTTATTGAAAGCACAAAAATCTGTAATGTCACCGCTGACACAACAATAAACAGAAATATTATTGCCTGGGAGAAACTTCCATCTTCCTATACCGAAGGATATATAATTTCAAGAGAAGGAAATAATTTTAATGAATACTTCGTGTTAGACACGGTAATGTATAATATGAATTCAGCATATATTGACAACATATCAGACATTAATTCAAAGGAATACTCCTATTCCATACAAACGCTTTCAACCTGCAATACTAACTCTATTGAAAGTGCTCCTGTTAATTCAATACATTTAGTTAGGAATGACACAATGGGGTCTTTCCTAAGATGGAATGGAGAAATCGGTAATATTTCAAATGGAGACTATATATGGCGCGAATCTCCAATTAGTCCTTGGATAGTTGTGGGTTATGAAAATATTGAATTGAAATACTCAGAAGAAGATTTATTAATTGGAGAAACCAGTTTTATCATTGAGTCTGAACTATTACAGACTTGTGTGACAGACAACACTGTTTATTCTTCGCGATTGAGCAATATAAACTCTTTTGTTGAAAATAACATTGTAAAGGTTGATGAAAATAGTCATAAAAACATTGTGTTTTTTCCAAATCCAGTGCAAGATATATTAAACTGGACTTCAACTGAAAAAGTAATCAATCTTGAGATATATGATATTACAGGTAAGAAAATTATGGTTATTAAAGGATCTCCATGTTTAAAAAGCATAGATATCTCGCATTTACAGGCAGGTAATTACTTACTAAAAGCAATTTATGAAAATGGTATTAGCGTTAATAAAGTTACAAAACGATGAGATTTAGTTTTTACATATTTATTTTTCTGTTTATTTGTATCGGTTGTAAAAAGGAAAACAGTCCTTTAATAGGAAAAGGGGGTGCCGATCAAGTTATTCTTGAAGCTATTGAAATAAACACTTTCAGTTCTGTTGTTAAGATAAATTTACCTGCCGACTTTCTCCAAACTCTAAATTCTAGAGACCAATATTTCACTAGTCTTCGCGTTATTGCTACCAAGCAGTCCAGTGATGGAAACACTTCTTTGGATACTGTAATACATCAAAAAACTGAAATTTCTAACTTTGAAAACAATTGGGTAGATTTTATAAATATTGATTGGGCTGCAAGTAACACTCATTTCCAAGCAACTCTAAGTGTTTATACTAAAGAAAATGTTCTTGTTTCTGTAAAGGATACATCTTGGAATACTTTAAAAGGATTAGAATTGAATAACACAAATTTTAACGGAGCTTACACAGCTAATAGCAACAATTATGTTAACTCTATTTCCAATTACCCCTTGGTAACCTTGACAAATGGACCAACAAAAAGCACCTTTAACCTAGAAACTCAATTTTCAGAATCCAGCCCAGCAGGTTTGTCTGGTAACTTTAGTTCGAAAGTTTTTTGGGATTTAAGAGATTATACATTGTTTCTAGATGCCAGTACTCAGCAAGTTAAAACGTATAGAAAAAATATTGATCAAACAGATATACTGATAAATGATGACGCAGAGTTAATCCTCGGATTAGACCCTTTCGCCTTGATAGTAAGAAACTATGCTATAGGTACTTTTGTCGAAAAAAGATTAGAAAAATATAATCCTTTTACAGGAAGTTTAACCATTATTAAAGTTATTGATAGTCAATCATCACAAAACACATGGACAAATAACATACTTCAAAATGGTGTTTTCCATAACCTAAATGGTCAATTATATTGTTTTGTAAATGGTGATTTTTTTAAATTAAATCAAAGCAATTTTGAATGGGACTTAATTAGTTTTTCTAGTTTTAATCTTGTGTTTTCAATCAATAGAATCTCAAAATAAATTATATTTGCAAATAATTCATCAAGTGAAGTGATTCTACTAGAATCAAATATGACTCTAAAAAGTAGGGGAAATATTGACCTTCAATCTGTAAATCCCATTTTTAAGTTCTATGATTTAAATGAACTGAATAATTCATTCAAAATAGGAAATACAGAAAATACAGGAATAATAAATTATGAATAGGATGTATAAAATAATTATTTGTTTTACCACAATTGTTATGTTTGGAGTTCAAGGTATTTCTCAATATGCATCCAAATTTAGTTACGAGTTAAATTTTCATGGGAATATTCCAAACACAGAAATGACAAAAGAATTACCAATAAATAGTGCTGGTTTAAATTTTGGCATTAACTATCATACTTCATCAAATATTAAAGTGGGTGCTTCTTGGATTATATGGCATATACAATAGAACAAATTCTTCGAATTTAATTGTGGTACCTAACAACTCAAATGCTGAGCAATTAGATACAGTCTTTTATTCCAATCAAAAATATAAATTTTTAACTGAAGTTCAAGACTTTAATATTAATGGCTTTTATGCATTTTTTCCATACAAAAAAATTCATCCATTTATTAATATTCAACTGGGATTTAGAAAAATGAACTATATGAAATATATTATTTTCGAAAGATATAGTATATGCAGATGCTAGGTTTAAATGAAATGCAAGAATATTACATAAATTCTGAATCTTCTGAATCTTTAAATGAGGCTTTTAAAAACAACAAATCAATGAATACGGGTATTGGTATTGGATTTAATTTGCGATTATCAAATAAACTTATTTGAAATTAGGCGCTAATTATAAACTTAATTTTTCAGATTTTAATTATGCTATTCTTGAATCAGTTTACCTTAAAACAATGAGTTTAGCAATGTAAATTATAGATTATATCCATACTTTCCTGCATCGGTATATTTTGGAATAATTTTTAAAACTTTTTAATTCTATGAAACTTTTAAACATATTCTTAATTGTTTTTTACTGTCAATTTGGGCCTTTGCTCAAATTTCGCATGATGCAGATCAAAAAACAAAAACTAACCAAATTGGATCGTCAAAATACAATCCTGATGGAAAGTATTTTCTTTGCTCATCTGGAAACTTAATAAATGTATTTGTTTCTGGTGCAGAAAGTCTTCAAAAAACAATTACTACTAACATCAAAATAATTGATGACATTTTTTTTATCGATAATGAAACAGTATTAGTGAAGGGATAAATAGCGCTTTTAAAGTGCTTCCAATTGTTGAAAAATACAATTTAAAACAGGTGAAAAGTTAATAAGCTCATCAAACATATATTAATGATACAAATAAGAAAAAATATGTTTTAAAGAAAATGAAAAGCTATTTTACATTCTTGTTGAAGGGAAGATTTCTAAATGGGAGGAATCAATAGTTTCGAATATAGAAAACAGCGAGGTGTATACAGACATCGAGTTCTCAAAATCTCAAAATTTAATATTTGCAATAACAACTGATGGAAAAATTGTAAAAATTGATGTTAATGAGAACTCTAAAACTATTTTTCAAACTATTAATGGGAACACTCAACTTATTGAAATAACTCTTGACTTACAAAATAAATATTACGCTGTTTCAGACATCAAATCTAACTTATATGTTGGAGACATTGAGGGAAAAGAAATGGCCGTAAAAGTTCAAACAAATAAAGCAAAAAGAGACTTTAAAAATTTAACTTTTTCTTATGATGGAAAATATTTGGCCGCAACCAATCAATTTAGATTTCAAGTTTGGAATATTGAAAACTATGGCGTAGTTGCTGATAAAAAGGTAAACAACTCAGGGGTATTATCCTCTGTTTCTTTTGACCCTTCAGGAAAATTTATTTCTGTAACAGGTTTCGAATCAAAAAAAGCTCAACTTTGGAATTGTTTAGGTTTAAACATATCACCTTACATTGAGTATAAAGATGATAAAGACAAGTCACCACCTCAAATTGTTCTTACGCAGCCGAAAGTTCCAAAAGATAGAGCAACAGTGACTCAAGAAGAAATCTCATTAAAAGGACTTGCAATAGATAATAAGGGTATATCTGAAGTGAAAGTAAATGGTTTAAAGGCAAGTCTATCAGCTACAGGAGATTTTGAAATGCAAATGAAACTTGCCATTGGTGAAAATAATATCAGTATAGAAGCAACCGATATTAATGGTAATACGGCTTTAAAGAAAATTACAATTATTAGAAAGGAATTTGATTTAGACGCTTTATCACTTGAATCCAAAAACCATATGTTAATTATATCAATTGATAAATACAAGTATTGGCCACATTTAAATAATGCTGTCTATGATGCAAATAGCCTTACAAATGTTTTAAAAAGTAAATATGGCTTTGATGATGCAAATGTAATTCAAATACAAGATTCTTTAGCCAATAGACAAGGTATCATTGACGGTTTCAAACAACTTATAAGTAATGCAGGTCCTAATGATAATGTAATCGTTTACTTCTCTGGTCACGGCTATTTTGATGCAGAACTAGGGGAAGGATATTGGATTCCAGTAGATGCTGAAAAAGGAGCTGATGGAGATTATTTACCCAACAGTTTTATGATGCAACTAATGAAAAAAGTCAATTCAAAACATATATTTTTAGTAGCAGACGCATGCTTTTCTGGATCATTATTTAATGAGTCTCATAGAGGGTATACAGAAAATGTGGGAAGTTATAAATCTAGATGGGGACTTGCCTCGGGCAGGCTGGAATATGTTTCGGATGGAGCAAAAGGAGAACACAGCCCTTTCAATA
>JAGYKU010000053.1 GCA_018401455.1 Flavobacteriales bacterium
AAAGATAGAATGTTAGCTGTTATGATGAATTCACCAAGAAGGGATGATTTGTTGTATTCAAATGTTTGTGATGCTATTCCAAATTCCCCATACATTCAATTTAAGAGAGAAGCATGTATTGATAGACAACCAAAATCGGTAATTGAAGGTAATGGTTGTTCTTATACAGAGTTTACTATACCTTTAAGTATTGATAGAGCACCTTCTCAAAATGCAACAGTTACATTCTCATTAGATGCTCTTTCTGGTGCTGATTTAGGAGATATTGAAATAATGACTCCTACTGTAACATTTAATTCAGGTTCAACTGCAGATCAAAATTTAGTTTTTAGAGTATTGAACGATGGAGTTTTTGAGTCAGATGAAGAATTAATGATTACTTTTTCTGTAAATGCAAATGGAGGTAATGCTTTGGCTAACCCTAAAGGGAATGTTTATAGCTTAACTATTGAAAATGATGACTCTTCTTTGTCTCCACTTATGTTGCAACAACAAATTTTTTATGACAGCTTTGAATCATATGCTGACTTCACAGTTGGTAATGTTGGGGGTTGGACAACTTATGATTTAGATGGCGATCCAACATACACCCACGATACGTATAATTTCCCTAATGAAGGATATACAGGTTCTTATATTATTTTTAATTCTTCTCAAACAACTCCTTCTGCTGCAGGTACAGCTCATGATGCGCATACAGGTAATAAAGGGTATTATTGTTTTAATGAAAGTGTTACTCCATTTGCTAATAATGATTGGGCTATTACTCCACAAATCACTTTAGGATCAAATTCTGAATTAAGATTTTGGGCAAAAAGTTTGACAGATAATTATAACGGTGGAGAGCGTTTTAATGTTTTGATTTCAACAACTAATACAGCCACTGGAAGTTTTACTAAAATTTCTATTAATCCTTACACGGTTCCGCCATTAGACTGGACAGAGTATGTTTATGATTTATCAGCATATGATGGACAAAGTGTTTACATTGCTATTCAGTGTGTTTCTTCAGATGAGTTTATATTTATGTTAGATGATGTTGAAGTTGTTAGCGATGTTTTTGTTAATGTGCAAACTACTGTTGATGCATCTACACCAGGTCAAAATTCATTAAAAGGCAATGGTCTTTCTAATTTTAGAGATAGTTCTAATTCGAACATTATTGGAAGTATTCAAGTGAATGATGCATCTGATTATGGCTGTACAGACATGTATGTGTCAAGTGCTGGAACAGGAGCTGTTCAATACGGGATTTCAACAAACGCTGTTGATTTTAGAATGGAAAAACAATTTACTGTTGAACCAGCTACTATAGTTGCAACAGGTAACTCAACTATTACGTTCTATTTTACTGAGACGAAATTGCTGGGTGGAAGCAGCTACAGAATAACAGTCATTGTGCATATTATTATTAGATAACTTGAATCTGATGAGTTCCGTCTTGTGTAGTAGGTTCTTTTTGGTTCAGGATGTCCTTAACAAACCACTTTTTCTAGGAATTGTGAGTTTATAGCTTGCTAGACAGAGTTGGGGTATTTGGCTAATTTTGAATTAACAGGTTTCAGTTGTAAATCCAAATGTGGGAAATTTAAATGTAGTTTAAATTCAACTACTGGTAAGAGTTAATGTAGGTGTTTATGATGTTAGGGGAAGATTAATTGCGAAGTAAAGAGACAATGGCATCTAATACAGAATTCTGGCACGACTATAAATCTAAACAATGTTCAGTCTGGTGTATATTTAATTACTATTCAAGATGGAAACAGAAAGCAATAAGAAAATTTATTCCAAATGTATTTTAAAATTAACTAAATAAAAAAAACAAGATTAATATTTTATTTTTATTTTTTTAAATTTATGCTTGTTTTTTTATAAAAATTTAATATTTTTGGATGTTAATATATAAAAAAAATATAATTTATGAAAAAAACAATACTATTTATTGCGTTATTGTTTTTTGGTATTAATTTCAGTTATTCTCAAGGTAAGAATTATTGGAGTCATACTAATAAACAAGATTTTGATTTGACAAATTACGCTAAAGAAGGTAATCTCCCAAGTCAGTTTAAAACACTAGAATTAAAGCTTTCGTCAATTGCAAATGAGCTTAAAAATGCTCCAAATCGTTTTGATGTAAAAGAATCTCCTGTTTTTATTTCATTTCCAGACTCTGAAGGTAAATTTGAAGAGTTTATGATATTTGAAGCCTCAAATTTTGATGATGAGCTAAAAGTAAAGTTCCCTCAAATCAATTCATATATTGGAATTGGAATAAAGGATAAGTCAACTATTTTAAGATTAAGTGTTGATCCAAGAGGATTAAATGGTATGATTTTAAGAGGTAATGGAGTTACTGAGTTTTTTACGCCAATTTCTGTTGATGGAATGGTTTATGCTTTTTATAAGTCTCAAAGAAATAAAAATTTCGGAAAAGGAAAACAACCATTTACTTGTTTGACTCCTGAGGACGATTCAATTTTAGAGAATTTGGATAATAAATTTGAAAACCAGACTATGGCTAGCGATGGTCGTCTATTGACTTTTAGAACGGCAGTTTCTTGTACTGGAGAATATGCTCAATATCATGGAGGTACAGTTGCTGGCGCATTAGCAGCAATTAATACAACCATGACAAGGGTAAATGGTATTTACGAAAGAGATTTAGCTATACGAATGGTTTTAATTGGTACAAATAATTTAGTTGTTTACACCAATCCAACAACAGATCCTTATACAACAAATTACAATGCTCAATTACAATCTACTCTAACTAGTGTTATTGGTGCTGCTAATTATGATGTAGGACATCTATTTGTTTTTGCAGCTGATAATGGTAACGCAGGTTGTATTGGTTGCGTTTGTGACGCTGCTAAGGGTAGTGCATTCACAGCAGCTGATCCGCCAGAAGGTGAAACTTTTGATGTTGATTATGTTGCTCATGAATTTGGACATCAATTTGGCGGAAGACATACATTTTCTCACGCTAGTGAAGGGCCAAATTTTGCTCAAAAAGAAGTTGGAGGAGGGACAACAATAATGGCTTATGCTGGTATTACGGCTCAAAATGCAGCTTTAGCATCTGATGACCATTTTCATGCGGCGTCTATCCAACAAATTCAAGCAAACATGGTTGCAAAAGCCTGTCCAACGTCAACAGCTATTACTCACAGTGCACCAGTGGTTAATGCAGGAGCAGATTTTACAATTCCAATCAGTACGCCTTTTATGTTAACTGGTTCAGCTACAGATGCTGGAGGTGCTTCAGGACTAACTTATTGTTGGGAACAATATGATACTATGGGTGGTGCTCAAACAGGTGCCGCTAGTGCTGCTTCTCCTACAAAGGCGACAGGTCCTAATTTTAGATCTTATAGCCCAACAACAAGCCCAACAAGATACTTTCCAAATTTAACATCTGTTTTTAATGGTTCAACGACAACTAATGGTAGTAATATAATTGTTGAGGCTTTAAGCTCGGTTGCTAGAACTTTAAACTTTAGATTGACAGCAAGAGATAATGAATTAAATGGTGGTCAAACTAATTTTGACGACATGGTTGTAACAGTCGATGCTTCAAGAGGACCTTTGACAGTAACCTCTCAAAATACATCTGGGCTTTCTTACGATCCAGGTTCTGTTCAAACTGTCACTTGGACAGTAAATAATACTAACACTTCTCCAGGTGGTGCAAATGTTGATATCATGTTTACAAACGATAATGGTTTGACTTGGACAACTCTTTTGGCAAACACACTTAACGATGGAAGTGAAGATGTTACAATGCCATCTACTGCTGCTATTAGCTGTAGAATTATGGTTAAAGCATCTAATAACATATTTTTTAATGTTAACTCTCGAAATTTTTCTTTAGGCTATACAATTACAGAAACATGTAATGATTACGTATTTAATACTGGTTTTGCTATTCCTGATAATAATACTACTTTTACAGTTAGAGCAATTAATGTCCCTACAACTGAAAATATTTCTGATGTTAATTTAGCAGTTAATTTAACACATACTTGGATAGGTGATTTGCAAGTAGTTTTACAAGGTCCTATGGTTACAGTAACTCAATCTACTGTTTTTAATAATGGTTGTGGAAATTTTGATAATATAAACGCTACATTTGATGATCAGGGAGCTGCAATAGTTTGTGCATCGCCAGTTGTTGGAAATGTTATACCATCAACACCATTGAGTGTGTTTAATGGATTGAACCCAAATGGAGATTGGTTGATTGCAATTAGAGATTTAGCTGCTGCTGATACAGGGAATGTTATATCATATACTTTGACGGTTTGTTCACAAGAGGCAGTTTTAAATACTACATCTTTTGATGAAAATTCAATTGCAATTTATCCAAACCCTAACAATGGAAGTTTTAATATTCAATTTAATTCTAATTCAGGGAATGAGATTAAAGTGTTAGTTCACGATATTAGAGGTAGACAAATCTTTGAAAGAAGTTATAATAATTTAGGGCTTTTCAATGAGAATATTAACTTAAGTAATGTACAATCAGGTGTCTATATGGTAACTGTTTTGGATGGTGCTAAAAAACAAGTTAAAAAGATTGTTGTAAATTAGTAAATTCTTTTTAAAATATAAAAAACGAGATTAGTAATAATCTCGTTTTTTTTTTTAATTTTGATAAATTATATCATTTATACCTAAAAAATTATGAAAAAAATTACATTATTACTGATGATTTTCGCGCTAAATCTTGGGTTTAGTCAAAGAAGTTATTGGACCAAAATTGAAGAAACTAAGTTAGTTTCTAAAGAAAAATTTGAAAGGGCTACAAATCCTTCACAAGCACAATTTTATAGCCTTGATTTACAGGCTTTAAAGGGTGCTTTGGCAAATGCGCCAATGGAAAACCCTGAGATGAGTTCAAATTTAATTCTAGAGTTTCCAGATTTTAATGGAAATTTATCTAGATTTAAAGTTTTCGAAGCACCCATTATGGAAAAAGGGTTAATGGATAAATTCCCATCTATTAAAACGTATTCAGCACAAGGGATTGATGATAAAACTGCAGTTTTGCGTTTTAGTGTGACTAACTTTGGTTTACACGTGATGTCGCTTTCTGGAAATTCAGGGACTTATTACATCGACACTTATACCAAAGATTTAAACAATTACATTGTTTACAGTAGAAAAGATATTCAGCCAACTAGACAATTTGGTTGTTTAGTTCAAGATGAAGAAGCTGTGATTCAAGATTATGGAAGACTTGAAAATCAAATTATGGTAAATGATGGCAATTTAAGACAATACCGTCTGGCTATGTCGTGTACTATTGAGTACGCTGCTTTTCATTTAACGGCTGCTGGAACTCCTGCGGCAGCACCATTGGCTACTAAACGAGCAGTTGTCCTTTCTGCAATGGTTGTTACAATGACAAGAGTAAATGGGATTTATGAAAGGGATGTAGCTGTTAGAATGAATTTAATAGCAAATAATGAAAATATTATATTTATTGATTCCGATTCTTTCACTAACGATGATGGTGTTGCTTTGCTGGATGAAAATTTAGCGGTTATTAATTCTGTAATTGGTACAGCAAATTATGATGTAGGCCATGTTTTTAGTACAGGTGGCGGAGGAATAGCGCAATTAGGTTCTGTTTGTGGAACAGGAAAAGCGAGAGGAGTTACAGGCTCACCTTCACCAGTTGGAGATCCTTTTGATGTAGATTATGTGGCTCATGAATTTGGGCATCAATTTGGTGCAAATCATACGCAAAATAATGCTTGTCAAAGAGCAACAAGCTCTTCGTTTGAGCCTGGAAGCGCTAGTACAATAATGGGTTATGCTGGGATATGTGCTCCGAATGTACAAAACAATTCAGATGATCATTTTCATGCAAGAAGTATTTTGGAAATGACTAATTTTGTTTTAAGCCCTTCAGCTAACTGTAGACAGCTTAGTGCTTCAGGAAATATTGCTCCTGTTGTAAATGCAGGTGCGAATTATATTATCCCAAATGGAACGGCTTTTAAATTAACAGGTTCTGCAACTGACGCTAATGGAGATGCATTAACGTATTGTTGGGAGCAATATAACAATACTGTTAGTACACAACCTCCGTTAACAACTGCAACAGCGGGACCAAATTTTCGCTCAGTATCACCATCAACTTCCCCTACAAGATTTTTTCCAAGATTTGAAGATGTTTTAAATGGAAATTTAGCGCCTACTTGGGAAGTAGTTCCAACAGTTGCAAGAACAATGACTTTTGCACTAACTGTAAGAGATAATCGTGCTGGTGCTGGTATGACAAATAGAGATGATATGACTGTTACGACTGCTGCTGTAGGACCGTTTCGTGTTACAAGTCCAACGTTGAATGCTTCATTAGATACAGGTTCAACACAAACAATAACATGGGATGTAGCCGGAACAACTGCTAATGGTATTAATACAAATAATGTAAATATTCTAATTTCAACAGATGGAGGTGTAACTTTTACGACATTAGTAGCCAATACCGATAATGATGGAACACAAGATGTAACTATGCCGTCAACTCCAGCAATTAATTGTAGAATAATGATTGAAGCTGTAGGAAATATTTTTTATGCTGTTTCTCCTAATTTTTCTTTAGGTTATACAGTCACAGAAACATGTAATGATTATGTATTCAATACCGGTTTCCCGATCCCTGATAATAATACGACTTTTACAGTTAGAGCAATTAATGTTCCTACAACTGATAATATTACCGATGTTAATTTAGCAGTAAATTTAACACATACTTGGATTGAAGATTTGCAAATTGTTGTTCAAGGGCCTATGGTTGCTGTAACTCAATCGACTATTTTTCAAAACGGTTGTGGAAATTTTGATAATATAAACGCTACATTTGATGATCAGGGAGCAGGAATAGTTTGTGCCTCGCCGGTTGTTGGTAATGTTGTTCCAACAACACCGTTAAGTGTGTTTAATGGATTGAATCCTAATGGAGATTGGTTGATTGCAATTAGAGATTTAGCAGCTGCTGATACCGGGAATGTTATATCATATACTTTGACGGTTTGTTCACAAGAGGCAGTTTTAAATACTACATCTTTTGATGAAAATTCAATTGCAATTTATCCAAACCCTAACAATGGAAGTTTTAATATTCAATTTAATTCTAATTCAGGGAATGAGATTAAAGTGTTAGTTCACGATATTAGAGGTAGACAAATCTTTGAAAGAAGTTATAATAATTTAGGGCTTTTCAATGAGAATATTAACTTAAGTAATGTACAATCAGGTGTCTATATGGTAACTCGTTTTGGATGGTGCTGAAAAACAAGTTAAAAAGATTGTTGTTGAATAGTCTTTATTAAATATATAAATAAAAGTGCTGGCAATGCCAGCACTTTTTATTTTTAAAGAAAATTGAATTGTTTTAAGTTTTTGATTGATGTTTTGAATTTCAAATGCTAATTGAACAGTGTTTAATTCATTCTCTTTGCTAAATATTAAATGACCATTTGTTATTTTGTAAACTCCAGCTTGTCCTCTGCAAAAACATTGTTTGTTAAATAACATTTTGACATCTTGTAGATTTTTATCTTTTAAGTCGAGTTCTTTTAAGTCGTTGGCTATTTCAAATAAAATGGTTTCAGAATAATGATTGTCAACTAAAGTGGAATCCGTATGCTTTTTATATTCGTAGCTAATAACTGAGGTATTTTTGTTTTCAGTCAAACGATAATAAAGCGCTCCTGTTTCGTCAACTTGAATATGTAATTGTTGGTTTATATAAATTTTTGAATTACAAGTACCATCTTCTGGACAAATTGATGCTGTTTCTTTTTCTTTCATTGGTTCTTCGACTGCTTTTTTGCTATTAGTACATCCAAAAGTGAGCACTGCGATCAGGGATAAAATTAAAATCTTATTCATATAATATGTTTTTCAAATAGTATGCCATCATTTTCCGTTAAATGCGTTCATGGTGTTTGCTAATCCTGCCAAAGCAAATGATTTAATGACTTCTGAGGCTACTTCTAGTCGTTCTTTGAGCTTTTCTTTTTCTTCTTCGTCCCATTCACCTAAAACGTAATTAACTTGCTGTCCTTTCTTGAAGCTATCGCTAATGCCAAAACGAAATCTCCCATATTCTGTAGTGTTTAAGACCAATTGAATATTTTTTAACCCATTGTGGCCACCATCACTTCCTTTAGCTTTGATACGAATGGTTCCGAAAGCTAAATTCAAATCATCTGTAATCACCAATAAATTTTCTTTGGGAATATTCTCTTTTTCTAACCAATAATGAATCGCTTTGCCGCTTAAATTCATGTATGTGTTGGGTTTAAGTAAAAGAATGGAACGTCCTTTTATCTTTAGTTCTGATATTTCACCAAGTTTAGCCGTTTCAAATGAAATTCCTTCTTTTCTAGCTATATAATCCAAAATTTTAAAACCAATATTATGTCGTGTATTCACATATTCAGCTCCAATGTTGCCTAAACCAACAATCAAGAATTTTTTCATAGGTTGTTTTGTGTTATCTATTTCTTTGTTAAATAAATGTTTCCACCATTTCATTTTGTAAAAGTACGGTAACTCGCTTAATTAGAAAAATATTGGATTCATTTCAATAAAAAAGCACCAGTGTTGACTGGTGCTCTTTTGGTATGTGGTAAAGAAATTATTTTTTCTTTTTTCCTGCGTCTTTTGCAGCTTTTGCAGCCTCTTGAGCAGCTTTCATTGCCGCACGAGAAATTCTCACTTGACACACTACTGTGTTGTCTGGGTGCATTAATTTGAAGTTGTCTGTAGGGATTTTAGTCACATACAATTTGTTACCCATTTCTAATGGAGTAATGTCAGCCTCAACAAAATCAGGTAAATTTTTAGGTAAAGCTTTTACTTTCAAACGACGTTGGTTCAAACGTAAAACACCTCCTAATAAAACACCAGGTGAAGTACCAGTAACTTTCACAGGAACTTCCATAACAATTTCTTTTTCATCGTTTAATTGGAAGAAATCGATATGTAAAATTTTGTCAGAAACTGGGTGAAATTGAATATCTTGTAAGATACAATCTACTTTAGTTCCGTTTTCTAATTCAACTACAACAGTGTGAGCGTTTGGAGTGTACACCAAGTCTTTAAATGCTCTTTCGTCTGCTGCAAAATGTACTGGTTGATTTCCTCCGTAAATAACGCAAGGAACCATTCCAGCATCACGTACGGCTTTAGTTGCCTTTTTGCCTACGTTTTCTCTTTCTGATCCTTTAATCGTAATTGATTTCATTTGTAAAATATATATAATTAATAAAAATTCTCTTTTTGGTTCAAAAAACGGTTTACATTAAAAATTTACCGCTAATTGAATTGTTGTTTTGTACCATGTGCATCACTTCTGCAAATAATGGAGCACAACTTACTACTTTTATTTTTTTTGATTCTTTCTTTAACGGAATAGAATCGGTAACGATTAATTCTACCAATTTAGAATTTTCAATCTTTTCGTAAGCCTCGCCAGATAATATTGGATGGGTACAAATTGCTCTAACACTCAATGCTCCTTTTTCCATCATAACATCGGCTGCTTTTGCTAATGTTCCACCGGTGTCAATCATATCATCCACTAAAACAACATGTCTTCCTGTAACTTCTCCAATTAACTCCATAGTGTCAATTACATTCGCTTTTTTTCTTTGCTTGTAACAGATTACTACATCCGATTCTAAAAATTTAGAATAGGCATAAGCTCTTTTAGAACCACCCATGTCTGGAGATGCAATCGTTAAATTTTCTAAATTTAAACTCTTTACATACGGCAAAAAGATAGTCGAGGCAAACAAGTGATCTACTGGTTTTTCGAAAAAGCCTTGGATTTGATCGGCGTGTAAATCCATAGTCATGATTCGAGTGGCGCCAGCAGTTTCCAATAATTTTGCAACTAATTTTGCTCCTATTGGCACTCTTGGTTTATCTTTTCTGTCTTGCCTTGCCCAACCAAAATAAGGGATTACTGCGGTAATATGTCTGGCAGAAGCTCTTTTGGCAGCATCTATCATCAATAAAAGTTCCATCAGGTTGTCGGCACTTGGAAAAGTGGAACAAACTAGAAACACGCGTAAACCTCTAATTGATTCTTCAAAAGAAGGCTGAAATTCACCGTCACTATATGTTGAGAACGTAACTTTACCTAGCGGAACACCATACTTTTCAGCAATTTGTTCGGCTAAATACACACTTTGAGAACATGCAAAAATTTTTGCTTCTGGCTCTTTGTATGACATTTTAATTTATTGTTTAGTAGTTAGTTAGTGTTGTGTTGTTGTAAATAGGGTGCAAATTTAGAAATTAATTTCGACTCTGAAAGCAATTTTTCAAGTATTTTAGTTTTGTTTTTTAAAATTTTAATTACATTTGCACTCGCTTACTGAGAATAATCAATAGCAGCCCGGATGGCGGAATTGGTAGACGCGCACGACTCAAACTCGTGTACTTAGGTGTGTGGGTTCGATTCCCACTCCGGGTACTGTATGGGACTTATCAAGATTTTCTTGGTAAGTCTTTTTTGTTTTATTAAAATAAGTTTTTGAAAAACAGTTAGTTAGCTCAAACAAAACTCCTGTTTTAGAGGTTAGATATTCTTTGTTTTTAAGTGAATATTGTAAACCTTCAGGAAATAGAAGTTTCTGAAATACTCTCTTTTGGTTGTATTCTAATTTTTCGTAGAATTCAGAGGGGTTTACGGCGATTCTTGTGAAATATTTTATTGCTTTTTCTTGGTTAGATTTTTTTGTTGGTAATTTTTCGATTTCTATCATTTTTTGATTGAGGGACTCTTTAAGTTTTTGATTTTGTCTTTCAAAAATATCTCTTGAAATTTCGTTAATAGCAAATCGATATTCAATTAAATCTATTTTTTCTTTCAAGTCATTTATCTCAGAAGTCAATATTCTTTTCTTATCTTTTGAATTATCTTTTTCATTTTCTAAAATTACTCTCACTTGTTCGTTGAATAATTCTTTTAGATTATCATTGAGTTTAAAGCTGTCTATTAATTTTAGAAATGCAGTATTCACTCCTTCATTGTTTGAACTTGGTTTTGTTTCAGCGTTTACGGTTTTATTACAAGAATTACATTTATAATAGAATAAATTTTTCTTTTTGTTTTTGTATGATGTCATTGTGTTTTTACAATCACCACAAATTAAATATTTGGGTACTAATGGAGTTTCTACTTTTCCACTTAATTTCTCAATGCCGATTTTTGAAGTTCCATTAATGATTTTTTGGAGCTTGTTAAATTCAGTTTTTGAAATCAACGGCTCCCAATTTCCTTTTATATATGTATCTTCTAGAAGAGAATTACAAACTCTTCCTGCATAGAATTCATTTCGCCACATATTTGATAAGGATTGATACGCCATACGAATACCATTAGAGGCTAACCATTCTATTATCTGTTTGTCTGTATATGATTCATATATTTTCTTTCTAAATGCTTCTCTAAAGATTAACCCTTCATTGTTGATTTTAATTTCTTGTTTTGCTTGAACTCTGTCTGGATTTGTTACCCTTGGTCCATAATGATCATAGCCTTTTGGAGTTCTGCCAAATAATTTGCCATTATTTAGTGCATTAATTAGTCCAGGAATAATCGTGTCTTGTCTATTGAAGTTTTCTTTTTGAGCATAAAGCAGTTGAGTAGAAAATTCATTTTCTGCCCTCTCATTAAAAGTATTATGTCCAGAACTTACAGAATATAAAAACACATTAAATTCTTTTCTAAGACTTACAAAAAGTTGAATATGTTCAGCGCCAGCTCTGCCAAATCTACTAGGAGACCAAATTAAGATTATTTTTGGTCTTTTTGAGTAGTGCGTTTTTTTAAGCTTATTTATAAGCTCTTTTAACGTACTTTGTGTATTAATTTTTTTTGAACTCTCATATTCTGCATCAAATTCATCAGTTATGTTAAGTCCATTTTCTTTTGCAAAGTTTTTTATTCTTTTAACTTGAGTTTCTATACTTCCATTATTCATGAATTGCTCTTTTGTAGAAACTCTTGTATACGACCAAACTGATGTTCCAAAAAAGTCTTTAAGTTGAAGGTTTTTAGTTTTCATCTTTTATCTGTTCTAAAATTAATTTTGTGAATTCATAAAGTTGCAATGAAAGTTCATATAGATTTTCCTCGTCAACGTTTGTTATGTGTTTTTTTATTATTTCTGGGTTTAGTAATTGCTTATTGCAACCACTTTGATTTTCTTCCTGGCCCATATCTTGATAAAGATAAAACGGGCTGATTTATCAGGAACCGAATAAGTTCTACAATTTTCATTTATTTATGATTTTACTGTTACTTTATAATTTCCTTGACTTCTAGTTTCAATTGTTACTTTTGAACCATTTGGAAGTTTTGTGTTCAAGAAAAAATTAGCTAAATCTTCGGATTTTTTATGACTCTCAGTAATTTTACAAATCTTCTTATTGCCATCTTCAAATACTTCAATTTCCATTAGTTTTGGCTTGTCATAAACAAGTGTCCTACGTATAATGTTCTCTATATTATTTAAATATTCAATGTCATTTTTTTGTCTTTCAATATCTAAGCCTACCAATTTTGAAAGGTGAGGTAAGAAAGGTATTGAAATTATTGTTTCTCCATAGAAGACATTGTTAAGGTCTGAATTTAATTGTATTCCAGATTTAGAAAATATAAATTCTTCTTTACTTGGACAGTAAATAAATGAATATAGAGTTCTGTTTGAAATTAATGAATCTTTTATACAATCTGTAAATGGATTAATTACTCTTCTGAAAACATCAACCATAATATGTTCGTTTTCCAAGAAATGTTTTAACCAACCTTTATCTTCCTCACTCAACGAATCTCCTTTTTTATTCAGATGAAATTCAAATACCTTATCTGCATATTTATCGTGAAATGGTTTTTTCCATACATCATAAGAAAGTTTTTCAAGTTTTTTTGAATCAATACCAATGTTTGATAGCTCATTTATAATCATTAGCCATAAAGCCTCAGTCATATTCATAAACCCTTTTTTTTCTTTCTCAAAAAAAGGCACAATCTTCCTTTCTTTCCAATAATTAATTTGCCTAGAACTTATATTAAGATCTTTTGGAAGAAACTTTTTGTTACTTAGAGTTTCGCCAATTTCTTGATATACTATGTTTTTCATTTTGCTGTAATTTTTACCCTAAAATAATTTACCACTTGGTAAATATATAAATTATTTTTAATTTAGCAAAAAATATAAATAATTAATTATGAAAAAGATAGATCCTTATACTAAAGAAGAGTTTATACCCAAACGAAGAAATCAAATTTTTGCAAATGGAAAAAATAAATCAGACTACCATAATGAGCAAGCGGCAATATTAAGAGATAAAAGAGCAAAAATTGACAAGAAAATTAATAGTAATCATATAATATTACTTCAATTACTTGAGAAAGTGAATAGTATAGAAATCGATGAAAAGATTTTAGAAGGAAAAGGTTTTTTCTTTAATGTTTATAATCATTTAGTAAAGCATGAAAATAGATATGTAAATGCTATATATGAATTTATAATTTTTAAAGAAAATAATAGTAACAATATAAAAATAATTAGAGATGATAGATTTTAGAGAAGTAATGATTATTGACAATAGTCAATCTTACGAAAATTTAATAGAAGAAAATAAAACGCACAAAAGAAAAAATTACTTTCTTACTATAGTAATTAGTGCTATGGTCATAGTAAGTGTTTTAAAATATATAGAAAACAAAGAAAGTAGTAAAAGTCGAAATAATAGTTTATAAAAATTGAAAAACTTCTACTTTGAAATATTGTTAAAACGTTTTAATACGGATTAATCCGATATAATTATCAAAATTAGAAATTTACTTTTTACTTTGATACATTAATTTAATTTAACTATTTTTGGCAAATTTTTAACAAAATTAATCGTGCTAAATAATAAAATTAAAATTTTTGCGATATTAGGTAGTAGTATTGTAATTGGATTAACAATTATTCTGATTTTGAACTTATTTAATAACAAAGAAATTGTATATGTTGATAATCAAAGATTGTTTGATGGTTTTGCAATGACTAAAGAGATGAAAGTTATTGGAGAAAGAGAATATAATTTAAGAAAAACAGAAATTGATAGTTTGTATTCTAGGTTGCAGTATGTAGAAGAAAATGAAGAAAGAGAATTTCTTATGAAAGAATTTATTTCAAAGCGAGAATCTTTAGAGCAATTTAATGAAGAGTTTGGATATACAGAATCTGAAAAAATTTGGAGTAGAATAAAAAATTATACTAAAGAGTTTACAAATAATAGAGAATATAAATTCATTATTACATCTGAGAATTCTAGAAATGTACTATATGCAGACCCAGAATTAGATATTACAGGAGAATTATTGTTGTTTATAAATAGTAAGTATGAAGGAAATAAATAACATTTTGAAATTAATTGGAGGACTAATTTTTATTGTTTTACTTAATTCTTGCAGTGAGAAAAAGTCTGAAAATGAAAACTCGTTTTATCAAATTGACGACGCTGGAATTCGTTATCAGCTTTTTCAGTTAGAAAAAATTGGTTGGAAATCTAGATTACATACTCAAAAGGTTGATGATATAATTTTCACAGCAACAGAGGTTCCAATACAATATTATTTGTTAAAGGATCAGGGTAATCAAGATTTATTTAATATTGACTCCTTGTATCAAATTAATAGAAGAGAAAGAGTAGTTGAATTTACTTTTGAGCAAGACGAAGAAGATGATTTGTTAAAAGAAAAGTTTACATCACTTAACTATGAGGATGGTATAAAATATCTTTCTTTTTCAATTGATAAAGATTTTTATGCTGTTACAAAATCTAAAGACACTATTAGATGTTCAGGTGTTCAGTACGAACGTAACTTCAAAATAGCCCCTTTTCAAAAAATACTTTTATATTTTTCTGGTATTTCTCCCGAGGAAGAAATTCAGTTAATATATAATGACAGATTATTCCAAAAAGGAATCATTAAATTTAAATTTAAAGACACTTTTACAAACATACTTTTATGAAACAGATTAGAACCAGTAAGTTTTCTAAAATCCTTGCCTATTATTTGGCAATAATGTTGTTTATTCAAGTTACACAACCCACGCAAATGTATGCATTAACTTCTGGTCCAACACAACCTGAGTTTAATGCATTTACTCCTATTGGAACATCTGATATGGTTGATTTAGCAAGTGGTGATTTTAATTATAATATTCCCATTATGGATGTTGGAGGTTATCCAATCAATCTTGCTTATAATTCTGGTGTAACTATGGATCAAGAGGCATCATGGGTAGGGTTAGGTTGGAATCTAAATGTTGGACAAATTGAAAGACAAGTTAGAGGGTTGCCTGATGATTTTATGGGAGATGAAGTTATATATGAGAATGATTTAAGAGATAATGTTACTATAGGAACTCATTTCGCTTTGAATGCTGCTTTTGCGGGTTATGATGCATTAAACTTAGGAGTTGGTCTAGGAGTACAATGGAATAATTATGAAGGAATAACTTTTAAACCTTCCTATGGGATTGGTTTTGAATTAAGTGATAATGTATCCGTTGGATTAAATTTTTCAAGTTCTGTAGGTGAAGGAGCAAATGTTTCACCAAGTGTTAGTATTAGTAAGCAAATTGAAACAAAACAATCTGATATAAATTTAAAAGGTTCTATCGGACTCAATTTAAATAGTAGAAAAGGTATAGAAAATTTAAATTTATCAGTAACTGCACAAGGAAAACATTTTTTAGTAAATGAAAAAACACAATCTGGTTCTATAAAAGAAGGGAAAGGAGATATTAGCGGGAGTATTTCTTTAAATAACACTAATAATTATACTCCTTCAAAAAGAATAGGATTTGAGAACGGTAATTTTTCTTTTAATGCGGCTTTAGGTACTGAGGTTATTTTAGCGGAGTCTCAAGGTCAAATTACAGGTTATGGTTCCTATCAAAAAATTGCATCAGCCTATAAAAACAGAGCAGAAAAAGCGTACGGTTATGAATATACCCAGCATAAAAAGCAACAAGGCATTTTTGGAGATGGTGGCGGTGTTTTAGATTTTAACAGAGAAAATGAAAGAACGGTAACAGAGCATACAACGGTTTTACCTGTTACTAATTATACTTATGATACGTATAATATTTCAGGTCAAGGAGTTTCGGGAATGTTTAGACCTTTTAGGTCTCAGGTAAGCTATGTTTACAACGATAGGGTTGTAGATAATGGTATGGGAGGAACAACAGGTGTTGAAATAGGAGGTGCAAATCTAGTACATTGGGGAGGAGCATTTACCGTTAATCCCTCAACGAGTTCTACAGGTGGCTGGTTTAATAACAACAATGTATTACCTTATTTTAATGAATCTAACACAGATTTAAATAAATTAGATTATGAGTATTCTACTTATAAGTTAGTTGGCGGTTTGGTAATAGATCCAAATATTAGTTTATATAATGATAAATTAATGCATTCAAAAGCTATTAATGTTAAACTTGGAGGTAGCACTAAAAACAGAAGAACAGAACCTTATTACAGATATAAGTCTGGATTGAGTATTAATCAATACCCAATAAATTCAAAAATTAAAAGAACAGAACGGTTTGTAAGAAATCAAGTTATTCAAAAAATTACTGCAAAAGAAGCCGTATCAGATCCTTTTATTTCTAGAAATGGACATGCAAAAGATCACCACACTTCAGGTATTAAAGTTTTACAAACAGATGGTGCTACTTATGTTTACGGAAATACAGCATATAGTACAAAGAAAGTTGAGGCTTCGTTTGACGTATCCGCAAGAAATGGAAATAATGCGACTGGCTTAGTAACCTATAACGGCTCATTATCAGGTAATCATACCAATTTTAGTGATAAGTTTATTAATAAAATTACAACACCTCATTACGCACATAGTTATATGATTAGCGCCGTTCTTTCTTCAGATTATGAAGATGTGGATGGGAATGGTCCAACTCTTAATGATTTAGGTTCTTACACTCAGTTTGAATATAAAACGGTTCCCAATATTTATAAATGGAGGGTTCCTTTCCAACAAAATCAAGCCAATTTTAGTGCGGGTTTGTTTTCTAAAGCACACGACCAAAAAGCCAATTATTTGTATGGAGAAAAGGAGTTAGTTTATTTAGATAAAATTGTAACTAAAACGCATGTCGCATTTTTTGATTTAGAAGATCGATTAGATGCAATTGGAGTTCAAGGAGAACATGGAGGAGCAGGAAATGGAAGAATGCAAAGAATAAAATCAATTCGTTTGTATTCAAGACCAGAAGTAACATCAAACAATATGATTGTTGATCCAGGAGTTAATGGAATAGTTAAACCAATTAAAACAGCACATTTTGAATATGACTACTCGTTATGTAAAGGTACGCCAAATTCAATTGCGCCAGCGGTTTTTCCTGATGTTAATGGAAAAGGAAAGCTTACTTTAACCAAAGTATATTTTACTTATAGAGGTTCAAGTATGGGGAAATACACACCATATACATTCCAATATGATAATTTTAACCCTGACTACAATAATAAAGGTTTTGATATTTGGGGTAATTATAAACAGAATTTACCAAATAGTGGTAATAGTCCGCAAGCAAACTCACCACTTTCTACAGCTGAATATCCTTTTGTTGAACAAGATAAAGTACAAGCTGATTTGAATTCAGGGGCTTGGACTTTAAAAGGAATTTCATTACCTTCTGGAGGTAAAATTACAATTGAAACAGAAAGTGATGATTATCAGTTTGTTCAGGATAAAAAAGCAATGCAAATGTTTAAAGTTGTGGGAGCTGGAAATAATGAAATACCAGTAAATAATACTTCTAGTTATGCCTCTCTTTACAATGGAAATACTCATAATAAGTATTTATATGTTCAATTAGATAAGCCAGTTTCATCTGGACAAGAATTTTTAAATAAGTACTTAAGTGATAATTATGATAAGTACATTTATTTTAGATTTCTATTAAATATGACTGCAAATAGTAGTCAAAAAGACTATGTTAGTGGTTATTTTCAAATAGAACAAGATCCTAATTTAATAGGTGTTAATGGCAACTTAGTAGCAATTCCATTGAAATTTTTAAAGCGCGATGGTGGTGTTGGGGGAGGATCTCTTGTAAATCCAATTGCTAAAACAGGTTGGGGGTTTGGTAGAACATATTTAAATAGGGAAGTTTACAGTTTAGGAGGTAATTCAGTTAACAATAACTTCGGTTCTATTGTTAGGGATTTACTAGGTAGTATTGATGCTATTTCTCAACTTATTAAAGGACCTAATTTAGCACTACAAGAGAGCGGATGCGCAAGGTTATTTGATACCAATAAATCATGGATTAGATTAGAAAGTCAAAACGGTAAGAAATTAGGTGGTGGTCTGCGCGTAAAGTCAGTAAAATTAAGTGATGAATGGAGTTCGATGCTAAGTGAAAACGGCGGTACGAATCTTGAGAGTATGGAGTACGGGCAAACTTACAGTTATGATGTTAATGGCAAATCTAGCGGTGTTGCAACTTATGAGCCTAATGCTTCTAGCGAAAATCCATTAATTGAGCCATTTTTCCCAAAGAATGGTAATTATGCTGAAAAAATTGCTTCACCTCGAGAAAATAATTATGTTGAAAAACCTTTTGGTGAAGGTTTCTTTCCTTCTCCAAAGGTTACTTATTCTTCTGTAACAGTAAAAAATTTAGAGAGAGAACAAAACAATAGGTTAGTTAAAAAACATGCTACAGGGAAAGTTGTTACAAAGTTTTTCACGAGTTATGATTTTCCTACTAAAGTAGAATGGACAGATTTAAGGGATGAAAATGTAAAAAATGACCTTGCAACTCAAAATTTAGCAAGTTTATTTACATCTTTATTGCCAGTTTTTAGAGTTAGAAGTCATTTGGCTCTATCACAAGGTTTTTCTATTGAAACTAATGACATGAACGGTAAAATGAAAGCGCAGGAAGTTTATGCTGAAGGCAATGATAATGAACCAATCTCAAAAGTAGAGTATAAATACAACGTAGCGTCAGATGGAAATAGTTTAGATAGTGAATTTTTAGTAATAGATTCAAAAGGCGATGTTAGTAAAAAAATCATAGGTTTAGATTACGATGTTGTAAACGATTTTAATGAAAGTCGTTCAACTAGTACAGTAGCTGGTGCAGATGCTAATTTAGCAGCATTTTTAGTTGCAATTTTCCCAACATTTGTTGTAACTGTATTTCCAAAGTTGATGCATAATGAGAATGTTTTAAGAACAGCAGTTACTACTAAGCATGTTCACAAAACAGGTGTATTAGTTGAAAAAGTAGCTTATGATTTAGGTGCAAGAGTATCAACTAAAAATTTATTATGGGATGCACAATCTGGTCAAGTTTTATTAACAGAAACCGTTAATGAATATGGAGATCATTATTTTAGTTTTAGCTATCCTGCCTATTGGATGTATGAAGGTATGGGAGCGGCAAGTACTAATATAGGAATTGAAGGGAAACTTGTAAAATCAATACCTTCAAACACCTCTCAAATTGAAGATGGAGCTGCTTCTAATAATCCTTATTTCAAAATAAATGGAGAGTTGGATTTGAAAAAGTATTTCCATCTCGGCGATGAAATCTATGCGAGTAAAATTTTAAGTAATGGTATTCAACTTGGAGGTAATCAGCTATTGTTGAGAGGGATTTCATCAGAGAATAAATTTTGGGTTGTAGGTTTTAATGATGATAACAGCGGGATTTTATTAATGGATAGAAATGGTAATTACATTAATAAATGTAATGATGTTAGTGAAATTGAATTTAAAATTACAAGGTCCGGTTACAGAAATTTACAATCAGCATCTATGGCTTCTATTACTTCTATGATTAATCCGCTGAAGAATACTAATAACAATGGTGTTTATGAGTTTGATTTTGATGCTTTTAATTTTACTAAAAACGGATTTAATCCAAGAGTAATTAATGCTTCTGCTGTAGTTTATAGAGATTTTTGGGAACCTCAAAATGAAGCGAATTTACCAAAATATCCTAAATTTATTGAGAATGGAGTCCCTCCATTTGACTTAAATTATACTTCAATAAATGGAGATGTAAAATATCCTTTTGTGGTTGTTAATCCATATGTTTGGAATATAAAGGGAGATTGGAGAGCAGAAAAATCGTATGCTTATTTAACAGGAAGAAATTTTGGAGACGGACAAGTAAATAATCCAAGAAATGAAGGGTTTTACAATCATTTTTCCCCATTTTATCAATTAGATACTAATAAAAAATGGAATGTAGAAAAGGAAAATTGGACGTATGCAAGTAGTGTTACTAAGTATAGCCCTTATGGTCCTGAATTAGAAAACAAAGACGCTTTAGATAGATATAGCGCTGCACAATACGGACATCGATATACACTGCCTTTAGCTGTGGGTTCAAATACAAAATATGAGCAGTTAGGCTTTGAAGGTTTTGAAGAAACTCCGAGTTTAGCCAATTCGAGAAGGCATTTTTCTTTTAACTATAATTTTACAAAACAGGATAAAAATAATTCTCATACAGGTAATAGTAGTATTCGTTTGTCAAATAATGAATCTTTAAGTTTGTCAAAAAAATACACAAATAATCGTTTTATCCCAAGCGGGGTGGAATGTCCTGTTGAAGAAATTATAAATCCTAATTGTAATATATCTTTTTCTTTTAATCCAGTTCAAATTGTCACTCCCAATTCCCCCCCTAATTCTGAATCTTGTATTACTAGCTCAAATAATATTGGTTATTGTTTTAATATGAGTATAATTAGCATACCTCTTTATGAAACAGTAAGCTTGAGTGCTCTTGATTTTGTTTCTCCAACTTCTTCGGGTTATACTTTTACAGATAATATTTTGAGTTATAATTCAGAAAATGAACAACCACCTAGTGTAGTAGTTACTTTTCGATATCCAGACAATTCAGTTTGTAAAGTATTGATAACCATTGATACTGCCAATGGCAACGCATTAGTAGCAACAGCAACAATATTATAATTGACAAAAATGAGAAATTTAAAAATAATAATAATTCTGTTTTTTACTAAGACAGTAGTGCTAGCTCAAGATGTTAAAGATGATAATCCTTCTTTTTTACCTGAGCCAGGTAAATATATAGTAAGCGGTTGGGTTAAAGAGAGTCA
>JAGYKU010000054.1 GCA_018401455.1 Flavobacteriales bacterium
ACCGTATATTTTGGAGTAGCAGGATCAATGTAAATAATTGCTGATTTATCTTGAATCTGAATCATCGCTCTAAACCCTTCTTTAGCATCACATTCGAAATTTACAAGACCTTTTTCATCCACAATGTTTTTGTCTAAAACTTCATTTTGGTAAGAAATATAATCACTTGTTGTCACTAAACTCGCTACCTGTCCTTTAAAAGCAGGAGCATAACAACTTACGATGGTTTTTTCTTGAGAAAATCCAATGAAAGTAATAATTACCAAAAGATATGTAGTGAATTGTTTCAAATTATGACGATTTTACGATATACGATTTGACGATTTACGACTAAACGATTTACGATTGTACGACAAACGATATGAAGAATTTGGCAACAGAAGTAGATGTCTCCACAAGGTCGACATGACAACACTATAAGTCGACATAACAACGCGTTCTTTTGTCATTTCGACCGGAGGAACGAACGATAGTGAGTTGTGAAGCGGAGAAATCTTTGACATACTATAAGATTTTTACGTGAGGAGGCAAAAACTGTTCCACGTTGGCGTTGTTTTTTATCAATTCTCTTACAATAGAAGAAGAAACGCAACTCAATTCCGAGTCTGTAATCATAAATACTGTTTCGAGATTGGATTCTAGTTTTTTGTTCATTTCCGCAATGGGTTTTTCGTATTCAAAATCAATATTATTTCTCAATCCTCTTAACAAAAACTGCGCATTTTCTTGTTTACAAAAATCTACTGTAAGACCTTCAAATGCTTTTACTTCAATAGATGGAGAGTTTAAAAATGATTGCTCAACCATCTCCAATCTTTTTTGTGCATCAAAGAGATATTTTTTACTGGTATTGGTTCCTACCGCTACAATGATTTTATCAAACAGCGGAATTGCTTTTTGAATAATGGCATAATGCCCAATTGTGATAGGATCGAAAGAACCAGGAAATACTGCAATTTTTGACATCTTCTATACTTTGATTTGATTGGTGTTTTACTGAAAATCTATGGTAAGGTTACAAATAGTTCTAACTAAAAAACTAAATCATTCCTCTAGATTTAATCTCCAAATATTTATTGATGGTATTCACAGAAAGTTCTTCTGGCTTTGTCAAAATACTTTGAATTCCGTATTTTCTGAGTTCAAAAGCAATCTGTTCTTTTTCTATGGAGAATTTTCGAGCCATCGTTTTGAAATATACGTCTTTCACATTTTTGGTTTCCATCTCTTTAACTTTTGCCAATTCTGTGTTTTCAAAAAATACCACTACCAACAAATGATTTTGGTTGATTCGTCTGAGAAGATTGATATTTCTTTTGAGCGCATACATACTTTCGAAGTTGGTAAACAAAAGAATCATACTTCTTCCCTTGATTACACTTCTGGTTCCATAATACAGTTTTTCGTAATTGGACTCCATAAACTTCGTTTTTTGATTGTACAAAGTGTCCATTATTCTTCTCAACTGACTACTTGTACTCTCTGCAGGAACTTGAGCGCCAATTTTATCAGAAAACGTGATAACTCCTGCTTTATCTCCTTTTCGTAAAATGATATTTGATAGCACCAATGCAGAATTAATGGCGTGATCCAAAAGCGTTAAGCCTTCGAATGGCATTTTCATAGATCTACTTTTGTCGATGATGCAATACACTTGTTGAGAACGCTCTTCTTGATATTGATTTACCATCAACTCCCCTTTTCTGCTGGTGGCTTTCCAATTTATAGTTCGGATATCATCTCCTTGAACATAATTTTTGATTTGCTCAAATTCGTTATTGTTTCCTATCCTTCTCACTTTTTTAATCCCTTGAAAAATAGCAGTTTTCGAAAACACTTGCAATTCATATTTTTTCATTTGAAGAATGGAAGGATATACTTTTACCAATTCATACGCTGGAACTTTAAGTCTTTTTTCTGCTAATTTTAAAACAGACGAGATATAAATATTGATATTGTCGAATTCGTAAGCCCCACGAAACTTAGGTTTAATTTTGTATTGCAACTCTTTCGTTTCACCAGGATTGAGAGACATAAAATATTCAAAATCCCTAATTTGTAATTGATAAGGTAATTCATCTATAATTCTAAGACTCACTGGCAATTTGTACTTACTTGTAATCTGAATTCTTACGATATTTTCATCCCCCAATGAAAGTTGTGACACAACAATTCTTTTCGCCTCAATTTTTGATTTAGAAAGAAAAAGTACGAAAATATCCAACAAAAAGATTCCCAAAAAGGAAACAAGACACACATTGGCAACATACACCAACCAAGGAAAAGCAAAAGCAACACAATAAAGTATGATCAGTAAAGACCAATAAAGGAAAAAGTGCTTTCGCAAATAAAACTGTCTAAAAAATGTTATCATTACTTTTTTTAGTGATTAATTCTTGGTCATTAGTTGTTAATGGGTCTAAAATTAACAACTTATTTTTATTTGCCTTTATATTTTGGTTTTTTTTGGAAAACAATTCAAAATTTAGATAAAAAAAGAAAATTTTTGGAAAACAATTAAAAGAAAAATATTCTAATCACCCCAACCAAAATCAAATAAATTTTGAGAGCCATTAGGACCTGATTTGGGTTTGTGTTTGTAGTAGCCATTTCCAGCTCCTATTTTGCAATCTTTTTCGGATTTGAGCATTGCCCATTCGTTGAGAATTCCTTCCAAAACAAAAGCCCCTGGGTACAACAAATTGGTGGTATGCACCAAAGGAAAACTATTCGTTTGAAGATAATAAGGTTTAAAATAACCTCTTGAAGCACAAGAAATACTAACGGCATCTTTGGGTCTCGTATGAGCCGTTGCTTTTGTAAAACTGGTGCTTTCATCCATCAAACCATTATGACCATTGAAAGCAATCAGATCTGCACCACCATTTATGGGAATGGTTATTTTTTCTAACACCACAGAATCTTTCAAATGTTCGGAAAGTGAATTGAAATAATCATCCAAGCATTCTGGCATTTTATCACCTCTATAGGCATCAGCCACTAAATACACTTGTGCGCCATTGGGAAACTTTTTGTAAAAAATTACTCTTTCCAAGACGTTCTCTTTTGGATTTTCGATGCTTTTCAAAAGTTTCCAATCGGCAAGTTCAGAAAAATATCTCTTCACCCCCTTACTAGTAGCCCAATATAAGTTGCTATTGGGTTTGAGTCCATCACCAATTTTCGGAGAAGTTGGGATGATTCCCTGATGTTCATTGTCGCACAAAGGCACCAAAACATGAGCTACTAGCGGAAGGTTTTGATCTATCTTTCCTTGCAGATAGTGAAGAATTGAAGTTCTATTTTCTATTTTTTGAGCATTGAAAACAAAGCAAGCAAAAATCAATGCCATGCTCAAGCCTGTTTTTATTAATGTTTTATTCATTTCTTATGGTTTGTAAAATGTGTAATGCTATTTTGAGGAAAAGGTACAATAATTTTTCTTTTCTTACACTTCTACTTTTTTAAAGTTCAAGTAGGGATTTAAGATGTATATTTTCATATTTGTTGCATACTGAATTAAAACTGATTACAAATTTTAGTACTTTTGTATTGACATGACAACAAATCAACTAGAAGCATATTTAGAAAACACAAAAGTAGTTCCGAGTGTACTTTCGAACAAACTTACGCATCCAATTACAGGAAAAACATACCCTAATCGTTTCTTCTATTTAGTTTTAAAAAAATATGCCTCTGATTTCTTTAAAAATGGCGCAGAGCCAAGAATGATTGGAATGGCTGGTTTACGTGGAGTAGGAAAAACTACTTTGCTTTGGCAGTTGGCTAATTATGTCTATAACAATGCTACAACAAATATTTATTTTTTTAATGTAAATATTCTTAGAACACTTGATATTTCATTGTTTGATGCTTTGGAAGGATTTCAAACTCAAATTTTAAAGAAAAGATTTAATCAATTGAAAGAACCTATTGTTTTGCTCTTTGATGAAATTCATGATGACCCAGAGTGGAGTAAAACACTAAAAATATTGTATGACGAAGCTAAAACGGCTTTCATTATCAATACTGGCTCTTCTGCATTATTACTTCAACAAACAGCTGATTTGGCAAGAAGAATGCACATGGAAAAAATTTATCCATATAAATTTACGGAGTTTATCATTGCAAAAACATATTTTGCGGATGCAAAAATACTTCCTCCAAATGGAATTGCTCAAAATATAAAAGAGGCCTTGTATTTCTCTGAAAATGCAGAAGAATGTATCTACAGATTGAATGCTGAAAAAAACATTATTGATAATTACACTTCCTCTTTAAATGATTTTACTAAAAATAAAACTAAAGATTTAATTCAAGAATATATAAGTTATCACAATATTCCTAGTTATTTGTTTTATCAAAATAAATCTGCAATCCAGCAAAGTATCGTTGATTTATTTAAAAGAGTCATTTTGGAAGATATACCTAAAATTTCAAAAGAATTTTCTGGTTCAAACAATATTGAACGACTCTTATTTCGCCTAGCAGCTTCTGATGAAGTAAATGTGGATAAGTTAACACAAGATATCGGTGTCAAAAAGAGAGAAATTGAAGAGATGCTTTCTATTTTAGATAAAGCAGAGTTGATAAATATTTTAGCTCCTTATGGAGGAATTAATACAAGAATCAACAAAAACAAAAAAGCTTTTTTTATGTCTCCATCATTAAGAAGAGCATTGCTCTCAGTTATTTATGGAAATAATTTACCTGAGGAATTCAGAAGTAAAATGATGGAAGATTTAATTGTATTGTACATCAGAAGAATTTTGCCCGATTCAATGGTGTCTTATATGAGCGAAAAAGGACAAGTAAATCCTGATTTTATAATTGAAACACGCGATAAACCAATTATAATTGAAGCGGGATTAGGAAAAAGCACTGATAGACAAGTGACAAAGAGTAATATTGATTATCGTTATGGAATTATTATTTCCTCAAACATATCAGACCCTGTGCTAAAAGGGAATTCTATTTTCTTACCATTTAATTGGTTTTTGATGTTGTAATATTTATTTTTTTCTTAGCGATAACTTATAGTTCTAATTTAGCCTTTTTGAAAACAAGAAATACCTTAACTAAATGAAAAAACACTCACTATTAATATTTTCAATCCTCTTGACAGTTTTTATTAGTTGTAATGATGATAATCCTATTTCGGATGATGATAAATTTCCAGAAGTGAAAAACTTATCCGAATTTGAAAAAACAATATTTGTTCCTACACTCGAACACCAAATAACAAATGATAAAAATGCCGTATATTGCGTCACACTTTTGTATGCTTGGGAGGAAGTAAGAAAAATAATTAATCAACCTTTGGAAATTTCTAATGAATATCCTGATTTACAATTGCTCAATCAATCTATGAGTTTTGATAATGTGCTGAAAAGCAATGAATATTCTGCAAGTGGAACTGTGGATGGAGACATTATAAAAACAAAAGCTGAATTTAATAAATCCTTACCTTTTGAAGTTAAATTACAGAGTTATCAAAACAATTTGGTTTTTGATGGTCATCATGTGGCGTCATTTGGCTTAAATGGACATGACGATTATGAGTTGCGTAAAATTGTAAAAATTGTTTATTACAAAAACGACAACAACTTTATCATTAAATTACTCCCCAAGGACAAAAAACACGAAATCATACTATTTAAATCGGAAAAGACTTTTGGCACATTATCCGAAATGTACAAAGAAATGGAAAGCCTTACTAAAATTGGGGAAACAGAAAAAAATAATAAAAATATAAGTTGGAAATACTCAATAGAAAATGAAGATAAAGTAGTGATACCTAAATTCAAGTTTAATATAGAAACGAATTACACTAATCTGGAGGGAAATTTTTTCAATTCATCTTCTAAAACTTTCCAAATAACAAAAGCTTGGCAACGAACAGCTTTTATTCTTGATGAAAGTGGCGCAGAAATAGAAAGTGAAGCGGAAATGGAAGCTGCAGAAGGTGATGCTGGTGAAGAGGATCAACCAAATCCTAAAAAAATGATTTTAGACAAACCTTTTTTAACCTTACTAAAACGTACTGATGCCAGCAATCCTTATTTTGCATTATGGACTACCAATGCGGAACTAATGGTGGAAGAGTGAATTTCCATTTTTGTGAAAGATTCAATAAAAATATGAAAATGTAATTAGAACATCACTGATTACACATTTTGTTTTTAATTTATACAACAATATAAGAGTTATAGAATTTCCATAAAGTAAAAGTAAAATATTTTTCCAATATATACTTATCTTCAATATTATATTACAATCCAAATTCCTATCTTTGAAACTCGAAAATGTCAATTCCATGTCAAAACAAAAAATACAAGAACTTACCCAGAAACTCAATCGTTGGAATCACGAATACTATGTTTTGAGTGCTCCTACTGTAAGCGATTATGAGTTTGATATGGCGCTGGAAGAACTTCAAAAATTGGAAGTTGCTTTTCCAGAATGGGCGGATGAAAATTCTCCAACCAAAAGAGTGGGAGGTGACATCACCAAAAAGTTTGAAACAGTTACCCACAAATATCCGATGCTCTCTTTGAGCAACAGTTATTCCAGAGAAGAAATTGAAGAATTTGGTCAAAGAATCGAAAAATCAATTGGTGGAGACATCACTTTTGTGTGTGAATTGAAATACGATGGTGTAGCGATAAGTCTAACTTACGAAAACGGAAGACTCACCAAAGCAGTGACTCGTGGTGACGGAACACAAGGGGAAGAAGTGACTGCCAATGTCAAAACCATCAGAACGATACCCTTGGTGCTGAATGGCAATTTTCCTGATTTTTTTGAAATAAGAGGAGAAATTGTTTTCCCGTTGGAAGCCTTTCTCAAACTCAATAAAGAAGAGAAGAAGCAGGAGAGCCTTTGTTTGCCAATCCCAGAAATACTGCTTCGGGAACGATAAAAATGCAAGATTCCAAAGTGGTTGCTTCCGAGAGGTTTAGATTGCTATTTGTATCACGTGTATGCAGATCGATTAGTTGCCAACGGACATTTTGAAAGTATCAAAGAAGCAGAATCTTGGGGATTTAAAGTACCGCAAGAACAAGATAAAATATATTGTAAAAGTAAAAACCATAGATGAAGTAATGTCGTTTATCGATTTTGGGATAAAAACCGTCAAAATTTACCTTTTGATATCGATGGAGTGGTCATCAAAGTAAACGATTATAACATTCAAGACGAATTGGGTTTTACAGCCAAAATCTCCTCGCTGGGCGATTGCATATAAATTTAAAGCAGAGAAAGTAGCGACTCAATTAATTTCTATAGATTACCAAGTGGGAAGAACTGGCGCCATCACACCTGTGGCTAATTTACAACCTGTGCAACTGGCAGGAACGACTGTAAAAGAGCGAGTTTGCACAATGCCGATCGGATTGAAAATTGGACATTAGAGTAAATGACATTGTTTTTGTAGAAAAGGCGGTGAAATTATTCCCAAAATTGTTGGTATAAACTTAGATTTGAGACCAAAAGATGCTTTGCCAGTAGTGTATCCTTCACATTGTCCCGTTTGCGAAACTCCACTTATCAGAAAAGAAGGTGAAGCACAACATTATTGTCCCAACGACAAAGGCTGTGCACCTCAACTTAAAGCAAAAATAGAACATTTTATCGGTCGTAAAATGATGAATATTGATGGCTTGGGAGCAGAAACTGTAGAGCAACTTTTTGATGCAGGATTGATTTCCAATTTTTCAGATTTGTATGACCTTACCAAGGAGCAAGTTTTGCCTTTGGAAAGAATGGCAGAAAAATCAGCAAACAAACTCATAGAAGGCATCGAAGCATCTAAAAACATTGATTTTCCTAAAGTGCTTTTTGCCCTAGGAATTAGATATGTGGGCGAAACTGTTGCTAAAAAACTAGCCAAACATTTTAAATCTTTGGACATTATTCAAAACGCAACCTTAGAAGAATTGATTGCAGTGGATGAAATTGGAGATAGAATTGCTGAAAGCCTTATTGAATATTTTTCGGACGAATATAACTTACAAATCATCCAAAAACTAAAAGCGGCAGGACTTCAATTTGAAATTTCAGAAGATGATGCTGCTCCTGTTGGAAATGCTTTGGAAGGCAAAACCATTGTCGTAAGCGGGACTTTCAATATGGCGCGTGATGCCATGAAAAACCTCATCGAAAGTAATGGCGGAAAAGTAGGTTCTTCGATATCCTCCAAAACAGATTATTTAATTTGCGGAGAAAGTATGGGCCCAGCCAAACTCAAAAAAGCAGAAGACTTGGGCATCACAATGATTTCAGAAAATGAGTTTCTAGCCCTTATCGGAAATGCTTCAGGCGAACAACAGGAAAAAGGGCAGGTGAGTTTGTTTTGAGGGAGGAGTTTGTTTGAATCTGCAAATAATGACTAATTAGAGTCAAATAATTAAATTTTCAATGCAATCAATAATTCCAAATTACTTATGTAAAAGTAATTTTCTAAATTTGAATATGAAACTTTTAATTCTATTCATATTTTTTAGTTTGAGTTGCTTTGCAGAATATGAACTTGCAATAATAAATGATGCTGATGGTTATACTTTCGTAAGAAGTTCACCAAAAAAGACCAACAATAAGATAGATAGTATTCCAAATGGCACAATTGTTTGGCTTAGTGAAAATGAAGGAAATTGGATCTCAATTGAATATCGAATTAATGATATTCACAAAAGTGGATTCGTCTATAAAGATAGAATTGAAACTTTCAGTTCTTTTTCAAAATTTATGACTTTATCAAGTTCTAAAAACTCTAAAACTCTTGTTTTTAATGAAGACACAATAACTATTAAAACAAAAAAAGTAGATAAAAGTAAGATTAAAATAATCTATGCTAAAAACGACAAACATTACGTAAGTCCAAAAATCAATAATAGAGAATTTTGGGGAACAGATGGTGGAATGCCCAATTCAGAATATGAAAGTATTACTTATGCTAAAGGCAATTCAGTATTCTACTTTCCAAAATATGAAATTGAAAACTTTTTTCAACCTTTTTTGTCAAGTGCAGAATGTTATTTTAACACGAAGAATAATACAACATATATAGTCGCTAATAATGGTGATGGTGCAGGCAGTTATATAGTTGTATGGGAAATTATTGAAATGAAGATCACTAACACAAATGTTATAATTCCATTTTAAATATTCTTCCAAACAGCCAAAAGTCATAACTTTTAGCCACTACAACAGCCAAAAGTCATAACTTTTAGCCATTACGATAACGAATAAATCAAAATAATTGCTTTTCTTATGTCATGTCGACTCGAAGAAACAGACCGATAGCGTCTGTTCGAATGGAGACATCTATACTATTTTTAGTAAGTATTATTTAATCTTTTATATTTGTCTATACCGAACTTCGTTTCTTCAAACTAGTTAGATTAGAAAGGCAAATTATCAAATTAATCCATTTTCAAATTAACTAATTAACCCCCCCATTCCTCATAAAATTCTTCCAAAAAAAGTTCCATGAAAGCATGTCTTTTTTGAGCCATTTTCTCACCAGTTGGTGTTTGCATTCTGTCTTTCAGCAAGAGCAGTTTTTCATAAAAATGATTGATGGTATGACCCTCATCATTTTTGTACGCTTCAAAATCTTTATGGTTTTTGGGAGGCTGTTCTGGGTGATACATCAACCTATTTCTACTGCCGCCAAAAGCAAATGCGCGTGCAATTCCGACAGCGCCAATAGCATCTAACCTATCGGCATCTTGCACGATTTTGGCTTCTAATGAATTGCAACTTGTAGAGACTTCAGCGCCTTTGTAAGAAACTTGACTGACGATTTCCAACACTTTCGAAATGGTTGCTGAAGTTGCATTTTCTTCTGCTAGAATTTGCGTAATCAGTTTTTGAGGCGCATCCGCTTCTTTATGAAATTTATGATCTCCCACATCGTGAAGTAAAGCAGCCAATCGAATCAACTCCAAATCTCCTCCTTCTTCCGCTTGAATCATTTCTGCGTTGTGAATTACTCTAGCAATATGCCACCAATCATGACCAGAAGCGTCCGCTTCAAACATCGTTTTCACTTTCATTTCTATATTGGTGTAATTCATTCTGTCTAAATTTTTTAGTTCAACAAATTTATAAAAAGATTTTGTTGAAATTCGTTTTTGAAGATACTATCGTTTAGAATATCGTAAAGGATTTCAACTACGAAGATTTAATGTAGAAGCATATTGAAAAAATGTTACAAACGTTATATTACTTCTGTATAACAATTTTTTGAGTTTTCAGGATGATTACTTCGTTTAACAATTGAATCATGTAAACCACTCTGGCATTGCTGGCTATGGCAGTAGTGCCTCTGGCATATCGCTCTAGGTTGTTGAGTTCATCTACATTTGATTTCATAGTAGAGGTAGTTTTTATATTTTCCTTTGAATAAATGAAATTATCACTTTTTTTCAAAGTTACGTTTTTTATTCGAATGGTTAGTTTACATTATTATTGATACTTTGTCTTGAAACAAAGTATCCAAAATTCAAGTTCAGACCAATGCTTCTCTGCGCTCTTTGTTTTTCTTGTTTTGCAATTAAAGAATGGCATCTTTGCCAGACGACAAGCGCTTTTATGCAAAACATACGAAAACCAAATTCACTCCTTCGCTGGCTCGCTGTTCTGAACAATGCCTGCGCACTTTTTATTTAACGCTGTATAATTAATTTCTCCGTCTTCATTTTGTGTGCTTTACTACCTAAAGTTAATATATAAACCCCATTTGGCAGCATGCTTACATCTATATTTGTTGTTTGTGAGATTGTTTTGCTATACACTTTTTTACCCGTGATATCAGAGATTAGGAGGTGGTAAGTGCTATTTGTTTTATGGGCATCGTTTACTGATATGTTAATATTATCCTGTGCTGGATTTGGAAAAATACGCACTATATTCAGTTTTTCAAGTTCTTCGACAGCTGAAAAATTGAGATTCCCACATGTATTTGAGCTTATATTACTGTAAGTTATAACTGTATACCTCTGTCCTCCGCACGGCAAAGCACCACTTTGCCGCTCATAAATTTCCTCATATTTTCCTATAACTGGAGTGATATTGAATTTCTGACGATCTTGACAATCTTGGTCCATACGACTATAACAATCGCTCGCAGAACAGTAATAATAAGTATTTTTAATTTCATAACTTCCATAATAACCAAACCCAAAGCAACCTGAATCTATTTTTAAATCAAAGGAGAAATAAGGGTAATTAACGGAGGGGTCTCCTAAATATTTAAAAGGAATAGTAGATAAAATTTGGTTGGTATCTATCTGAATACTAATTATTGAAGAATCGTCAATTTTATAATCTATGATATAGTCACTCAAAGAATAACCTTCATTTAATATTCTAAAATAACTCAAGTCTTCGATGTTTTGGTAACTGTATGAAGTTTTGAGCTGGTACACATCTCCAATATTACCTTTATGAAGTTCATATTCTTTCACACACCAATGTCCAATACTATCTTGGGAGGTAATTCCTCCATAGTATTTATAGTGATGAAGCGTATCGGGGAAGTTCTTTATTTGAAAGAAGTCTAATAATCCATAATATTTGGATAGCCTCAACGTTTTATTATGAAGACCACTCATAATTGGAATTTGATTGACATCATAAGTTTTTAAGGTGAAAACCCTCACTGAATCTAAGACTCCGAAAAATTGAAGAATTGTATCCTTTTCTTTTATGGCTTGAAGATTTACTTGAAGCATTATTGAAAATATGTATAGTGTCTAGGTTAAAATTAAATCTTAAACTATCTCCTTGCGTATTAAAAAAAAGTTACCTTCTTTTCTTCCAAAAGAAATTTTGCCATTTCTACTTCCATCCAATGAGCAATCGGATTGTTGTGTAATTCTCCAAAAAACACAACATCTTGGTTTAGAGAAGTTTTAGACATTTTTGCAAAAGATGATTTTTTTCCTTTAGCATCATATACTTTAAAAACATTTTCTTGCCCAAAAAACTGAACTGAGAAAAAACACAAAACCAATAGTAAATTTAAAAGCTAATAATATGACCAATATAAATCTAAACATCATGTAGTTGTTGTAGTTTAGTGTCTTACAATAAGTTTTTTCACAGATAGATGCTGCTCATTTTCTTTTAATGAAATTAAATAAACGCCATCAGCAAAGCCACTTAAATCTACCTGCATTGTAGAGCGCGCATTACCTGTAAAAAGAACCTTACCTGTAAGATCTGATATTACTATGGAGCAGTTATTACATCCATTACCATACTCAATCAAATCTATGGTAATCACAGCATCACTCGGATTGGGATAAACCATAAAACTATCATCATTTTCAAATTGAACCATTTCCTCCACGCCCACCGTACACACCGCATCATCACAACCCATACTATCTACTACCAAGAACCACTCATCGTGGGTATTGGTTGGGGAGTCTTGTAGAACTATGCCTTGAAAGTGATAAAAATCATCTTTTTTGTAAGCATTTAGAAAGTATTGGTCTGAGGTTCTGTGGAAATATTCTCGGCTCCAAAGTATGGAATAATTATAGTTCATTTTTAAAATTAAAGAATGATACGGCTGGTTACTACCTATGGCATTTGCACTTCTAATAGCACTTAAAACAATTCCATCTTCATCAAAAATAATATCGCTAAACGCATTGAAACTGGAATACCTATCCGCAAACCAATACACTGTATCTTTTAGCACCTGCCCGTTGGCACTATCCAGTTCTACCAACCAAGAACGCAGGTATCCAGTAGTAGGTTCTTCAGAACTGCCTAAACCGAGGTAATTGCCATTGGGCAATTCAAAAAACTGTAAGGCATGGTTTCTATCGGGTGGACCCAGTACTTTTTGCCATTTGATGTTTAGATTGCTGTCTAGTTTGTAAACTATGGGATTTTTTGCCCCTAAATAATACACCCCAGTGGTGGAGACTATAAAACCATTGTCTGAGGTTGTCCTTAGGGATATGGGTTGTTGACTATATCCTTGAAAGTCCTTTTCTTGGATAACATTCCCACTACTATCAATACTAAATATTTTAGTTTTTTGTATGGAAGGGTTTGTAATATTAGCTAAACCGTAAACAATAGTATCCTTTTGTGCTGTGTAATTTATCCTTACCTCTTTATTGTTTGTAAAGTAAATTTTCTCCCATGCTATATTTCCCGAAGTATCTATTTTTACAATATAACCTTTTAATGTATCCCAATTTTGATATATATTTTTTGTTCCTGAAAGATAAATTTTACCTTGTAGATATTCTGCACCATAGTAGGATGTGTATTGGTGTATTGAATCTGAGTATAGAATTTGTTTTTCTACATTAAACTCATCATCATACTTTTTAATTTCTAGATGATTAAATCCAAATAATTGTAAAGTAGTATCAGAGACAAAACCATTTGACCAAAGTTCGTCATCAATTACATGAAAGTTATACGTATATTCAAATCTATCATTTGTTATATTAACTACATTAGCATATTGACCCCATAAGCCTGACCATAAAGTAAATAATAATATTGATGATACACACTTCATTCATTTATGGATTAATGTTCAATAATCAATCTTTCCGTTTCTAAAATTCGATCATTTTCTTTGATACTTATAAAGTATATTCCGTTCGGTAAATCATTCAGTCCAATTGGAGTAGTTTGCTCAAGCGTATTTTCAGAAATAATTTTCCCTAGTAAATCGGTAATGACAATACTACAATTGAAACATTCTCTACCATATTCAACCAATTCTATAGTTATCATATTGGTTGCTGGGTTGGGATATAATTTAAAATAATTTCTTTTTAAATCGGCTAGGGTATTATTTGCAGGATTTACTGTTCCTATTTTATTATTACCATTGAAAAACTCAGGATTCTCTAAATTATAACTGTGCGTGTTCTGTTTTATATGATTCAAAACCGCTCTGGCATTGCTGGCAATGGCAGTAGTACCCCTGGCATAACGCTCTAGGTTGTTGAGTTCATCACCATTTAAGTTCATTAAGCCTCCTGCTCTATTGGAGAAGGCTATCATATCCTGATAAAAATCACAGAAACTGTTTAGTTCTACTTTTTGCTTCCCATATTTAATTGTATCCATAGTTGCCGCTATGGCTCTCAAACTGGCAAGGTGTCCTTTTGTTTTTATGGTATCCCTTCTCACTTCTATGGGTACCAATGCACACAATGCTTCAGGGCTGCCCTCAGTTTCTAGGAAAACCCTTGCACTGTCTATCCAATTGGTATCTAGATAGGCTCTTACTACTGCATCTACATGTGTGAGTTTTTTTACTTCTAAAGTCGTCACACTTTGCTCAGCCAATGCTCGTGGGGAAGTTCCTGTTTGAACAGCATTGATTTGGTTGCGAATGCAGTTGGGTAAGTTCATTTGGTCTATTACCTCTTTTACAGGCATAAAAGAAGAATAAAGTGCTTTTTCATAGTTAAGTTTTTATAATATATATTGTAAAATTTATTTTTAAAACAAAAAGTCGCTTTTGTTACTTTCTAAAAACTCAATACCAGAAGCGCTCCCGATAGTAGTTTTAAGTAAGTAATTAAAAGTCTGTAGGCTAAATTAGAAAAAATTTTTAATAAATAAGGTAAATTGATGTTTTTTCTAAGTCATACTTTTTTCTTTTTGACAACTATCCAATATCTTTCCCAAAGAATGTGTATTTTTACCGAGTAATTTTATACCAAAAAATAGTACCATGAACTTGAATGATACTTTTCAAACCAACACTTTGCAAGAGTGGGAAGCACAAATCACCAAAGACTTAAAAGGAGAATCTATAGCATCGCTGAATTGGAATAGCGAACTCGGGAGCATCAATCCTGTTCTTTTTGATTACAAAAATAAATACGCTCGTATTCCTTCGCACGCTTCTCAAGAAGATAATTTAGCCTTAAATGCACAATCTTTTTGTTGTAAAAACGCAGAAGCATCCAATCAAAAAATTCTAAAAGCACTTGAAGGTGGTGTAAATGCGATTCACTTGTATGATGTTTCCCTAACGCAATTGGAAGTTACTTTTCAAAACATTATGTTGGACATTATTTCAACAAGAATTTTTGTAAAATACGACCATTATCAGCTTTTTCAAAAACAAATACAACAATTTTGCGAAAAGCACCAATACGATTATACTACTTTAGACCTCAAAATTCTCTCAGATCCTATTGGAGATTATATTTCTCAAAATAATGAAAAATTACATTTAGATGTAAATCATTTCCACATAGATGGAAGTCTTTTTGCCAATGCAGGAGGAAGTGTTCAAAACCAGTTGGGTATGATTTTGAGTATTGCCAATGAATATTTATGCTATCAAATATCCAAAGGAATAGCAGCGAAAGAAGCCGCTCAAAACATTAGTTTTACGATTGCAATCGGTCATTCTTATTTTCCTGAATTGGCAAAAATCAGAGCGTTCAGAACATTGTGGGCAACTTTATTGAATGAATATGGTGTTTCGGAAAAAGAAGTAAGTGCCAACATTCACTGTGTTACATCTAATTTTTATTACTCCAATTTGGATGTGCACAACAATCTTTTAAGAGGAACTATCAGTGCAATGGCATCTTTTATAGGCGGAGCAGATAGTATAGAAACGTTACCTTACGATTATAACCTCACCGACAAACAATCTGATTCGAGTCGTTTGGCAAAAAATATTTTCCTCATCTTACAAGAAGAAGCCTATTTGAATCAAGTAAAAGATGCATCCAATGGATCGTATTATATTGAACAATTGACCGATATCATTATTGAACAATCTTGGAAAATATTTCAAGAAATTGAAAATCAAGATGGTTTTATTGCTGCTTTTGAAAAAGGCATTGTTGCCAATAAACTTTCGGCTGATTTGCAAGAAAAAATTGCACAATACAAACAAAAAGAAATTATTTTAATTGGAACGAACAAACACGTTAATTCCAATGAAAAAAACCAAGAAGATTTTACAACTATAGAAAACGATAGTAAATTTTTGAAATCGTATAGATTATCACAAACTAAAAACTAAACATTGAGATGAGAAAATCATTTAAAGATATAACTCCTCTAAAGCCAACTTCTGAAGTTACTCCAAAAATTAGAACTTTTGAGTCACCAGAAAAAATTGAAATTAAATCTTTTTACACTGCAAAAGATTCCGAGAAATTAACGCATCTGAATTATGTTTCTGGAATTGCACCTTTTTTGAGAGGACCTTACTCTACTATGTATATCAAAAAGGCTTGGACCATAAGACAATATGCTGGTTTCAGTACGGCTGAAGAATCCAATGCTTTTTACAGAAGAAACTTAGCTGCTGGTCAGAAAGGTCTTTCCGTAGCGTTTGATTTGGCAACACATAGAGGTTATGACAGTGACCACCCTAGAGTAAAGGGAGATGTAGGAAAAGCAGGAGTTGCTATTGATTCTATTTTGGATATGAAACTTCTTTTTGACCAAATTCCTTTGGATAAAATGTCTGTTTCGATGACGATGAATGGAGCGGTTTTGCCGATTATGGCGTTTTATATTGTGGCAGCAGAAGAACAAGGCGTGGACAAATCCTTACTTTCGGGAACGATTCAAAATGATATTTTGAAAGAATTTATGGTGCGAAATACGTACATCTATCCGCCACAACATTCTATGAAAATTATCTCTGATATTTTTGAGTACACTTCTAAGTATATGCCTAAGTTCAACTCTATTTCTATCTCTGGTTATCACATGCAAGAAGCAGGTGCAACAGCTGATATTGAATTGGCTTATACCCTAGCAGATGGTTTGGAATATTTGCGAACTGGCGTTCAATCTGGATTAGACATTGATGCCTTTGCCCCTAGATTATCATTTTTCTGGGCGATTGGAATGAATCATTTTATGGAAATTGCCAAAATGAGAGCGGCTAGAATGCTTTGGGCAAAAATCGTAAAACAATTTAATCCCAAAAACGAAAAATCTTTGGCACTGAGAACCCATTGCCAAACGAGTGGTTGGAGTCTTACAGAGCAAGACGCTTTTAATAATGTAGCCCGAACTTGTATAGAAGCGATGGCAGCAGCGTTAGGAGGAACGCAATCTTTACACACCAACGCATTGGATGAAGCCATTGCTTTGCCTACTGATTTTTCGGCTAGAATAGCGAGAAATACGCAATTGGTTTTGCAAGAAGAAACCAATATTTGTCAAGCAATAGATCCTTGGGCTGGAAGTCATTATGTAGAGCAACTCACCGAAGAAATCGCCAATAAAGCTTGGGAATTGATTGAAGAAGTGGAAGCTTTGGGAGGTATGGCAAAAGCCATTGAATCTGGTGTTCCCAAAATGAGAATTGAAGAAGCAGCAGCAAGAAAACAAGCCAAAATTGATTCTGTAAAAGACATTATAGTTGGCGTGAATGCTTATCAAACAGATGAAGAACAAACTTTTGACATTTTAGATGTCGATAATGCCAAAGTGCGACTTTCTCAAATTGAACGTCTTAACCAAATGAAGGCAGAAAGAGATGAAAAGGCAACACAAGATAGTTTAACTGTATTGAGCAATGCCGCTCAAACTGGCGAAGGAAATTTATTGGAATTAGCAGTAATTTGTGCTCGCAACAGAGCATCATTGGGAGAAATCTCAGATGCTTTAGAAAAACATTTTGGAAGATATAAAGCCACCATCAAATCTATTTCAGGAATTTACTCCTCAGAATCTATGGAAGATAAAGATTTTATAAAAGCTCAAGAATTAATCAAAGAATTTGAGCAAAAAGAAGGCAGAAGGCCAAGAATTATGATTGCCAAAATGGGACAAGATGGTCACGATAGAGGCGCAAAAGTGGTGAGTACTGGTTATGCCGATATTGGTTTTGATGTGGATATTGGTCCATTGTTTCAAACGCCTTATGAATCTGCCAAACAAGCGGTTGAAAACGATGTTCATTTTTTAGGCGTTTCCTCTTTAGCAGCAGGACACAAGACTTTAGTTCCTGAAGTGATTGAAGAATTGAAAAAAATGGGCAGAGAAGACATTGTGGTCATTGCTGGAGGTGTAATTCCTCAACAAGATTATCAATTTCTTTTTGATGCTGGTGTTGCAGCTGTTTTTGGTCCTGGAACCAAAATCAGTAAAGCAGCCATTGAACTTTTGGAGATGTGGTTGAAGGGGTGAGTTATTAAAAGCAATAGACCTTAACCAAGAAAATAAAATCTTGATGAAATATTTTAAATTCAATTATGTTTTCTTTGATAATTATAAATCTGAAAATGATAAAAGTAAAATCATTTTAAAGAAAGGAGAGAAAGTCGAAATTTACCCAGTTTATGACTTGGGAAGATTGGGGAATTATAAAATTAAATGCGAGATTACAAAGATTAGAAATAATTATGGTGATGTAATCGTAAATGTAAAAAAGCCAATGATAAACATTCTTTCTGTGGTTCTATTAATGACAATTATTACGTATTTTGTTTTTGGATATATTTTTTCTCTCATTGAAATAGGGATTGGAATTGTAGTGATTTTGATGTTTAGAATCAAAATTTTAGCGGATACTAAAAAATTGGTGAATCAACTTTATGTTATTTGATAGATTTTATTCTTTAGCAGTTTACTTAAATTAAAACATAGAATCTTAGCATTATAAGAAAAGTTTTTTAATTTTATGGTTAACCTTTTTTCATTTCTTCCATTAAGAAGAAAAAGGTACAATGACAGATCAAGAAATCATATTAAAAATTAGAGAGGGCAAAGAACATCGAGCCTTGGTGAAGTTATACAACTATCAAAGCAGGGTAATAACTTTAGTTTTAAAATTTGGCGGAACTAAGGATGATGCAAAAGATGTTTTTCAAGAAGCGTTACTTATTCTTTGTAAAAAAGTAAAAGACACATCGTTTCAATTAACTGCTAAATTAGACACATTTCTTTATGGCATTTGTTTGAATGTTTGGCGTGAAGAATTAAAACAAAAGGGCAAATCTAACTTTGAAATTCCAACTGAATATTTGATTGCTGATGAAACAGATTGGGAAGCATTATTCGAAAAGGAAAGTAAACTAAAAAAAGTAGAAGAGATGCTTTACCAATTAGGAAATCCCTGTTTGGAATTGCTAAAGTTATTTTATTACCAATCAATGCGAGTGAAAGAAATTGCCAAAAAAATGGGTTATAAATCCGAAAATTCAGTGAAAGTTCAAAAATACAAATGTATTGAAAGAGCAAAAAAAATGATGGATTGATTTTAAAAGTACCTTTTTTAAAAATCGAATAATCCTCAGCAGTTGCAGAGGTGCTAAAAATCCTTAAATCGAAATAAAATGAGAAGTGAATTAGAAATTATAAAAGTCATCGAACAATACCTTAAAGGTGAATTAAACGAAGACGACAAAAAAAGATTTGAAAACCAACTTGATAAAAGTCCTGAATTGCAAAAGCAAGTTCAAAAACAAAAGTTGATAATGGAAGGTGTTCAGAATGTAGGCACAAAAGAAAATATCAAAAAAGCAAAAAAAACATACACCATTACTAAAGCCGCTTGGTATGGCATTATGATTTTGGCAGTTGCTGGAGTTGTCACTGCAGGTGTAATTGGTTATCAAAAGTATTTTAACAAAAATAATGCTTCCGAAAATATAAAGCACCAATTGAATGAAGAAGGCACTTCACAATGGGCTGATGCTGATGAAATGATTGCCCCGCAATTTTTTGATATTGATATAACTAATGGAGATGTTGTACAGACTGACCAAGGAATGATTATAGCAATACCCGAAGGAGCTTTTTTAGATAAAAATGGAAAACCAATAACAGGGATGATTGAATTAGAGGTGAAAGAAGCTTTGGATAAAACAACTATTTTGACTTCTGGTTTGAGTACCAAAAGCGGAGATGATTTATTGGAAACAGGTGGAATGTTTTATCTAAACGCCAGAAAAGACGGAGAAAATCTTACGATAAACAAAGACAATCCAATTATTGTAGAAGTTCCTACAGATGAAGTCTTGAGCGATATGGAACTGTATAAAGGAGTCCGAAAAGATGATGGAACAATTGATTGGCAAAATCCTAAAAAAATCGAACAATTCTTAACCCCTGTTGATATTCACACTTTAAATTTTTATCCGCCTTTATATGAACCGACAATAGATAAATTGGGCTACGCAGAAAAGAACAAAGCATGGAAGGATAGTGTTTATTTTAGTTTTGCGAATACAAATAACTATTCTACTCAATTAGATTCAACGATACTATCTACATGGGAAATTAATGATGTTTCTAATTATACAAGTGTAAGTATTATTGATAGTATAGCAACTACAAGCGCTTCTGCAATAGCAGCAGTAGAATATTTACAACTTAACCCTTCAAAAGTCCAAGCTATTTGGAATGATCAGTTTCAAAACACATTGATTGCAACTAAAGAATTTGAAGAACGTATGTTATGTTTGCATGGCTTAGCTCAAGATCAGTTTTTAGATTTATATGTCAATAATTTAGACAAAAGAATTTCAACTATTGATAGTATGTTGTTGAAAATGATTGGAGGAGATGATATTATTAGTGAAAAAAAAGCACAAAAAAATAATAAAGTAACTTCAGATAAACAAATAAATGGACAAAAACTATTCAAAGAAAATTGTGCCTCTTGCCACAAAGTTAATAAAAATAGCACTGGACCAAAACTTTCTGGTGTAAAACAAAGATGGGCAGAAGTAGGAGAATTAGAATACATCTATGAATTTATAAATAACCCATCTGCATTAATTGCTTCTGGAAAATCAAAACGAGCAATAACTATTTTTAATGAATACCATAAATCTTCAATGACTGCGTTTCCAACATTAACTAAAGAGGAGATAGATGCAATATTAGATTTCAATGAAGGTGGTTATGTATTAAATAAAACAGAATCTACAATCTGCCCTCCTTGTGAATCATGTGATAAAGAAGCGTTAAAAAATCAATTTATCAAATTTGCTCAGCAAAACAAAGGGCGTGTAAAAATGGATTTAGGTGCTGTGAAAATGTTACAAAATTATTACACCA
>JAGYKU010000055.1 GCA_018401455.1 Flavobacteriales bacterium
TTTATTTCCATCATAAGAAAGCATGGATGCTGTTTCATCAAATTCAGAATTTAAAGGAGCACCTACATTAACTGGTTTAGACCATTTACCATTTTTCATTTCAGAAAGATAAATATCACCATCATAAACTCCAACTTCATCAGGCTTATGGCCATTCTCTCTTCTTGAAGTTATCATCATAGTAGTTCCATCAGTAGTGATACAAGGAGAATAATCGTCTTGTGGTGAATTTACTGCTTTAACATTATCTACCCAAACACGCTCAGGTTTTTTGTAAAATTCTTGAGCATATTCACATTCTTTAATCCTTTTGGTAAGCATCTGGCCTAAAGTTGCGATCTGTTTAGATTTTGTACTTCCTTCAAATTTCTTGTAGTGTTTGATAGCTGTTGTAAAGTCTTCTTCTAATTGAGCAACCATTCCCATATAGAAATAGAGAAAATCATCAACTTCAGGATTTAATTTAAATGCTTCGTCAATATACTTTTTTGCTTTATATTTTTCGTTTGTATATAAATAAGCATTTCCCATAAAGAAATTTAGTTCAGCACTTTTAGGGTTAAATGAGTAAGCTTTTTCAAATTCAATCAAAGCAGCTTTGAAATTATTTTCTGGATTAGTAACATTATAAATAGCTTCGTTTCCAATATTTAAGAAAGCAACTCCCTTTTCATAATGGTCGAGTGCAATTTTAAATTTGTCTTTATCCTCTTTAAAATTTCCGGCTTTGAAAGGTATATCTTGAGCGAAGTAATTGGATGTTCCAAAAAAGGAAAAAGCGATTACTGAAATTATTAATTTTATATTTTTCATTTTCTTAAGGTCTTAAAATTCACAATTATTTGATTGGTATTCTTTGCCAAGAGAAGAGCCTAATTCAGCAGCTTTTCCCCAGTCTGCACAAGCACTTTCCATTTGTCTATTCATTTCTTTAGAAGCGCCTCTATTTGCATAAGCGTCTCCGAAATTTTTATTGAGTGAAATGGCTTTGTCAAAATCTGCTATTGCACCTTTGTAATCTTTATTGTGGTGTTTTACGATTCCTCTATTGTTGTATGCTGGAGCATATTCAGAATTAATTTCTATGGCTTTATCAAAATCTTTTTGTGCTTCAGCGTATTTTTTTTGTTCGATAAGCATTGCACCTCTATTATTGTATGCTAAATAAAATTTAGGATCTAAAGACATTGCTTTTGTGAAAGCATTTTTTGCTCCTTCATAGTCTTTTAGTAATTTTTTTACTGAGCCGATATTGTTAAACACAAATGCGTGTTTTGGTCCATATTCTCCAGCTTTATTGTAATCAGCTAGTGCCATATCGAATTTTTGCATCATTCTATAACAACTTCCTCTATCATTATACGCTTCAAAATATTTGGGTTTAAGTTCTATGCATCTAGAGAATTTTTTAATAGCATCTTCGTATTCTTTTTTTAGAAAAAGTACTGTTCCTCCATTATAAAATGCTTTAGCATCTTTAGGATCAAAAAATGTAACTTGGTCATAATCTGAAATTGCTTTGTCCAAATCACCTAATTTTTGATGTGCTAATCCTCTTTGGAAATATGCTTTTGGATTTTCATCATTCATTTTGATAAGGGCGTTAAGAGAATTTACAGCCCCTTTATAATCTTTCATTTTGTACTGTGCCACTCCTTTATTGTAATAGGCCGCTTCAAATTTTGGGTCACCTGCTATGGCTTTATCGAAAGATGCAACTGCTTCTTTCATTTTATTCTCACCGAATAATTTAATTCCCAAGTTGTATGCTTCTTGTGCTTCAGCAGTAGCAGCATTGGAAGCATTCACTAAATTGATACTGTCTTGAAAAGCTTGTTCTTCAGGAGTTAGTTCGGCTTGACTGAACATTGAAAAACTTGCTCCAAAAACAAATAAGCTCATTAAAATCTTTTTCATTTGAGTATGGATTTATTAGAAAATTTATTGAAGTAAATCAAATTTACATCTTTCAAAAATATCAATTTTCAGTCCATAAAAAAAGGATTAGTTATTCACATTATGTGCAAAACTCTTTATTTGTTTGATATCAATTGAATTAGCGTTTTTTATTTTTATTATTCAAAGTGGAATTGTAAATTTGTTTTTTTGTTGAATGAATGAAAACGTTTGAAACTAAAATAGAACAGTTTAACAGTAATTTGTGGGATTATCATTTTATGGTTCCTGAGAAAGTGGCTGAATATTTTGTGTTGAATGTAAAGACAAGAAGAGTAGTTTGTACTTTGAATCAAAAATTGAATATGCACTGTGCGTTAATGCACGATGGGAGCGGACAGTTTTTTATCAATATCAACAAAGAAAACAGAAAGAAATTAGGTTTAGAACTTGGCGACAACATTCAGATTGAAATAAAAGCAGACGAGAGTAAATATGGAATACCTTTGCCAGATGAAATGAAAATATTGCTTGAACAAGACGAGATAGGAAGTCAATTCTTTCATAAATTAACTCCCGGAAAGCAAAGGTCACTATTACACATAGTCGGAAAAGTTAAAAGTAGTGAAATTAGAATCAATAAATCTTTGGTCATTCTTAATTTCTTAAAAGACAATAACGGAATATTAGATTTTAAACAATTGAACGAAGCATTTAAAGAAGCTAATAAAAAATTCTAGAATGAGTGATTACGAAGTAAAGCAACATCAGTTATTTATATCAAGTTGGACATTACTCAAGGTTTTGAAAAAGCAAAATAAAATTTCGAAACAACATAGGAAAATGTTTCGAAAAATAATGTTGATGACCATTTTAACAGCACCTTTGAGATGGTTGCAATCCATAATTTTCAATAGAAAAATCAAGAAAGTTAACTTCGAAAATAATCCACCTGTTTTTGTTTTAGGACATTGGAGAAGCGGCACTACTCATTTACATTATTTATTATCTAAAGACAAAAAGTTTGGATATCTAGAAAATTTTCAAGCATTTTTCTTTAGAGTGGCTTTTATTTCTAAAACGATTATGAAACCTGTTTTGAATCTTTTTATGCCCAAAACTAGACCGCAAGACAATATTAAGATTAATGCCAACTCTCCAAGTGAAGAAGAGCATCCTTTGACAAATATTACTGAGAAGAGTGGTATGCAAACTTTTTTTTTCCCTCAAAATATTAGTTATTACGACAAATACAACATTTTTAAAGGAACTACTGAAAAAGAAAAAAAGAGTTGGAAAAAAGCATATCATTGGTTACTTCAGAATATCAGTTATTATGTTGGCATTGAAAAGCAATTATTATTGAAAAATCCACATTCAATGGGTAGAATTGAAGTGCTTAGATCAATGTATCCCAATGCAAAATTTATTCATATTCACAGAAATCCTTACGATGTATATAATTCCAACATACATTTGTATCAAAAAACTATAAGAACACAGTTTTTGCAAGATTTTTCGGATGAAGCAATTGAAGAAAGAGTATTATATTGTTATGAAACAAGTATGAAAAAATTTATGAGTGATTGGAAAGAAATTCCTGAAGGGAATAAAGTTGAAATCAGTTATAAAGAACTTTCTCAAAATCCTGTTGAGACTATTGAAAAAATATACAAAAAAATACAATTAGGAGATTTTAGTGCTGTAAAACCTGAGATAGAAAATTACTTGAAAGCAGAAGGAAGTTATAAAAAGAATAAATTCACACCAATTTCTGATGAAATTTTAAATAAAATAAATACTAGATGGAAGTTTACAATTGATGCTTACCAATATGAAATTCAACACCCTCAAAACAATTAAAACCATATGTTAACCTACATAATAAAGGAATCGGATTATCTAACGTATCAACTTTTTGCAGCTTCAAAATCTAAATCTGTAAACAGAAGAAGAAAAATTGGATGGTTTCTAGTGCCTACGATTTATATCGTTTTTGGAGTATTGTCATATACATTGGGAAATCAGAAAAACATTGCAATTGTATTTGGAGGATTGGCATTTTTTTGGTTGATGATATTTCCTTTTTACTCTAGATGGGTTTACAAACAGAAATACAGAAAATACATCAAACAAAATCATAAAGAAATGTTTGATAGACCTGTGACATTGAGTATCAGAGATAATAAAATTCACATCACCGATGATAAAAATGAGAGTTTTATATCTTATTCAGAAATTATGATGATTGCAGAAATCGACACACATCTTTTTATTAGGTTGAAAACAGGTTCATCTATCATTATTCCCAAAGAGCATATCTCTGATTTTGTGATGTTGGCGAAATTGATACAGCAAATTTCCAAAAGTACAGGTTTGAAATTGCATAAAGATTTGAAATGGAAGTGGAGGTGATTTAATTTGATAATTGATTAATTTGAAAATGGGATGATTTTTAATGGTTAATTGTTAATGAGTTAAATTAAAAATGGGTGATTTGGATTTTATGTTTGTCACATCGACTTATAGATGAAGACTAAAGCGTATTTGTTTGTGGAGATGTCTATAAACAACTAATCTTTTATTCCTACACACTAACAACTAATTTTAAAAAACTGAATAACTGAAAAATACAATTTAGATTTAAAATCTTTTGTACCTTTGCGCTCTTATGCATAAAGCAGGATTTGTAAACATATTAGGAAGCCCCAATGTAGGGAAATCAACTTTGATGAATAAGTTGGTAGGGGAGAAGTTGTCTATCATTACTTCAAAGAAACAAACTACAAGACATCGAATTAAAGGAATTGTAAACGGAGACGATTACCAGATTGTATTTAGTGATACGCCAGGGGTTTTGAAACCTAGTTATAAGCTTCACGAAAATATGATGGAAATGGTATCAGCTGCCATTACGGATGCTGATGTGATTTTGTTGGTGACAGATATTTTTGAAAAGGAAACGGCTCATAAAGAAACCTTAGAACGTATTCAAAAACACAGTGCTCCAGTTTTGGTTTTGATCAATAAAGTAGATTTAAACAAAGATGACGAGAAACTTTTGGCGTGTGTTGAAAATTGGAAAGCATTAATACCTAGAGCAGAAATACTTCCAATGAGTGCGCTTTATGGTTTGAGTACAGATTTCATTATGCCAAAAATCATAAGTCTTTTACCAGAAGGACCAGCGTTTTTTGATAAAGAAGAATTAACAGACAAACCGATGCGTTTTTTTGTGTCGGAAATTATAAGAGAGAAAATTTTCGAGAATTATTCAAAAGAAATTCCATATTCCACAGAAGTTGAGATTGAACATTACAAAGAGAAAGAAAAAATTGTAGAAATCAGAGCTATCATTTATGTTTCTAGAAGTTCGCAAAAGCCAATATTAATTGGTCATCAAGGTTCGAAACTCAAGATTGTAGGAACAGAAGCAAGAAAAGACATTGAAGCATTTATTGGAATGCAAGTGTTTTTGGAACTGTTTGTAAAAGTGGATAAAGACTGGAGAGATAGAGAGGATGAATTAAGGAAATTTGGGTATCAATAAGATTGAAATTATATTATGGGAAATTTAGTAGCCATTGTGGGAAGACCTAATGTAGGTAAGTCGACTTTATTTAATAGACTTACAGAGTCTCGAAAAGCCATTGTTCAAGAAACAAGTGGGGTAACAAGAGACCGTCATTACGGGAAATCTCTATGGAATGGAGTAGAATTTTCTGTGGTCGATACTGGAGGATTTGTTCAAGGTTCTGAGGATATTTTTGAAGATGAAATCAGAAAACAAGTACTTATAGCTATCGAAGAGGCAAATTTAGTCATTTTTGTGGTCGATGTAGAGTCAGGAATTACAGACTTGGATGAAGCTGTAGCGGATGTTTTGAGAAGAACAAAAAAGCCAATTATGACAGTCTCAAACAAAGTAGATAATCATAATAGAGAGCAAGATTCGTTTGAGTTTTACAATTTTGGTTTAGGAGAAGTTTACAGTATTTCGGCTATTAGTGGAGCAGGAACAGGAGATTTATTAGATGCTTTGGTGGCTCAATTGCCAGAAGTAGTTGAAGAAGAAACTATAGAAGGTTTGCCAAGAATTGCGATTGTTGGAAAACCAAATGTTGGAAAATCTTCACTTACCAACGCTTTGATAGGAAAAGATAGAAATATTGTAACAGATATTTCTGGAACTACAAGAGATTCTATTGATACACGATTCAATGCTTATGGTTTTGATATGGTTTTGGTAGATACTGCTGGTATTAGAAAAAAAGCCAAAGTTCACGAAGATATTGAGTTTTACTCTGTGATGCGTTCCATCAAAACAATTGAAAACAGTGATGTTTGTTTGTTTATGCTCGATGCTCAAGATGGAATCCAAAGTCAGGATATGAATATTTTTTCTGTTATTGAAAAAAACAGAAAAGGTTTGGTTGTGTTGGTCAATAAATGGGATTTGGTAGAAAACAAAGAAACCAATACTATGAAAGAATTTGAAGAGCAAATCCTAGAAAGATTGGCGCCTTTTACTGATGTTCCGATTTTATTTATTTCTGCTTTGACCAAACAAAGAATCCACAAAGCATTGGAAGTTGCAATGAAAGTTTATGAAAATAGAATGCAAAAAATTCCAACTTCAAAACTCAATGAAGTGATGCTAGATGTGATTGAATTTACCGCCACCTGCTAATAAAGGTAAATTTATCAAAATAAAATTTGCGCAGTTGCCTAATTATGCACCATCTTTGCATTCTTCTGCAATCTGCCACAATACATCAGAGAGCCTTACAAACGTTATTTAGAAAATCAAATGAAAACATTTTGATTTTAATGGAGTACCCATCAGATTATTTTTTAGAAAAGTAATTCTGAATATAAAATTTTCAAATTGTTTTTATATAGCATTGCTCAATCTTTTTGAAGTATTTTCACTTATATTTTGGGAGTTAAGATGTGTGATTATTCAACATTTTAACATTGACCATCGAGAAAGCGAAGTTCAACATACGCAAATCAAATTGAGTCACGTTCGCTTTGTATTTCATTTCTTCGTAACTCAAGCAAAATTAAATCTAGAACGAAACTTCTTTTAGCAGGATTCACTATTCTATTTACGAACCGTAAATAAAATCATAAATTGATGAAATTTCATAACTTTGTAGATATATTTAAACATAAAAGCAATATAAAACAATAGATATAGACCGAAAAAATCTAATTTAATGGGAGTAAATTTTCTGACCTAAAAACCTTGGAAAATACGGCTAATGCTATTGAACTATGTTTGAAGGTTTGAGCCCCACAAAAGAATTAATTCAACTTTATGTTGATTGGAAAACAGGCTTGTTTCAGATGCTGACTATTGACAAAGTTATACACTTGTATGGAAAATAACTATCAATATTTAGACCCTGATTTAAAATACATTAACAAAAACGTTCCATAATTTAGCCAATATTATGAAAAGTTCTTTTAGTATTTGAAAGTTTAAAGTTTCTAAACGAGTAGAAGAATTATTAGAAAGTCAATAAAATAAAGGACTCAATTCATTGCTTAAAATTCATAAACAATTGTTCAAGATGTTTACGAATGGGCAGGACAAGTTCAACCGTGAATATGCAAAGACGGAAACCATTTTTAATGGAGAACGATTTCATATTGGATTTCAATATATTAACACTTTTTCAGAATATCGTAAAATTAGAAAATCCTAGAAAGATTTAGCAAAGAAATTAGCAGAGATTTTGACAAGCATAAACTATTTCCCATTTAGAGAGGAATGGACGAACTCAACGAGAATTTATAGACTTTTGGCATTAGAAAGATACGTCTTAATCTAAATCCTCCTGATGATAAAAGTGTTACAAAGATATATGAAAGGAACAATTGAAGCGATATTGAAATATTAGAACTTATATTTGAACTGATAGAAAAAAGTATAGTGCATAACGGTTTGTCTAGCAAGGAATTATTATGACAGTTGAACCTTTCCTCAACCATAAAAGGAGAAGAAAAATAGATTCAATTCATCTTATTAGTGTTCCTGATACAAACTTTCAAATTGCTTTCTTACCGCAGAAATGCTCAATCTTTTAGAGATATTTTCACTTATATTTTTGGGTAGAAAAGTTGTGTGATTATTCAACATTTTTAACATTGCTTCTTCGAGTTCGTAGGGTTTGTTGATTTCAACTAAAAAACCATTTACTTCATTATGGATAAATTGTTCAGGACCGCCACATTTGGTAGCGATAACAGGAACTCCAGACAAAAGCGCTTCTGCTGTAATCATCGAGAAAGTTTCGTAAAAACTGTTTACAAGCAAGCAATCATAAGTGGGTAGTGTTTGTAAAACGAAGTCATTGTCTTTTCGACCTAAAAACTCAATTTTTGAATTAGAATTTGCCGATTCTTCAAAAATTTCTCTATCCTTTCCATCTCCAATAATAGTAAGTGTAGTGTTATGATTTTTAGTGTTTAAAGTATTATAAGCACGAATAATTCCACTGATATTTTTGATTTCATCTTCTAAATCTGCTACTACCAAAAATTTAAAATTTTGATTAAAAGTTTCTTTAATGCTTTTGTTTTCAATAATATTTGGAATCACCTGAATATTTGAAGTTACTCCATACTTGATTAAAGCAATTTTGAGAAAATCGCTAACACAAATCACATTTTCGCAAGCGTTGATTTCTTTAATTCTTTGTTTTTGCTTGGATTTGGAAAGTAATTCAAATTTTCCGTTTAAAAACCCAGACCAATGTTCAGTTACCAATATTGGAAAACCTCTAAAAAACTTTTGTGCAATTTTGATGTTTTTTTCACTCACATGACAATGAATAAAATCTGGTTTGAAATTCAGTGTCAAAAAGTGTTGAAAAATTTTGGTGATAATATGATTTTGATTTTTGTAATTACTCCACTTTTTACCCTTTTTCACCTTGTAATAACCGATTATTTCAGTTACGCCATTTTCGTTTTTAGTAATAAGTTTGGATGCTTTTATTTTGTCAGATGCGATGAGTGCGATGACTACATTTTGTGCAAAAGAATGTCCGATGTGAATGTGTTTTTGAATAAAAACACCCAATTGAGGGTCAGTTTCATTGGGATACCAAGTTGTGATATGGAGAATTTTGGGTGAATTCATCAAGCAATTCGAAAAGTACTCTTTATTTCCATTCAGAAAGGATTTTATATCCATTCTCTTCTTTCCTGCAATCTGAAGTTCTAAAATATTAATAGCACCATTTTTTGTTCCTATTCTAAAGTAGTTTTGAAGTCCGTTTGAATTTCTTTAGGATTTAAATCAATATCATTACAAATTTCACTTTGATAGATTTTGGTAATGAATTCTTTATCATTAAGTAATAAGTTGGTAAAAGCTGCTGGATAAGGAGAAAGTCCTCTTATAAGATTGTGAATTTTTTCAGCATCCTCATTCCAATTGATTTCGCAAGTTTCTTTAAAAATCTTGAATGCTTTTTTTAAGTTTTCGGATTGAATTGCGTTTTGAGGTTTTTCTTCGAAAGTTCCTTTTTCGATTTTGTCTAGCGTATTTACTAAGAATTTCGCACCTTTAATCATTAAAATATCGTGTAATTCTCCAGCGTTCATATTATCACTGATAGTAACTTTAAACTGATCGATAATGTTTCCAGTATCAATTTGTTCTTCAATGAAGAAAGTGGTAGCACCCGTTTCTTTTTCACCGTTGATGATTGCCCAGTTGATTGGAGCTGCACCTCTATAATGGGGAAGTAACGAAGCGTGAAGATTCACAGTTCCTTTTGAAGGCATTTTCCATACCATTTCGGGCAACATTCTGAAAGCAACTACCACGAATAAATCAGCATCTAATGCTTTTAATTGGTCGATGAAATCTTGAGATTTCAAACTTTCGGGTTGAAGGATATTTAAGTTGAGCTCTAAAGCAAAATTTTTAACAGCAGAGAAACTCAACTTTTGTCCTCTTCCAGCAGGTTTATCAGTTGCTGTAACTACACCTACTACTTGATGATGACTTTCGTGAATTTGCTTAAGACTTTCTACAGCAAATTCTGGAGTTCCCATAAAAACAATTTTCATTAATTTGAATTCAGAATTTTTTAATTAAAGATGAGTTAGTTTTTTTTACTTAACAAGTGTAAAGATGGTTTCTTGTTTTCCCATATTGGGAGATAGCATAACTAGAGATATTGTTTCTCCTTGTCCTTGAGCAATACAGTTGATTTTATTACCATCTTTATCTAATACAAAAGAAGCTTTCGAGCCATCTTTGATTTTACTTTGGCTTCTGTATAGAATGATGTAGTCTTTTTCTTCTGAATCTCTATGGAAATATTCTTGAACTTTACTTAATTCATCTTTTGTAGCCACCATCAAAACCAATCCATCTTCATATACTTTGAGGTATTTTGTAGCGCCATCTTCTGATTTTGAAGCGTAAGTTTCTCCAAATTTGAATTGGCTGAAACCCATCAATGTAATCATTGAGAAAAGTATTGCGAATGTGATTTTTTTGAACATAACTATAATTTTTTAATTGTTAATATCGTAAATATAAGAAAATTAATTCAGAACTTTAAGAACAACTTCTCTTTTTATTTATCAGTATCTTTCTTTTTGTCGTCTTTAGGTTCTTCTTTATAATCTAATGTGATGTCTAATCTTCTCTCCAATATTCTAGCCAAATTATTTGCATCTAATCTTTTTGCTACAATTTTATTGTTTTCGTCCAAAAGATAAATCTGCGGAGTAGAGAATAAATCGTATGTTTTTCTGAAATTCAAACTCGGATAATCCGTTACTCTCATTTCATAAACATATTGAGCAGCGTTTTTATTGGCATCAGGAAAGTCAGATAGGTTTATAAAATCAATATTTTTTTCCTTAATCATTTTTCTCCACTTCTCATTATCCAATTCAGTGCCGATTCCTATGAAAGCCACATCTTGTTTTTTGTCTAATAGTTCGTGATAAACTTTGAGTAATTTTGGAATTTCTTTTTTACAGTGTCCACAGTCTGGATCCCAAAATATCAACACTTTATGTTTGTTGGGAAGTTCGTGCACATTGATCCATTTTTTTTCAGTTGTATCAGCTAATCTAAGATTAGGCGCAACTTTCCCCAAAAGTAAAGGCTCCCAAGTCATTGCTTTTTCGCATCTGTCTGCCAAGTTTTGTTCTGGATACCACCACGCTTTATTTTTGTTAGGCGGACAATAATATTTTAAAGACATTCCCACGTAAACTCCATCCATTCCCATAATGTTTGAAGTTTCGTAATTTACGTGAACGTAGTTGAGTAAGAATTTCATCATATCTGTGCTGTCTTTCACTTGGTCGATGATAAAAGACGCTTGTTTTACGATACTATCAGGAATTTGATACACCAAATTTTTGAAGTAGTACTCCACTTTACTACTAAAAATAGGTGTTCTAGCCAATCTTTCATCAGTTAAGTCGATATTGTCCCAAAAGTGATCTCTCAAGTAGAGACCTTTTAAAGAATCTGGAGTTTCTGTAGGAATTTCAATTTCTACTGACATATTCAAAATTTTAGAAATTAATTTTCCTTTGTGTTTTTTCACGATGTCTTTTTGAAATTGCTTAACTTCTTTATCCAGTGCAATTAATTGGTCATTAATAGCTTTTACTTTTACGCTATACTTTTTTGGGTCTAGTGATTCTTTTATAGGGAGACTAAAATATTCATTGGCGTTGCCAACATTTGGCCTTATTTCAATTAGTTTCTTTGCTGTAAGAGATTCTTCTCTTTCATCCATATTAAATTCCTCCATTTCTTCAATGCCAGACATGTTTTTACAATTACTTGAAAGTGGAGCATATCCTGTCATAGTGTATTTTACATCATTGCAATCTAAGTAATCCAATTCCCAATTCCCATAATTTTCAACATTTTCTAAATTTCCCTTATATCGGTATAAAAATTTTGTAGGTGAATTTTGACCGCATAAGTTTTGAGATATTTCAAACTTTACTTGAAGTTTTAAAGAGCCATCTTTAGATTCATAAACGGTATACCATTCATCGTCTTCTATTTCTGTTATATCGTCTTCTATTTCTGTTATAATTTTTTGATCTAGGGCTTCTCTTTCTTTAACCAACTGCTCAGAAATAGGTCTTTTGGAGCCAATAAAATTAATGTATTCATAAAAAATTTTGTTTTCATCAGACTTGATGATTTTCATATCTTTTATGAAATTATTGTTGGTAGTTTCGATAGAAATATTTTTGTCTTGGTCGGAAATTACGAACTCAAAATAACTTGCACCAGTATAGAAGGCATACATCCCTCCTGGGTAATTTTTCTTTAAGAAAGTAGCTTTACCGCTTTTTATTTCAGTTGTATCTGCATATTGTAATTTGTCACCAAAATACTTTAGCAGGTAAACTGTTTTTATAGTGTCGGGTAAATTATTGATTTTAAAATCAAGTTTATATTGAGCTTTTATTCCTTGAGTTGGAACACACAAACTTAATGTGAATAATAAAAATACTACAAATGCTTTCTTCATCTTATCAATTTTTTATTTTGAATATAAAAGTATAAACAAATGACGAACCAAAAAATAAATTGATGCTTGTTCCTAATTTTTTTAACAAAAATTTAGGAAAATAGGTTTTTAAGAAAGCGTTTGTTTAATTTTTGTAATTAAAAATAATCAAACTACCAATCTTCCCTTAATTCCTTATGATAGAAATAGTCAGATATATTAATAAGGTTTTCGTGAATATCAATAAAATAACAACAATTAATCTCCCTTATTCTCAACAATCTCATCAACCTTTCGTATATTTCTCAACATCAAAAACACAAGGAATATAAATGTAACTGAAGAGGGCCGAATATCCAAAACACTAAATGAATTACCATAAAAGGTAATCCACATTTGCATTTCATTAAAATCTTGATTGTGTATAAAGAAATTCGGAATAATAGAGAAAAATAAAAAACATAAAAGTAAAGTAATCAAAATTTGAACAATAAAAGTTTTCTTTTTCTAATCAAAATAAATATTACACATTGCAAAGCAGCAATACTATAAATATATGTAATTGGGTCATTCATTCATTTTTATTATTCTATAATTTATAACCTTCAATTTTCAACTAAAAGCAGATGTCTCCACAAGGTCGACAAACCCCAAACTCCGAACTCAAACCCCAAACTCCAAACTCCAAACTCAAATTTTCACAAATTTCAAAGTAACATTCCTTTCAGGAGTTTGAATTTGAATAAAATAAAGTCCTTCTGCCCAATCAGAGATATAAATTGTTTCGGTGTCGTTCAACTTTCCTTCGGAAATTAAACTTCCTTGGAGATTGAAAACTTGGTAATCTAATGTTCCTTCGAAATCTTTGTAAATGGAAACAAAATCGTTTGCTGGATTAGGGAAAAGTAAAATTGAACCTTTTTCTTCTTTAATATTAACAGAAACAGTATTTAAAGCCATTTCTATAGCAGAAGTAGCAGTAACTTTTCCCATACCCCAAAGCGTGCTGCCTGGTGAGGTAATTATTCCAGTAACATTATCTTGTCGTGCTGTGTTTTTTATGATATCTTTTACTTGTTCGGCAGAGAGTTGAGGATTGGCTTCTAAAATTAAAGCTACAACTCCCGCTGTGGCAGGTGATGACATTGATGTACCAGAAAAACTTGCAAAATGATAAGTTCTCCCGTTGAAACTTACATTTGCAACAGAATTAAAACTATTTGTAGTGTAGGAATTAATAGAAGAAACTATTCCAGAACCTGGTGCAGAAACATCTGGTTTCATTCTTTCATCGTAAGTGGGTCCTTTGCTAGAAAAACTTGCTCTATTTCCAGGGAAAGCAACTCCTGATTGAGAATAGTTTTCCGAAACGTGAGCAGCAACTGAAATAGCACTTTCTGTACAAGCGGGTTCTCCAATACTATAATCAGAATTGCCACTAACACCTCCATTTCCAAAAGCTGCAAGTGCTAATCCCCAATTTCCAACGCCATTGCTTAATTCCACAACATTCCAATAATGAACAGTTCCTGTTGGAGCAAAAGAGGATAAAACAACTTTTGAGTTGGTATTGGTATTTTTCACTCTTAATCTGATATGTGGTCTATTGTTCAATGGATGTATTTCGTCAATAGTTAAATTGTAAAAAATAGTATCTGTCCCCAAAACCATAATGGTATCGTGGTATCCATTGTCTAAATCCGTTTTGTAAACATTAGAAGAACCCACTAAAACATTCGAACTATTGTAAATTTCTAGTCTTGTTCCAAAAGGCATTGAAGGTTGCCCCCATATAGAAATACATTGTCCCCACATTTGAGGATGTTGGTTGTATCCATAAAAAGTAACTCTAGAACGAATACTATCATTATTGAATTCTTTTTTGATGTGAAAATTCACATTTCCGTTGTTTCCAGCGGAAGTTACAAATACTACACCTGCATCAGATAAAGTATTGATAACATTACTTATAAGTGAAGTGCCGTCCATTGTCCCCATATAATATAAACCCCAACTCATATTAATGACCAATCTTTTTCCGTCAGCATCGGCAATGCTTTTCATCCAGTTGAAAGCATCAATAGCTGCACCTTCGTCCAGTTGGATAGAATTGAAAAGATATTCCGCTTCGAAAGCAACACCTCTATATTGCAATCCTGCGCCACTTCCCCCAGCGATTCCTGCCACATGATTTCCGTGTGTTGCGTAATCGTAATAAGTTCCAGCGGTATCAGATTTAGCTGCCATCAATTCAGAAGGAGTAGTATATTCCACACCGTAGTTCATTCCAGAAGGTTGATTACCAACTATTTTGAAATGATCCCACGCAGCTCTAATTCTAGTTTGCGAAAGTGTGGTATCCATAAACATCGGATGCTCGTAATCAAATCCCCAATCTGTAATTCCGATGAGAACATTTTTGCCAGTATATCCTTGTGGCAAATTGATTCCTTGCCAAACACTATCAGAGCGAGTGTCCACAATCATTTTATGTATATCTGGTTGAATGCGCTCTGCAATTTTTAAAATTGTAACATTCTCAAAATCTATGTTTTCAGAAATATTTCTAAGCGGAATTTTTAATGTGATGACTTCTCCAATGTGTGTCGTAAGGTAATTGTCTTTAATTGCTTCTTTTTTGAAATTAGCATCTACTTTGGCAACAGTTGAAATGCAAAATTCTCCATTTACTTTATAAATTGGAAGATTTGGAAATTCTGTAGCGATTTTATCTTGAGAAATATCTTGATTTGCAAAAGTGGTTTCAATTTTTTTGAAATACTGTTTTGTTTCGCTACTCATTTTGGTTTGTGCGGAAAAACTTACAGAAATTAATGAAATAAGTGATAGTAAATAAAATTTCATGTGTATTTATTTGTTTTGATATTGATAACAAAAGTAAGGAATTTATCTTACTAGTGAATGATTTCTATTCCTATGTTTTCCAGATCTTTCCAAAAATTAGGATAAGATTTTTTGACAACATCAGGGTTTTTAATTTGTAGATTACATTTTACAGAAAGTGTGGCGAAAGCCATTGCCATTCTGTGGTCTTGGTAGGTTTCTATGGGGGATTGAGGTGTTTGCAATCCATTATGTTGATGTAAGAAAATAGCATCGTTAGATAAGATGTCCAGCTGCACACCAAATTTGCTCAATTCGTTTTTCATGGCCGAAACTCTGTCAGTTTCTTTAATTTTGAGTGTGTGCAAACCTTCTATTTTTGCTTCAATGTTTAATCCAGCGCAAGTACAAAGAATTGTTTGAGCAATGTCTGGAGTATTTTTCAAGTTGAGATGAATTGAATCTAAATTGTGGTTAGAAATTTTAGTAATGATTAAATTACCATTTTCAAAAGTAGCCGAAACACCAAAATATTCGTAGATTGATGTCAATTCTGCATCGCCTTGTAAACTTTCTTTTCTCAAACCTTTCAGATGCAAACAAGAACCTATTTCTGACAATGCAATGATTCCAAACCAATAAGATGCAGCGCTCCAATCTGCTTCGATTTCATATTTTTTAGGTTGATAATTTTGTGGAGCAATAGAAATGATGTTTTGTACTTCATCCCACAAAATCTGAATGCCAAAATAGTGCATCAAAGCAATGGTCATTTTGATGTAGGGTAGAGAAGTGGTTGTTCCTTCGATTTTGATGATTAACCCATTTTTCAAAGTAGGCGCAATGAGCAATAAAGCTGATATGTATTGGCTACTGATGTTGCCTTCAATCGTGACTTCATTTTTGAGTTGTGGGGAAGCCTCAATTTTTAAAGGAGGAAAACCTTCTTTTTCAAGGTATTGAATATTTGCTCCTAAACTTCTTAATGCTTCAACTAAAATAGAAACGGGTCTTTCTTTCATTCTTTCAGAACCTGTGAGTATCCAATTTCCTTTTTCTCTTGTCGCCAAAAATGCAGTTAAAAAACGATATGAAGTTCCTGCATGTCCCACATTGATTTCTTTGCAAGATGGATAATCTGCGAGTGCTTTTTCTAATACTTTGGTATCTTCTGCATCCGATAAATTTTGAATTTCCAAATTACCTTTAGTAAGTGCACGGATTATTAAAACACGATTACTTTCACTTTTAGAAGAAGTCAATTCGATAACTCCGTTTAAATTTTTATTTTTACAAGATAATTGTATCATAAGTTTACAAAGATGCTAAATTCTTCAATATGTCTCAAAAAAAAATATTAATTACAGGTGCTACTGGTTTGGTAGGAAGTCATATTTTAGTTGAATTATCACAAATGGAGGATGTAACAGTTTATGCAGCCAAAAGAAAATCTAGTAATATAGCTAATGTTGCTCAATTGTTTGAACATTATCAAATTGCATCACTTTATGAAAAAATAAACTGGGTAGAATTTGATTTGAATCATTTAGAATTGAATATAGAAGTTGATGAAATCATTCATGCCGCTGCGATTGTTTCTTTTGATAAAAATGAATATAATTTGATGACTGAAGTTAATTTGGAAGGAACAAGAAAACTTTTGAAATTAGCCAAAGACAAAAATGTGAAAAAGTTTGGGTTTGTGAGTTCTATTGCCTCTTTGGGAAGAACCAAAAACAGTAATCATTACAGTGAATCTTCGCCATGGACTGAAAGTACTTCAAATTCTTTTTATAGTATTACAAAATACAAATCTGAGCAATTAGTTATTGATGCTAATTCAGAAACAATGTCAACTTACATTATCAATCCTGGAGTGATTTTAGGTCCTTGTGATTGGAATAACAGTAGTGGCACTATTTTCAAATCTGCTATAAAAGGCTTGAAGTTTTATACCAAAGGCATCAATGGTTTTGTAGATGTGAGAGATGTAGCGAGGGCAATGATTTTGGTTATGGAAAAGGGAAAGTCACAAGAGAAACACATTGTTGTTGGACAAAATATTTCATACAAAGACGTTTTTACTAAAATTGCAAAACAAACCAACTGTCCTGTTCCAACTATTTACGCACCCAAATTACTAACTGATATCGGATGGAGATTGAGTTTGATCAAAGCCAAATTAAAAAACGAAAAACCAATTCTCACCAAAGAAAGTGCGAATACTTCTCACGGTATAAACTATTATGACAATAAAAAACTTATCGAAAATTACCAATTTGAATACCATTCCATTGATGATGCAATTTCCAATGGTGTTGCGTTTTTGAAAAAGAATAACTTTTTTAATTAGATAATTGGATAATACTGTTAATTGGTTAATTGACTCATTCTAAAATTATTTCATTACCAAATTAATCAATTATCTAATTAACCAACAGCTCTAACTTGTTTGAAACTAATATGAAGGTTTTTCTCGATGAATCTAATTTGCTTAACTTCTTTGGTATTTACCAAGCAAAGTGAAATTCCTTTTTTACCAGCTCTAGCGGTTCTTCCACTTCGGTGTGTATAATATTCGTCTTTGTCTGGCAATTGATAATGTACTACAAAAGCCAATCCTTCTATATCAAGACCTCTAGCAGCTAAGTCTGTTGCAACTAAAATCCTCAAAGATTCATTTTTGAAAGCTCTCATCACTTTGTCACGTTCAATTTGTTTTAAATCTCCGTGAATTCCTTCTGCAGGGATGTTTTTGGCAATTAATTGTTTTGCAAGTGTTCTGGTCGCTTCTTTTGTTCTGCAAAATACAACACCTCTTTCCTCTTTTTCGGATTGAAGAAATTGTAACAATACATTGAACTTATCTCTATCATCACAAACCAAATATTTGTGATCTATATTTTTGTTAACTTGATTTTTGGGATTGATAGCAATTCTAACAGCATCTGGAGATAGATGATTATTTACAATTTGTCTAATTCCATCTGGCATGGTTGCAGAAAAAAGCCATTTACTTCTAGCGCCTTTTACGTAAGAAAGAATTTCATCCAATTCTTTTTTGAAACCCATTGAAAGCATTTCGTCTGCTTCGTCAAGAATTACGGTTTTTACACCACTCAAATCAACTGCCTTTTTTTTGACTAAATCAATTAATCTTCCTGGAGTTGCTACAACGATGTGTGTTGTTCTTTTGAGGGCTTGAATTTGAGCTTCAATATGCGAACCTCCATAAACCGCTTCTGTAAATATTTTATCAGAATATTTGGTGAATTTGAACAATTGTTTGGCAACTTGTTGTCCCAATTCTCTTGTAGGACAAAGAATTAATCCTTGAACGGCATCATTTTTAGGATTTATTTTTTGTAACAAAGGCAAACCATAGGCGGCTGTTTTTCCAGTTCCAGTTTGTGCTTGCCCTACCATATCTACGACATCATTTAGCAAAACAGGAATAGCTTCCGACTGAATTTGAGTTGGTATCGTAATATTTAATTCTTCTAAGGCTTTTACAAAAGATGGTTTAATGCCTAATTCTTCAAATTTTCCCACAGGTTTTTTGACTTAATTGATTATTTGAAAACAAAGGTACGTATTATAAACACAATTCCGAACTCCAATCTTGTTGCCCTCTTCCTTGTTTACACTTGTATGCTTCTTTGATTGAAATTACTTGAAGAAATTCTTGTGAAGAATCCAATTCAATAATAATTTTTAATCCATCCAAAGAATCGTCCATTATGCCTTCGGTGATAATTTCCAAAATAGTAACTTTTTCGTCAATTACATTGGTCGTAAGATTATAACTGTAATTACCTTCTGCGTAAGGGTCTTTGGGTGAATAAAGTTGTGCTACATCTTCAAATGAAGTTACTTTATTTTGAGTCAATGTTTTGTTTAAATTGGATATAAAATCTTCACTAACTGAATGGTATGAAACTTCATCATTAACTTCAGAGTCTGACAAATTTTGGGATACAGTATCAACCTTCTGATCTACATTTTTTGGTTCATTTTGATTGACATCTTTGTTTTGTTCACTTTCAACGCAAGAGTTAAAAAATAAGCCAATTGAAAGTACTAAAAGGAGTTTGTAAAAAATTTTCATAAGGTATTTTTTTTGCAAACATACAAAGAATGTTTTATTCTACATTTTTTTAAGTCAACTCCTTTAATTATGAGATATGAAAGAATGCCAAAACAGCAATAAATGAAATAACGAATAGCGAAAAACTACTTATGACAAAAGAAGTTTTAAAGAATTTACGCACAAATAAAATTAGTGATGCAATGGACATTAGAAGGCAAAATAATAAAACAAGTCTGAAATTTTGACCTAATAATGATAGAAACATTAAACTAATAAACGATACAATAACTGAAGCAATACTTAAAATTTGGCTCACAATCCTAATTCCATATTGTTGATTTTCTTTTGATACTTCATTCTTTATTAAGGCAAGGTTTTTCTCAAAATCAGATTTTGGGTTCTCAAGATCCAATTCTTTTATTTCTTTTTCATTCCATTCAGATGGTTCTTCAAAAAATTCGATACCTCTATTAGAAATTTCATCCCTAATCATTTGTAGTTGAGAATCGTCCCAGTTAATTTGGTTTTGAATCATGTTGGTAAGTTGTTCAGCGCTTTTAGTTCTAAGCATTAATTTGAATTTTTCAGACATATGTACAAAGTTGATAAGGTTCATAATAATTGAATTTTTCAAAAATAAACCATAGTTTTGTTAAAATAGTTTTTAATCTAATATATTTAAATTTAATAAAGCATAAAATGAAATTCGGAACAAAAGCAATTCACGGAGGATTACATCCAGATGCTTCAACAGGAGCAATAATGACACCTATTTTTCAAACATCCACTTATGTTCAAGAAGAGATAGGAGTTCACAAAGGATATCAGTATTCAAGGTCAAAAAATCCAACAAGATCTGCATTAGAGTCTAATTTAGCAGTTCTTGAGAATGGTAAGTTTGGAGCAGCTTTTGGTTCTGGAATGGCAGCAATAGATTGTGTTATCAAAATGTTGAATTCAGGAGACGAGGTTATATGCACAAGCGATATTTATGGAGGTACCTATAGAATTTTCAAAACGATTTTTGAAAAATATGGTATTAAGTTTCATTTTGTAGATATGATAAATTTGGATGAAGTAATAAATAAAATAAATACTAAAACTAAATTATTTTGGGTTGAAACTCCAACTAATCCTACAATGCAAATAATTGATATTGAAGAAATGTCTAGAATTGCTAAATCAAATAATATTTTGTTGGCAGTGGACAATACCTTTGCAACCCCCTATTTACAGACACCTTTAGATTTAGGGGCTGATATTGTGATGCATTCAGCTACAAAATATTTAGGAGGGCATTCAGATGTTGTAATGGGGGCTTTGGTGGTCAATGACAACAAGATTGCTGATGAGATGTATCGAATTCAGAATAGTTGTGGAGCAATTTGTGGTCCAATGGATGCATTCTTAGTTTTAAGAGGTATCAAAACTTTGCATTTAAGAATGAAACAACATTGCGAAAACGGAAAAATCATAGCATATTTTTTAAAAAATCATCCTAAAGTGAATAAAGTATTTTGGCCTGGGTTTGAAAATCATCCGAATCATAAAGTAGCCAAAAAACAAATGAAAGATTTTGGAGGAATGATTTCATTTTCATTAAAAAATGATAAACTTGAAGATGCATTAGAAGTAGTGAAAAAAGTAAAAATATTTAATCCCAGACCTGA
>JAGYKU010000056.1 GCA_018401455.1 Flavobacteriales bacterium
TATTTTCATTGTTACTAATATTATTGTTGTTTTCAACTATTATTTCAGCATCACCATCTACAGTTAGTGTTCCTGTTGGAATTTTTACACTTTTTGGAACATCATTTACAATTAAAAATTCGCCAGAGAACTCCCCGTCAACATTGTATGTTCCCGAAGGGGCTGTTGTTCTTTTTAGCTTATACTTTACTGTGATAGTTGATTTGTTTTCAGGAAGGTTTGTCCACAAAAACTTTACATTATTATCTACAAATTTAAAAACTGCACCAGATTTTTCCATTTCCACCGCATTAAATCCATTAGGTACTGTTTCTTTTACTCTTGCAAATCCACCATTACTGCCTTTGTTGATGTCAATCTTTATAATAAAATCATCTCCGCTTTTAGAGATTTCTCTGTTACAAGTTACATCCTCCAAAATAGAATTAGATGAATTATTATCAGCAGTTGCATCGTTAGAAGATATGTTATCTGCTTCTGAAGTGGTGTTAGTTTCATTATTTGTCGCAGTAGCTTCTTTTGCCTTTACAGTAACAATTATCGAAGGAATATCTATTGTTTTTCTTTCTTCTTCGTCCAAATATGAAAAACTACCCGAAATCGTTTTTACACCTGATGCATTTCCATCTGCTTTTATTCTGTATTTCAAAACCAATTGTTCTTGAGGCTGAATTGATGTCCATATAAAGATACCCGTTTCATCGTTATAAGAAAAAGAAGCGCCACCATTTTCTATACTTTCAGGAATCAAGCCTTGGGCATCTGAAAAATCTAATTTTAATCTCGCTGGACCAGTAACACCACTTTTGTCTAATGTAATTTCTACCTCAATCGAACTGCCAGCATCAACTTCAGAAGGTGCTTGATGTTCTACATTTACGATACCTACATATAAAAAAGGTAAAATAATCAAACCTGCTAGATTTAAAGTAATAAAAAGTGCCTTAACCATAATTTTGTTGATTTAATGAAAGCCTATTAACTGAACAAAGTTAAAATTACTTTAGATGCGCTTTGATAATCAATTTCCATATTTTGTACAATGAATTGTTAAAAAGCATCGATAAATTGCTTTGAAATATTTATAAACTTATTGCAAATAGTTGTTTTTCCTATTTTTAAACTAATTTTAAATTGTAAAAATTGTGTATTTTTGCGATACTTTATAAATTAAACTACAAAATGAATATACTAGGCATTATTCCCGCTCGATATGGATCTACAAGATTAAACGGAAAACCTCTGGTTGATATCTGTGGTAAATCGATGATTCAGAGAGTTTACGAACAAGCGTCTAAAGTTTTAGAGTATGTTGTGGTTGCTACTGATGATAAAAGAATTTTTGATGCAGTTGTAAATTTTGGAGGAAAAGTAGTCATGACTGCTGAGAATCATACTACAGGAACAAATAGATGTTTGGAAGCATACGAGATTTTTCAAAAAGAGGCTCCAATTCAATTTGATTTCGTTATCAATATTCAAGGTGATGAACCTCTTTTGGAACCAGGTCAAATAAAAAGTTTGATTAAATGTTTTGAAGATCCTTCTACAGAATTAGCAACTTTGGTGATGCCTGTCACTAATATTTCTGATTTATTCAATGAAAGTGAAGTTTTTGTAGTTTTTGATAAAAATAATAAAGCGCTCTATTTTAGTAGATCCGTAATTCCTCACGTGAGAGATGTTCATAAAACTAAATGGCTAGAGCATCACAACTACTTCAAACACTTAGGGATGTATGGTTTTAAAATTGACTCTCTCAAAGAATTTGCGTTTCTAAAGCAGTCAAAACTAGAAGTTGCTGAATCTTTGGAACAAAATAGATGGCTCGAAAACGGAGGTGTTATTAAAATTGAATTTACACAATACGACACCATTCCAGTTGATACCATTGATGATTTGGAAAAAGTAAGAAGAATCGTTGCTCAAATGGAAGGTTTGTAAATTATGAGTGAAATCAAAAAAGCATTAGTTGTAAGATCCACAGGAAGTTGGTTTGTTTTGAGAGGTGATGACGGTATTTTGTTTGATGCGAGAATCAAAGGAAAGTTTAGAATAGAAGGCATCAAGTCAACCAATCCTGTTGCAGTAGGAGATTTTGTAGATTACGACCTAGACAGCGATGACCAAAATGCTATTATCACCAAAATTCACGATAGAAAAAATTATATTGTTAGAAAATCTGTCAATCTATCCAAACAAACACAAATCATAGCAGCCAACGTTGATTATGCGTTTTTAGTTGTCACCATGGCAAATCCCAGGACTTCAAGTGGTTTTGTAGATCGTTTTTTAGTTACGGCAGAGGCATACCATATCACACCGATTTTGATTTTTAATAAAATAGATTTGCTTTCAGAGGAAGAAAAATTCGAAATGGAGTATTTTATGGATATTTATTCGAGTATTGGCTATCAATGTATTCCTACTTCTGCCATTGAAGGAACTGGTATAGACCAAGTAAAAGCACTAATGAAAAACAAAATGTCTATGCTTTCTGGACATAGTGGTGCTGGAAAATCTTCGATTATCAATGCAGTTGACGATACACTTTCAACAAAAGTGGGTGATATATCTGAAGCACATTTCAAAGGAAAACATACTACGACCTTTGCGGAAATGTTTCCTCTAAGTTTTGGTGGTGACATCATTGACACACCCGGCATCAAAGGTTTTGGCTTAGTCGATTTTGATAAATATGATCTCAATCATTACTTTGTTGAATTTAGACAATATCTTTCGGATTGTAAATTCAGTAATTGCCTTCATCTCGAAGAGCCCAAATGCGCTGTGAAAGAAGCAGTAGAAAATGAAGAAATTTCTCCTGAACGCTACAAAAATTATTTAGCAATGCTTTCTGATGATGAAGCCACGCATTATCGAACAGGAGATTTTTCCTAAAATTATCACCCACCATGAAATTAGTTATCCAAAGAGTTTCTAGTGCCAATGTTTCGGTGAATAACCAAACTGTAGGTGCAATAGAAAAAGGATTGTTGATTTTGATTGGAATTGCTCATGGAGATACTGAAGATGATATCGATTACTTGGTAAAAAAAGCAATCAACATGAGGATTTTCAACGATGATAAAGGTCTTATGAATTTATCCTTATTAGACGTAAGTGGTGAAGTACTTTTGATTTCTCAATTTACTTTGTATGCCAACACCAAAAAAGGTAATAGACCCAGTTTTATAGATACAGCAAAGCCCGATTTAGCGATTCCATTATATGAAAAATGTATTTCATCTTTCCAAAAGGCTATTGGAAAAGATACAGTCCAAACAGGAGTTTTCGGTGCAGATATGAAAGTTTCTTTAGTCAATGATGGTCCTGTGACTATTATTATTGATTCGAAAACGCAGAGAATTTAAGATTACATCTATTATTAATTACTTCTCTGTAACCATTGTTACTCAAAGATTTTGGTGAGATATATACTTTTACATGAAAAACAATCATTATGACAAATTTTATTCGAATAGCAATGTTTTTTTCTATTGCTTCTGTTTCTTTGGTTTCTTGTTCAGAAAACAAAACAGATAATGATACAGAGGATTTAACACCTAAAATTACCTTACAGGAGAAAGAAACAGCAGTGCAACTTTTAGAAAAAAACTGTTACAGTTGTCATACACCAAATCAAGGAGCAAGACTGGCGCCACCTATGTTCAAAGTGAAAGATCATTACATAGATGAGTTTGATACAGAAGAAAAATTTATTGAAGCGATTACGTTTTTTGTTTTAAATCCCAACGAAGAAAATGTAAGAATGCCAGGAGCAAAAAATAAATTTGGATTGATGCCCAAATCTGTTTTCAATGAAGCCAATGTAAAATTAATTGCAAAATATTTATTCTATGCAGATATGGAAGCAGATTTTGATGAACAATCTTCACATCCTAATGACACTTCAAATTATCTGGAAATCGGAAAAGAAATTGCCTTAACCACCAAATCTGCACTTGGAAAACAATTGTTTGCAGCAATTGAAAAGAGTGGAGCACACGGTGCTGTTGAATTTTGTAATATCGAAGCTATTCCCATTACTGATAGTATGGCTGTTGCTCTAAATACAAAGGTGAAAAGAGTTTCAGACTTGCCAAGAAACCCAAATAACAAAGCCAATGAAATGGAATCAACTTTTATCGATGAAGTGAGGAATACCATTTTAAAAGGTGAAGAGGTAAAACCTAAATTACAAATCGTAAATGGAAAAAGAGTAGGGTATTACCCCATACTAACAAATGGAATGTGTCTTCAATGTCATGGCAACCCAGAAACTCAAATAGAAAGTATTACGCTCTCCAAAATCCAATCTTTATATCCCAAAGACTTGGCAATTGGTTATTCAAGAAAATCAAATTAGAGGGCTTTTCGTTGTGGAAATGGATTGAAGCAAACAGAATCTATTTTCAACTTAAAGTTCTTACTTTTAATTCAGATTTTATTTTGGTAGTTTTGAGTGGCTCTAAATTACTTCCCGTTCCATCATTAGAAACTGAAAAGACAGCTCCACAACCCAAGGCATTTAATCTTTCGTCTAAAATATTTTGTCTATGACCTGGTGAGTCCATCCATTGTTGCACAATCAACTCTGCAAAATACCAGTAACTTATTTGATTTTCATACCTCATCGCAATGTTTTCAGAAGATGCAATTGGATTTAATCCAAAATACTGAATTCTTTTATGAGGTGTAGCTTTGGAATTATCGTAGGGATTGTCATGACTAAAAAAGTTGAGGTCAACCATATCTTTGCTGTGCATTGTTGCCGCTTTTTCTAAAGCTTTGATATGTTCAAACGCTTTCCTTCCGTGCTTTTTTCTTTGATAATTAGTCTGATAAAATATACATGCATTCAACAATTCTTGGTCAAAGTTATGATAATCTATAGGTTGATTTATGATACTTAATTTTGAAAAACTATTATAGTCAAAACTTTGATAATCACTGTAGCCCCATTCGTGAAGTTGTACCCCTAAATTTTCCGTGTGTTCTTGAAAAGAAATGGGGTTTGGAGAAATAACTGTTCCAATCTCGCCTGGATTTTTTCTATTTTTGAATAAATCACTCATTTCAGAATTGTTTGAAGCACTTCTTTTAATAATTAAATTATCAATAAATCCATTAAACGAAGTTGGTGCATAAGCATATTTTTGAAATACCACACGAGCTTTATCAGTAGATTGATGTGGTAGTAATATCGTTTGGTAGGTTTTATTCAAAACTTCTTTTCCATCAATCATTACTATTACCTTTTTGTTTTTTTCATCTAAAGAAATAATCAAATGATACCATTTATTGTCCACAAGATTTAATGATTCGGTTTTTAATCTCAAAGATTTGTCTTCCCAATTTTTAACATAATATTTTAAGTCCACTTCGATATCACCGTCTTTAATGCTAACAGTGGCGTAGTTTTTATTAAAAGTATTTTCTAAAGAAAAAAGATTTGAAGTCATTTTTTGAGATTTTTCCTTTGTCATAAAATCCATCATAATTGTAGTGTTTTCAGGATTTAAACCTAGTAAGTCGCTAGTTTCTATAACAGGAGAGTTTTTAAAAGCATTGCTAATTTTTAGATGTCCATTTGTCAAAAATGAAACATCAGAAATAATGTTGAACTCTTCCTTTTGATTTATTTTATTTGTTTTATCATCAAATTCAAAATTTGCGATAATGCTACTCGGTAATATTGATGTGATATTTGTCACACCTTTATTGTGACGGTTATACATACTCATTAGATTGTTTTCCTTAAGTGATTCCCCATAAATGTAAATATTGTCTAAATATCCTGAAAAAACATCGCCACTTCCAAAATTGGTAATCCCCCAAGAAGAAGAGTACAGTGAAGTAGTAATTTTAGAATCAATTTTAAAATCATCGATTCTTTGGTCATTTACTATACACTGAATTACTTTAGTTGAATGATCGTAAGAAAATGCTAATTTACACCATTCTAATGGTTTAATGTTGATTTCTTGAGCAACGTAACCATAATTTCCATTGTTGAATGTAAAAACTAGTTTACCTTTTTGAATAACAATTCCCATTTCTCTAGATGATTCCATCCATACTGTATTGAATTGATTGATTAATGGCATAAACTCTATATACATACTTAAGTTACCATTTTTAATTGGTGAAATTGATTTTGTTCCAGTACTTATGGATGTTCTGTACGCACCATTGGTTTCTAATACTCCGCCTACTATTTTTGCATTTTCTGGATTAACAGTAAAATTTTCAATATTACTATTATCAAATGTGTATTTGAAATTGACTACAGTGTTCAAATCTATATTATTTTCTTGTGTGTTTTTAGGTTTGCTTCTATAGTTGTCAATTGGAATATGGGTACCCTTATCTTTGTTCCATTCTTTGATAATCCACTCTCTCATTAGATTGTCGCCAGTAAATCCTTCATAGTGAGAAACAAACTTTCCATTTTTTATCATAGCTAAAAATCTTGCTCCATATAATCCATATTCTTTAACAATTTCTGGGTATTTTTCTAAGTTGAATGAATAAATTGGTATTTCAGGAAGTGTAGCGTTTATATTTTCAATTCTTTCTATATAGTATTCTGACAAATCACAAGTTGGTTGTGCAAAATTGATGAAAACAACACCTTTTTTAGCCAAATCTCTATATGCTACGTCATTGATTTCTTTCATAGGTTGTCCTTTCACAAAATTTGGAATTACTCCTTGTTCATCTTGATTGTCTGAATGGTTTGCATTTGCTATGGAACCGTATCCTTCTCCTTTGAGGTTGTCAAAAGTTTCAGGATTAAAACTTCCATTGATTACTTTAAGGTTTTTGCAAACTCCCGTAAATGCCCATCCATTGCTATAGTTTACAGTAGATATATCTTTTCCAACATAAGGACTTTCAATGGTTTTTTGATCCAAAGGTACGTTTAGACTTGTAGCTAATTTTTTGTCTATAAATAATTGAGCAATTTTTGTTTTGTTGTTATAAGATATCGTAATGTTTTGCCAAGTATTTAGCTGCATCTTAACGTCACTTGTTTTTCTCGTTTCGCCATTGTTTAATAGTAAAGAATAAAATCCATCTTTGTCAATATAGCATCCAAGCAGACGGTTAGATCTGTTTAATGTAAACACATTCATTTCTTTATACTCTGTAGGTTTTATGTCCATTGAAATAGCAAATTCTTGATAATTTAAGTCATTTATTTCTATAGCATGAATAGCATTCATCGTTTCTTGAGTTCCGTATATTCCTTTTGTAAAAATCCCTCCATCCTGATAGGTACAGTTCTTCATAGAAAGATGAGTATGAAAACCAACAATATCTTCAGTTGTATTATTCATCGGAAAGTGAGCAATGAGTTTAGCATTGTCTTTGTAAAGAATGTTTTGTTTTTGTGAATTGTCTTTGTTATTACTGATGTTATTAGGATAAATTTCGTTGTATAAATCTGGAAAATTTTTTAAATTCAATACTTTTCCTGTGTTGCCTGAGTTTACTTCGTCATAGATAATATATGCATCATTTTTGAAAATATAGGTTTTGTTGTTGTGAGAAAAAGTTGCGTCAAAACTTTCAAAAGGTACATTTGTCCACGTTTGAGGTGTAATTTTTTTAGGGTAGTTTGTAAAAGCTACGTCTTTAGAATTATCAAATTTTATATATTGATTTCCAGAAAAGAAAAAAGAAACTTTTGGCCATCCTAAAGTTGCATCTATTTTATCAAATGTTACTCCAGGCCATAATTGTTTTGTGTTTTTAGGATAGCCCTCATCAGCTTTGAACAAGTTTAAATCAAATCTTACATATTCGCTGCCACTAAAAAAATAGATTTTTCCATTTTGATAATTTACAGCGGCATCAATTTTACCAAATTTGACACCTGGTAATGCGCCTTTGTTTAAATAAGAAACTTTGATTAACTTATTTGTTGAAATATCATACTCTATCATCTTATTGTCTTTAAAAAAAGCAATAGTATTATTTTTCAACTTCAAGGCAGCGTCAATTTGAGCACTAGCCCAAAGTGTGATTGACAAAAATGATATTAAACAAATTAATTTGATGTTCATAGTAGTTGTTTTTGATGAGGTTGTATATACTAAATGAAAAAATATCAGTCACCATATTTGGTAACTGATATTCAATGTGTCATTTTATGAGATTAAATATTTTTTCTTTTCCATTCGTAAAAACTTGAATTAATTTGCCTTCTTGCCAATAGATAAATAATTCTGATATAGCATAGGAGGTTTGATTCTTATATAACTCTTATAACTGTTTACCAGTTTGTCAATGTTAACTTTTTCCCAAACATTATTGTTTTTCTTGAATGAAAATGGAGGAAATAATTGAATTTGTCTCTATTATTTTAATAAAACCTTTTATTACTTTCCTCAAACATCCAAGTTGTTGTTTGAGAGTAAGATTCTGAGAAAAATACCTAAAACTATGGCGAGAATGTATATTTTAAAATTAGCAAACTTCATTCAGCAATTTTAAGCCAAATATTTTTGAGTTCCATCAGGATTGTGACGAACCAACTTATCATCTCCCCAATATAAATCCATTTCGTATATTTTGTTTGAAGGTTTACTGACTTTACTCTCATATATGTATATGTTGTTTGATCATCTAGTTTTCAATTGCAATTTTTGACCATTGACCAGATTTTATTTGTAGTATTTCCAACTGATTTAATTAGTGGTGATCTTCTACAATCTTAAAGCCTCCTTTGCCATCTCCTGCTTCAAACACCCATGTTGTAGTTTGTGCAGATGTTTGATTAAAAATTCCCTAATCCTAACAAATAGAAAAAGTACACTTGTAATTTTGAATAATTTAATTGTTTTCATAATTTTATTGATTTTAGTGAATGAATAATTAATTCAAAGTTTTTTTAAATATTTTACATGTTTTAAAATAAAGAGGTGATAATCATTTACCACCTCTCTATTGAGATTTATTTTGTTTACTTTCTCAATTTGAGCTTCCATTCCGTACCATAACTTCCATCTTTTTTGATGGCGTGTACATATACAACATCCAAATCTCTGTAATAGTCAACAGCATATTTGTTGCCAACACCATCGATTACATCAAAGATAAATCCACCTATCGAAGTGTCTTCAAAATCATGGTAATCATAGATTTCGAAAGTGTTCCATTTCCATTCTCCAGTTGTTTTGTCTTTTGAACTGAATTGAACATCTAACACTTTTGTGTTGGCTGTGTTACATTTGAACATGATAGAAAATGTGTCTCCATCATAAACAAAATACTTTTGAGCTGTTGTTGTAGCAACCATTCCTACAAGGAGTAGGCATAACATAAATACTTTTTTCATTTTTACTTAAAATTTATTAGTTAATAATTATTTTTTCATCATCGTGTTTAGTTTTTGTTTCGATGACATTGCAAAATTGAATAAAAGCCAAATTACAAGTCTGTAATTATTTTACAAACTAAAGCACGTATTTTACAAAATGAAGATTTATAGTTGAAATAAACTGGATTTTATATGAAATATAAGTCCTAGTGTGTTGTTAATCAGTTTTTTCTATAAGCACCAGGAGGGTTGCCAAATTCTTTGTGAAAAGTCCTAGAAAAGTAATTTGGATCAGAAAAACCTACTTCATAAGCTATTTCAGAAATGTTTAAATCAGAATTTTGAAGTAAATCTAAACCTTTTTTGAGTCTAAAAGAACGAATAAATTGAGAAGGTGTTTTGTCAACTAAAGCTTTTAACTTTCTATATAATTGCATTTGACTCAATCCTGCTTCATCACTTAAATCTACAACACCAAATTCAGAATCCGATAGGTTTTGAGCTAAAATTTCATTGAGTTTTAGAATAAATTCATTTTCTACATTTACAATTTCTTTTTGTTCAGGAATATTAATTATAGCTTCTGAAGTGTTTTGTTTTGTGAAATAGTTTTGTAATTGAGTTCTTAATTCAATGAGTTTTTGAACTCTGAGTTTAAGTTCTTCTTTATTAAATGGTTTGGTCAAATAGGCATCTGCTCCATATTTCAAACCTTTTAGTTTATCTTCTTGTGCAATTTTGGCGGTTAATAAAACAATAGGAATATGACTTGTGGCAATATTAGATTTCAATTTTTGACATACTTCATATCCATCCATTATGGGCATCATTATGTCTGAGATTATGGCATCTGGAATTATTTCAAAGGCTATTTTTAGACCGATTTCACCGTTTTGTGCTATATGTACATCATAGTTTTCTATTAATAGTTCTTTGATATATTCTGAAATATCTTCGTTGTCTTCAATGATAAGAATTTGCAACTTTTTAGATTCGTTTTCAATCAAACGCTCTATAAATCTCTGCTTTGTATTTGAAATTTCTGACTCATTTTTGAAATCAATTATTGTTTTTTCAATTTCATCTTCCATCATCTCACATTCATTTTTTATAGGAATGTTTACAGTAAAAATAGAGCCTTTATTAATTTCGCTTTTTACTTCTATTTTACCATTCAACAAAGTCACTAATTCTTTAGTAAATGAAAGTCCTATTCCCGAGCCAGAGGAAGTAGCTGTATTGGGTATTTGGTAAAAACGATTGAATACATTTAGTAATTCATTTTCAGGAATGCCAATACCAGTATCACTAACTTTAATGATTAAAAAAGGTTGATTATTCATATTTTGTTTTGTAATATGAAGGATTACTTTGCCTTTTTTGGGAGTGTATTTTAAAGCATTGGATAATAAATTGCTGATAATCTTTTCTATTTTGGATGCGTCAAAATCCATAATGATTTCATTTTCTTCTGAATAAAGTGTCAAAAGAATATCTTTTTCAGAAGCAGTAATGATGAATGATTCTATCTTTTTTTCTATAAAATGAACAATATTTCCTTGCTTTAAATGTAGTTTTAACTTCCCTGTTTCGTTTTTTGAAGAATCTAAAAGTTGATTAACTTGATCTAATAATTGCTGACTGTTTTTAAAAATAACCCTTTTTTCTTTGTCAAATCCCTTGATTTGATCGTTCATTGCTAAAATCATTGTCAAAGGCGTCCTAAATTCGTGCGTAATATTTGCATAAAGTTCACTTTTTAAATGTTCTATTTCTTTTATTTTTTTTGCCTCTCTCAAAGATTTTCTCCTTAAATATAAAACTCTAAATATGGTAGAAAAAATAAGAATAGGGATAAGAGTCCAAATCACAATTGCCCACCAAGTTTTCCACCAAAAAGGTAAAACTTCAAAAGAATAGGAAACGGGGTCACTCCAAGTTCCACTCGTTTCCGATACTTTGGCTTTTAGAATGTATTTACCAGGAGGAAGTCCTTTAAAATCAACTTTATTATTGTAAGAAGGAATACTCCAGTCTTTATCAATACCTACAAGAAAGTAAGAGAACTTTAAATTTTTATTTTCAATATTTCCTTTGGAGGAAAACACAAATGAAATATCATTTAGTTCTTCAGGAACCACCAGATTTATTGGAGTATTTGAAAAAGGTTCTACTTTATCAAATTGAATTTTCGCTAAGTTTAAGTCATTGTTTACACCAGCTAAAACCTCTTGGTTTTGTTTTATATGATCTTCCAATTCATTAAAATCAATTTGATTGTTTATAATATTAATCTGTTCTAATGAAAGTGTTACAGAGCTAATTTTAGTTAGTTTTTCAGAATTTGTGACTTTAAAAGCCATTTTATCTGTCCCCCAAAATAATTTATTATCCCTGGTTTTAATTACAGCATTTGAATAGTACTCAGCACCACTTATTCCGTCTATATCATATAGAGACTTTATAATAAACTCATTCTGAAAATCATTTTTTTTATAGAAAATGATGTTTAAACTAGTTCCTGCCCCAACCCAAATATTTTTTTCGTTATCTTCAATAATTGACCAAACAGCATTGCTACTTAGTCCTTTTTGAGTATCAATAGAATATATGGAGTCACTTTTTATTTTTAGTAACCCTTTGTCTGTAGATCCTAACCAAATATTGCTTTCAGAATCTTCAAAAAGACTAACAATATTATTACTTGTTAAGCCATTATGTTCGTTGTATAAAACGAATTTTCCATCTTTTAACTTTGCATATCCATTTCCATTTATTCCTATGCAAAGCAAACCTTCATTATCTGTTATGAGTGACCTAATTTGATGCTGGACTGAATCATTTTTAGTATTTGAACTTACTTTTTTATAATTTACAAAATTCTTTCCATTATATTTATACAAACCATTTTGACCAGTACCAATCCAAATATTATTATCAGTGTCTTCTTCAATAGCATAAATAGCGTTTTGCTCATTTTCAAACAAGTTGAAATGAGTGATTTCGTATGTGTCATCGTTCTTTTTATTGACTTTATAAAGACCATTTGATACAGTTCCTACCCAAATATTCCCTTTTGAATCTTGATGCAGTTCACGAATAGCAATATCTTTTTTAACACTATCCAAAGGAACAAACTGATGTACTTTCCCATTGTATTCAAGTAGCCCAAAACCGTGAGAGCCAAACCATATATTACCATCTTTAGTTTCCAATAAAGAAGAGATATGTCCACCGTTATTGAAGTATTCAAATTTGAAATGCTCAAATTTATTGTTATTGTAACACTGCACTCCATTAGTAAAATCGCTAAACCAAATGTTTTCATATTCATCTTTAAAAAATGGTCTTGAGTCAGAAAAAATGGGTCCTTTTATCCAAGTTTCAGTTAAAATGGAATCATTAATTTCGCAAAAAGCATTGTTTTTTTCTTGAGATGAAATTACAAAACCATTATTCAATTTTAAAGTGTTTCTTATTTCATTATTTGAAACAAATTCTGATTCAAAAACTTTTAATGATTGATTTTCTAAAATGTTTATAGAGTTTCCTGTTGAAAAAATTATTTTATCACCTTTTATTTCTATAGGATGACATAAGCTCATTTCATTGTTTTGTTCAATGTGCATATAACTAATATCATTCTTTTGAATTACACACAGTCCTCCATGTGCACTGAGCCATATATTTCCATTTTCTCCTTCTTTGGAAATTACATTCTCAAAACTAAAATCTTGAAAGGTAAATGGATATACTGTAAATTGATCATTCTTAAATTTTATAATTTTATTATCAGTTTTCATCCATATATTGTGATATCTGTCTTTACATAAAATACCAAGATATTGCTCATTGAAATGCAAACTTTCACCTTCGATATACTCATAAAAATAGTTTCCATCATATTTTATCAATCCGCCATTTGAACTAAATGAAATCCATAAATGTCCATTTTTATCTTCGGTAATGGCTCCAACACTTCTTTCTTCGTTTTCTTCTGCAAAGGGAAAATAATGAAAAGTTTGTCCGTCATACCTTGACAAGCCCCTTCTACTCCCAAACCAAAAGTAACCTCTTGAATCTTTATAAATTGCTGTGATAAATGTAGATTGTAAACCTTGAGAAGTGCCTATCTCTTTGAAACTATAATTGTCTAATTTTGTGTATGTAAAATAACTTGCAGGCGTGATAAAAGGTTTTATGTTTAATTTTTTTGGAGTACCTATTTTTGATGTGAAAACCTTATTTTCTCCGTCATTCAATAATATCTTTTTAGAATTAAGTGGATAAGTATGAGTGATTTTATAAGTGGATTTTGGTAATTTGTATTCAAGTATTCGAAAGTCACTTTTCTCAAATCGCTTGCTAATTGAAATTGACGAACTATCAATAACCAATCCTTCATCATCTATAATGCTTGGGTTTGACAATATTGTATAATTGCAATTTTGTTTGTAAACATCAGTTTGAGGCTTATTACAAGAAATAATCCCCAACAATATCAGAATATAATATAAAGTTCTTTTTATTTTCATTTCAATTCTTAAACAAATATAAATGTTGATTTTGGTTATGCAATAGAATTAGTTTAATATATAATTGTTTGTGGAATTAATAAGTTAGAAACTTAATTATTTTTAATACTACAGTAAATAGACACTATCTTCAAACTCATAGAAAAAATAACTTTAAAATATAAAGCAGAACGCTCTCCAAAACCCAATCTTTATATCCTAAAGATATAGCAACTGGTTATTCCGAAAATCAAATTAGAGGGCTTTTCGTTGTGGAAATGGATTAATCAATTGACACATTTTTTGACTTTTTTTAACTTCATCACTCTTTCTTAATATTGAATATAAATAAAGTTGTCTGGATTAGAACTCTTATTTTTGTAGGTTAAAGTTTGCTAAAATTTATACTAATAGCCTTGTAAATGTCAAAAATCATTTATACTTTTGATGTTGATTATTTACAAGCCCATTTCAATGTATAGAATACTTACTGTTTTATTTTTTTTACTAATTATTCTCAATGCTAAAGCTCATGGAGATTGTGATGCAGGAAATTTATTACCTGGTTATACCTTGCCTGCAAATTTGACTCCTAATGTGCTCAAAGGAGTCAAGTATTCTGTAACAAGTACTGGTACTTTAACAGATTTGGCGCTAGAAGGTTTAGGAACAGGTGCTCAAGTAAAAATGGTTCTTTATACGGATAATGGAGGTGTTCCAGATCAAATCTTTGCAGAAAGTGCTGTTGGAACAGTAACTAATGGAGCCGTCTTTTTGCCTGTTACACCTACATATATTACCCCTGGAGATTATTGGTTAATGGCAATTTATGATAATTCAGGCTCTGGAAATGGACATACTTATGGAACTGCTTCTACAACTCAAACTGTATATGAAATGCCAATGGCTTTTGGAAGTCCAATTCCTAATAATGCTTCAGGATTCAACTCTTCATGTTGCTTAGATTTTCATTATTGGATGGAGATAGTTTGTTGTGTAAACCAAAGAGTGGAATACCTTACAGCATGTGATAGTGCAACATTACCAGATGGCAATACATATTTTACAAACGGAAGCTATTCTTACGAAATTTTTGTGCCTAATGGATGCGATACTACTGTTTTTGTAAATGTTACAATTCTCAATGCTACCTCTTCAACTATTGATGTAGAATCTTGTGGTGATTATACTTCACCAAGTGGAAAATTATTTTCAACATCTGGATTGTATCTGGATACAATTCCAAATATAGCAGGATGTGATAGCATTATAGAAATAAATTTAGACGTTTTCAGTTCAAGTTCAAATTCAATAAATATTCAATCTTGTGATAGTCTGGTTTCTCCTTCAGGATATGTACTCACATCATCAGGAATATATTTTGATACTATTCCTAATATGTTTAGTTGTGATAGCATCATTACCACCCATCTAACTTTAAATTTTAGTTCATCTTCATTTTCAAGTGTTGCAGTTTGTGATTCTTTTTTATCTCCTTCTGGAAATTATTACTTTGCAAATGGCACTTATCTAGACACCATTTCAAATGTTTTGGGATGTGATTCAGTGATTACAACAGAACTAATTATCCATCCAACTATCTATCAATATAGAAGTGAATCCTCTTGCGAATCATTTGAAATGCCAAGTGGAATTGTTTACAACACTTCAGGAATATATTTAGATACTTTAATATCTATTAATGGTTGTGATAGTATTTTTGAAATTGATCTAACGATTTTGCAACCTACTTTTCATAATTTAATCTTAACAGTTTGTGATTCTTTGATTTCACCCAGTGGAAATGTTTATACTTCTTCGGGGATTTATATAGACACTTTGGTAAATAGTATAGGTTGTGATAGTATTATCCAAATAGATTTAACGATTCTATATAGTAGTTTTAATACAGATTTCCAGATTTCTACAGGAACTTACATAGGACCAAGTGGACAAACATATAATTCTCCTGGCAATTATTTCGATACCATTCCTAACGCTGATGGATGTGATAGTATAACGAATATTTTACTTACACTTCCGGGTACAAGTTTCAATAGTATAGCAGAGGAAGAATGTTATGAATATCTCTCTCCAAGTGGAAAAACTTTTGTAAACACAGGCAATTACGTGGATACATTAACAAACGCTCTTGGGGGGGATAGTATTATAGCTATAGATTTAACGATTCACCAAACAGTATTTAGCAATATTAACCCTGTAGTATGTGATGTTTACAATTCTCCCTCAGGGAATATTTACACTCAGACAGGACAGTATAAGGACACATTGGTTAGTCAATATGGATGCGATAGTATTGTCTCTATCAATTTATTTGTTTTAGGAAGTACTCAAACCACTGTTAATATTCAAAATTGTGGTAGTTATTTTAGCCCATCAGGAAATGTTTTTACTTCAAGTGGAAATTTTCAAGATACTTTGACATCAATTTTTGGTTGTGATAGTATTCTTAATTTAAATCTAGAAATTAATCCAGTTTTTGACACTATAGTAACACTTTCAAGTTGTGGCCCCTATATTTCTCCTTTAGGGAATGTCTATAATTTATCTGGAGATTATATAGAAAACTACAATACAATAAAAGGATGCGATAGTATTGTAAGATTGAAACTAACGATCGAAGAAATAGATTTAAGCGTCACGAATACTGGCTTTGGTTTCGAATCCAATGAAAGTAACGCAATTTCATATCAATGGCTTGATTGTGATGATGGTTTTCAAGCAGAATCAGGAGCCGTAAATCAATCATTTCTTCCAAACAGTAATGGAAATTATGCCGTAATTGTTAGCACGAACACTTGTCAAGACACAACCAATTGTTATCCATTTTTTAATGCAAATATTGAAAATATTGATTTAATTGAAATAACTATTTTCCCTAATCCAACTTACTCAGAATTATTTCTTGAATTTAATAAATTAGAACAAATACGTCTTTCATTATTTGACATAAACGGTAAGTCTGTTTTAAATAAAGAGGTTAACGTGCTTTTTGAACGTTTAGATATTTCTTATTTACCTTCAGGAATATATATTTTAGAAATTAGTAACAAAAAAGTAATTAACAATTTTAAAATAATTAAACTATAATGGCAACCTTTAGTTTTTGAAATCGTTTAGAAATTAAACACACCTACATCATGAAAAGAATATTACACATATTTCTTCTTCTTTTAATCATTGTCACTTCTTCAAATTGGAAAGATGTAAATGCGCACTCTGTTCAGGTGGCCTATTGTATGGATGCTAATGGGAATTTGCAATTGTTTGTTGAGCATTGGCACGGAACTGAAGATCCAAATTCCACTACCATGACGATAAGTTTTATTGAAAATGGTGTCACAACAACCACTACAGGTTCTCCTCAAGGAAGTTACATAAATGTTCCAATTGGTAGTTTACCAGGATGTGCTTCAGCCATTACACCTTTTGGTAGTTGTGCTGGTAGTGCTAATACTTATAATGATTGGGTTCAATATAGTTTTCCAGCTGTACCATGTGGTGTAAATATTGAGTTGGTAGTTCAAGCAGGTAATACCGTGTTTACAGAAGATTGTGGTGGTATGTTTCCTGCTACTACAGGGATAATAACATTACCTTGTCCATTAAATCCTATTACAGTAGATGACCAAGTAGTATGTAGCGGAACTCCTTTTGCTGCTGTTAATTTTCCTCCTCAAGGTGTTGTATATTCTTGGACAAATGATAATCCAGCAATTGGACTTCCAGCAAACGGAACTGGAGATATTCCTGCATTTACCACACCCATTAGCCCAAACCAAACAGTAGCAAACATCACAGTTTCTTATGATGGTTTGACTGAAACTTTTTCTTACACAGCATTGGGATCACCAATTGCCAATTTTACTTACGCTCCTTTTTGTGAAGATGTGGCAGGTGTTTTTACAGAATCTTCTACGAATTCAACGCCTCCTATAAATTCTTGGATTTGGAATTTTGGTGATGGAAGTCCCAATCACAATGGACAAAACCCTCCTAACCATTTATTTCCAGGAACAGGACCTTATAATGTCTCACTCACTGTTTCAAATGGCGTTTGTACGGATGATATTGTAGTTGTTGTAACTCCAGATCCTCTTCCGGTTCCAAGTTTTACAACTGTCCCAATTTGTGAAGGAACAGTTACCACTTTCACCAACACTTCTACAATTCCTGCTGGAACAATTACTGGTTGGCAATGGGATTTTACTTCAAACGGAACAACTGATAATACAAACATAAGTCCAACGCATGGCTATCCTCAACATGGAACTTATAATGCTACTTTAACCGCAACATCTAATGCAGGTTGTGTTGCTTCTATTACAAACCCAGTGGTTGTAAATCCTGTCCCAGTATCGAGTTTTACTTTTGTAGAAGCATGTGAAAATTTTGCTGCTACTTTCACCAGTACTTCTACTGTTGCCTCTGGTAATATCAATAATTATGCTTGGGATTTTGGAGATGGTGCAGGAAATAGCAACCAAGAAAATCCAAATTACACTTATACCAATCACGGTACTTACAACGTTTTACTGACTGTAACAAGTGATCAAGGTTGTATCAATAATAGCCAACAAAATATTGAAATTTTTTCTACACCTGTTGCTGACTTTACTTTCACTGATTATTGTATCGGTTATGGAATAGATTTTAACGATAATTCTACCAATATTTCTTCAGCAGTAAATCAATGGTCTTGGAATTTAGGTGACGGAAGTGTATTACAAACATCTCAAGATATTTCTGATTACATATATGGTGGAATGGGACCTTATGATGTGACGCTTACAGTAACTTCGGTGAATGGGTGTGTTCACTCTACAACGCAACAAGTACAAGCGAATCCTGAGCCAACAGCAAATTTTAATAGTTCTTTTGAATGTCATAATGATGCTACAGCATTTACAGACTTGAGCACTATTACTGGAGGAAATATCGTTACTTACAACTGGGATTTTGACAACGACCAATTATATGATTCTAACCTTCCTAATCCTTCATTTACTTTTGCTAATCCAGGTACTTTTCCCATTAAATTAGAAGTTACTTCCGATTTAGGTTGTGTAGATTCGGTAACCATCAATGCTGTGGTTCATCCGAATCCAGTTGCAGATTTTATCAGTTCATCCGCTTGCGATTATGAAACAACTCAATTTACAAACCAATCTACTATTCTTACTGGAAACATTGTAGATTATGCTTGGGATTTTGGAGATGGAGCAGGTACAAGTGCATTGGCAAGTCCAGGGTATAATTACTTAGTAGCCAATACCTACAACGCAACTTTAACAGTAACCTCGAACTTTGGATGCGAGCATAGCGTTACAAATCCTGTTACAGTATATCCCAAACCAGTTGCTGACTTCACTTTTTCTGATGAATGTTTTGGTACTCCAATTCCTCTTACAAGTACTTCAGATGGATTAGGGACAAATATTATGACTACACAATGGGATTATGATGGAAATACTACCGTTGATGATGCAGGTACTTCTGTTGCCCATTCTTATCCATCTTATGGTTTTTACAACCCCGTAATGATAATTACAACAGAATTCAATTGTAAAGATACCGCAACGCATCAAGTGGAAGTTTTTGAAATACCAGTCCCTAATTTTACTTGGGTGAATGCTTGTGAAAATAATGCGGTTACTTTCAATAATACATCTTTCGTGAATACTGGAAATATCACCAATTTCAATTGGAATTTTGCTAATGGAAACACATCTATACAAGAAGATCCTTCAGAAATTTACGTAGCAGAAGGAATATATAACGTAAACCTAACGATAACTACTAACAATGGTTGTCCTGCTTCAATTAATCATAACATCGAAGTATATCCGACTCCTACTGCATTTTTCATTGTGCCGGATGTTTGTCATGGAACAGTATCGACATTCAACGAATTATCTACTGTGAGTAATGCCAATACGAATAATAATATCATTTCTTGGAATTGGATACTTAACCCAGGCGTTCCATTTAATGGGCAAATTCCTTCCTATCTATACAACGCCCCTGGTACTTACCCTATTTCTTTGGTCGTAACAACCAATAGAGGCTGTACCAATGATACTACACTAACTACAACCATAAACCCTAATCCAGAATTGGATTTTTCTAGTCCTAATCCAGATGGATGTACAGAATGGTGTTCAGACGTGGATAATAATTCTACTATAATCTCTGGGAGTTTAGACTCATTTATTTGGGAAACTTCTGACGGTCAATCCTCAATTGATATCAATCCTCAGTTTTGCTTTATCAATAATTCTTTAGTAAATGAAAGTCATGATTTACAATTAACAGCGATTTCAAACTTTGGATGCAGCACCACAGAAAACATCGCAGACTTCTTCACCATTTATCCAACTCCTGTTGCGGATTTTGAGCCAAGCACCTATTTAACGGATATTTACAGAACAAAAATTGATTTTACCAATACAAGTCTTATTGCTCAAACTTTCGATTGGAATATTGCCAATCTCGAAACTTCTACAGAAACAGATGTAACCTACACTTTTTCTGACCTTGATTCAGGAACTTATGAAATTTGTTTGGATGTAGTTTCAATGTATGGATGTGTGCATGATACTTGTAAAACGATATTCATCCAAGGGTATAGCAATTTGTATGTCCCTAATGCCTTTACACCTGACAATGATGGAAAAAATGACGTGTTTGCTCCAAGTATTTATGGGTTAGATGAAACTGATTATCAATTTATGATTTTTGACAGATGGGGAGCATTAATCTATCAAACAGATAACCTCTACGGAAGTTGGGATGGTACATACTTGAGTGAGCCTTGTGTTCAAGATGTGTATGTATGGAAATTAAAAGCTAGAGACAAATACAATAGAGATTTCATCGAACTTACTGGTCACGTCACACTTATTCGATAAATAAAATTTGAGAATTCATATTTAGGTGTTATGGCATAAATATCCTCATTCTACAGTTTTTTA
>JAGYKU010000057.1 GCA_018401455.1 Flavobacteriales bacterium
ATTTGGAAATGGATTCATTTTTTGGAATTTTAGTTTTAGCATCAATGTTTGCTGCGGCTTTTTCTATTCCTGCGGTAATATCCTTTGTTATTTACAATAATCGTTACTCCAAAAATATTTTAGATAAAAAAATATACAAGAAAAAAATGATGCTTTTGCATTTAATTGTTGGAGCAATTTATTTTTTTTGTGCTTTATTGTTTGTTTTTTTTATAGGATTTGATGAAGAATCTATTTATATTTTGTTGACTTTATTGTTTTCATATTTGCCAGCAGGTCTTGTAGTTTGGTATCTATTTTTAAACAAAACAGATATCAATATTTCAGAGGATATTATTGATATTTGAAAAAAAATACGAAGAAATTCTATGACTAATAAAAAGTCTTTTCATTAACTTCTTCATAAAGTTGCTCAATATTGAACTTGTTTTTATCCCAAGAAAGTCTTAAGATTGGAACATGCACTTCATCTGCGCCTAATTGTAAATCAACTTCCATTGAAGTTCCTTTTCTAGGAAAGTTAAAGATGTAAGAAATATCTTCTGGATAGTCAAGATTAAATTTTTTCAGCGCTTTTTCATGCATTTTGGTTTTATGTTTGTCCATTTCTGAAAGTGGCATAATGTCTTTTAGCGCTATCTTCTGGGTTGTTTCTTTATTGCAAATATAAAACTGAAAAGAATAGTCACAAGCAGGTCCACATCCCATAGACATTTTCCCAACTAAATCATTGTCAGCTTCCATTCTCCACATCACAAACTCTCCAGCACCTTCGTAAGCACCTGTAATTCTTGCAAAACCACCTTTGATATCTAATATTTCATAAAAACTAGCACCTGCTGTTTCATTTTCAGGAATTTCATCCCAAGAATTATAAATTTTTTCTCCCAGAAGCAATTCTGCATAGTCGTCTATTTGCCATTTATCTTCAATATCTTCATTTTGAAGCACTTCTTCTTCAATCAAATTTTGATTTAAATCTATCAAACTATCAGATGATGAATTTATATTTTGTCTTTCGTTTTCTATACTATTTTCTTCAGCCTTCTGTGTGCTACAAGAAAGGATAAAAACTAATAGAGATGTAAATAGATATTTTTTCATTTTTTTAATATTAGGTTAAAACTCTAATTAAATGCTTCCTACAAAATCTAAAAATACTTTTTTATGAAGTTCTAAGTCCATATCAGCAGAAAGTGCCACACGTACTATGTAGTCTTTGTCTCCTTCTTTGGTTGTTCCTTGTGTAGAAGTTGCTGGAATTGTCCAATAACAGCCTTTCAACTGACCGTAACTCACGCAGTATTTACTTTCATTTGGAATTTCGCTAATCATCAAATGGATTAATTTGTCATTTAACTTTCTTTTGTAGTTTTCTCTTTCTTCATGAGTTTTCCCAACAGTAGGAAGATCTAGTGAAAAAACAGATGGTGTAAATCCTTCTTTAGCCAATTCGTCAGAAACAAAATTGATTTTCGCTTCTGGTAAAACCTCTTTGATAAAGTTTACAAATTCACGTGTATTCTTGTAAGCATCCTCAATCCTTTGGTTCATTGAAGGCAACTGTTTTGCTAAAATTTCTACTTGCAGGTCGGTTGCTTCGTTGTCACAAAGTTGGATGTGTTTTTCAATTTTTTCCAACAATGGTGCTGCCTTTTTATTAGCTACACAGTATCCCGCTGTACATTTTCCACCACTTGGAAATTTAGAGCCACTCACATAAGCAATGGTTCTAACGGTTGAAAGTATTTCGCCTTCACCTAAAAAGGGTACATTAGGACAAAAAGTTTGGTCTAAAATAAAAACAGGATCTATGGCTTTGTTTCCATTTGATGTTTTTCTTGGTGCACTCAAAACATCTCTTAATTTCTCAAGATTAGGAACTTCTACTCTTGGATTGGTAGGGATTTCAGCAATAATGTATGGTACAGCATCTTCTTTAGCAATTCTCTCTAAAACAGAATCAATACTTTGTACCATATTGTTGTCCCCATCTACTGGTAAATCCAATATTTCCACATTATCGATACACGCAGCAACTCTTCTTGCTTGGTCGTTGGTGCCTCCATAACAGTTGGGAGGAACGACTATTTTTATCGCTTTTCCTTTATGATTTACTAAAGCATCATGTATTAGTCCCATCACAATAGCGTACTGAATAGAAAGTCCAGAAGACCCTACGATTGCATTCGTGTTCGTGCTTGTAATTTTTTGAATCGAATTTAAAACAGATGTTTTGTTGGTTTCAAAATTATTTTCATTTTGAACAAAATCTTTATTTCCAGTAATTATTTGAAGTGCAGTAAGGCAATTGGCTGGTGTCATTGAAATGGTTTCTCTTCGTCTTACGTGTTGTATTTCTGAAATATAAGATTCATTTGAAGTTCCATTTACAATCAATATACTTCCAAGATTAGGATGTAAGTGGATAAAAAAATCAACCTTAGAAGAATTAGGTATTTTTCCAATTTCTTCAGGAGATGCAACAAAAACGATACTTCCATCAAAATCAGAAATTTCGTCAATATGCGATACTTTTTTCAATTCAAATTGATAACCATAAACCTCTTTTACAATTTTGGGGTCAAAAAACGATGGCAATTCTTTGTTATAAACAATAAGCGTATTTTTTTTTGCTAATAAGTTTTTTCTAAGAATAGATAGAATAGGGGAGGTCATCGAAGAAAAAGTAATTACATTTTCTGATTTGAGATTATTTAAGTTGGCAATTGTCCATTCTAAAACAGAAGATAAAGGATGTCCAAGACGAATGTAATCGTAGGCTGTAGGAAGGTTGCTCAACGATGCAGTAGAAGCGTTGTTTTTTCTAAATAATGATTCAAATTCATCAATAAATTGAGTTTTAGCCTTACTTTCATCATAAATATCTAATCTATGAGTGGTTAGGTTCAACCAATCTGAGGGCATATTTTTAAAACTTCTTTTATGTAATTTAACATTTTGTTGTCTTCCATTTTTTCATTCTTTTAACTAATCGAGAAATATTTCAGCTATTCACTTCTTTTTCATTGATTTATGTGAATTGTTGATTAAATTCTATTTAAGATTTTTGTATTTCTTTGCAAAAATAGATAAATAACGAGAGTTGAGGTTGTGATGTGAAGATTTTTTAGAGAGGTGCTCGAAAAGAGAAGTTTTATGTTAAAAGATGATTTGACTTCCCATTTCAACAATAAAATATAGATAGTTTTTATCAATCCTTTCTTATAAAATAACAATAAAAACCACTATTTTTGTCCAATACACCTAATATTAGCCAATTAAACATTTTTCTAACCTATATTTTATGACTAAAATTACCCTTTTTCTATTCATCTTTTTCAGTGTAATGAGAACCAATGCGCAAGATTGGAGAAATAACTATGAGCAAATAGAGAATGACTTTAGTGCTGGACAATATGTTAGTGTGATTACTGTTGCAAATGAGTTATTGAATGAATTGGAGGAAATAGGTTTGAATGAAGATACCTCTTATGTAAATACTTTATATTATCTTGAAAATGCCTATTTCTATTCGGGAAATTATGAACAAGCAGTACAAATCGGAAAAAAACAAGTGGGACTTTGCAAAGATATCTACGGTACTCATCACTACTTTTACCAGCAGTCTTGCTATTTATTGGCTATATTAGCGACTTATGCCTCAGATTATGAGACTTCAATCATTAATTTTGAAGAGGTGCTTCATTTGATGCGAAAAAATCAAGAAGACAACACTCCAGAGTATATTACCATTGCTAATCAATTGGCAGGAATATATGACCAAGCAGGAAGCTACATAAAGGCTAAAGAAGTATATGAAACTAATTACACAAAAGCAAAAGATCTTTATCGTCTTGAAGATAGTGTAATGCAAGGGTGGACTAATACCATTTCTAGTTTTTATTTGACACATGGCATGTATGAAGAAGCAGAACCATTTTTTTTGCAATCACTTTCTATGATGGAAACCTATTATGGTAAGGAAAGCGAAATGTATGTCACGGTTTTGAATAGTTTAGGAGAATTTTATTTGTATGCTGGTTGGTACCAGAAGTGTGCCAATACTTTCACTGATTTTGTGACCTTGTGCAAGAAAATTTATGGTTCCAAAAGTGCTGATTATGCTACAGCACTCAATAATCTTGCAGTAGCGTATGAAAAACTAGAATTGTTTGAGAAAGCTGAGAAATACTACTTACAAGCATTGGACATAAAAGCCAAAGTATTCAAAAAAGAAAGCGATTATTACGCATTGACAATCATTAATTTAGCAGTGCTATATGACAATATGGGCAAGCGAAAGGAAGCAGAGGAACTTAATAAGGAAGCAATTGGTATTTACAAAAGTTTACACGGAGCCAAATCAGAAAACTATGCTATAGCCATCAATAGTTTGGCTTCGATATATAGTGGTTCTGGGAAGTTTGAAGAGGCTGAAGAACTTATAAATGAAGCCTTGAAGATTCAAAAAAATCTTTTCGGAGAAAAACATCCAAACTATATCAATTCACTTAATAATTTAGGACAAATCCACTACGAAATGGGATTATACAAATTGGCAGAAGTGGAACTCCAACAAGTTTGTAATTTGAGATTGGAAACTCAAGGAACTCAGCATCCTGATTATGCTATTTCTCTGATGGTGTTGGCTAATATTAAATCTACCCTTCAAAATATCAGGAAGCCGAAGGTTTGTTATTGGAGAATTTAAAAGTTATTGAAAGTCAACAAGGAATTTTGAATGGAACTTATATTAATAATTTGATGACTCTTGCAGGAGTTTATTTGGAAATGGGGAGGTATATTGAATCTGAAAACACTTTTAATAAAAGTCTTGAAATTTCCAAGAAATTAAGAGGAGAGTTGCACCCTGAACATGCTACTTTATTGAATAATATGGCACAACTTTACAGTGAAATGGGACGCTACGAAAAAGCAGAAGTTTTTGGATTGCAAGCCATAGAAATAATTCAAGCAGCCTATGGAGAAAACGATCCCTCTATTATTTATCCTTGTACCATACTTGCTAATGTTTATAAAGGGAAAGAAGATTTCAAAACTGCTGAGTTGTATATCCTTAGAGCGAAGAAATTGGCTGAAATGTATTACGAATCAAATCATCCTAACTATTTAAATGCTGTGCATAATTTGGCTGTGTTTTATTATGAATTGGGCAACTATGATAGAGCAGAACCATTATATCAATTAGTTTCAGAAAAATATGCCGAAATCTACGGGAAGAAACACTCTGAATATGTCAATTCATTGAATAGCTTAGGAGCGTTTTATATGTCAAAAATGATGTATTCAAAAGATTCCAATCAATTTAAAATGTATGGAGAAAAAGCAACGCAATATTATACAGAAATTCTAAAGATAGATTCAGCAGTCTTGGATTTAAAAGGGCAAGATTTTGCATTGCACTTGAATAATGCAGCAGAAATGTATCGATTAAAAGGAGATTATGCAGTCGCAGAACATTTATACTTAAATTCTATTGAGAATTTGATTGGGCTATTTGGAAGCAATCATTCAAGTTTGGGAATAAATTACAATAATCTCGCTTTGCTTTATGATAAAATGGGATTGCGCGAAAAAGCGATTGAATACTATGATAAGGCTATTCAAATAAAAGAAACTCACTTTGGTAACAAAAGTGTGAGTTTGGCTAATTCCTATGTGAGTTTAGCCAGTTTATTAGGGCAACAAGGAAAAGTACAAGAAGCATACGATTATTTCATCAAAGGTTTTGGAATTGATACTTACAATATTAATTTGAATTTTTCATTCCTTTCTAGCGAAGAGAAGTTAAATTATCTCAATAATTCACAATTCTATACAGATCTTTTAAATTCTTTTGGGAGTAGATGTAAGAAGGAATTTCCTGTAGTGACAACTTTAATGTATGATACAGAATTGAGAAATAAAGGCTTAGTTTTGAAATCTTCTAATCAAATAAAAGAACAAGTCCTGCGAAGTAATGATGCAGAACTCATAAAAGTTTATGACGACTGGGTAGCGTCTAAAAAAGAATTGGCGAGTCAATTGTCATTACCCGAAGATAAGCGAAGCGTGAGTGTGGAAAATTTGGAATCCAATGTAAATGCACTAGAAAAAGAAATTAATAGAAAAGTTGTAGTGGAACAGGATGGAGGATTGAAAAATTGGATGGAAGTAAAAAAGTCTCTTAGTAACGAACAGGCGGCCATTGAGTTTAATTACTTCTACCTGCAAGGCGATACTATTACTCCAATATATGGTGCGTTGATTATTACTAAGACAACCGATTCGCCAATTTTTGTAGAATTATGTTCCGAAGCAAGTTTATTACAAATTTTGGAGGAATTTGGAGGAAATAATTTGACTTATGTCAATAAAATATATGGAAAGGTCGGGAATTTGAATCCTCAACTTTATAAATTGATTTGGGAACCTATGATGCCCATTCTCAATGACGTAAAAGAAGTGTTTTACGCCCCAACTGGATTGATGAATAAACTTTCTTTTAGTGCAATGGGTATATCAGCCAATGAATATTTATCTGATAAATTTTCCTTAATTCAAGTGAGTTCTACAGCTAACCTGAATGATATGAATAAGCTAATTTCTATAAAGGATATAGCTTTGTTTGGTGGGGCTAATTATTCAGATGAAGAAACAATAACTGAAGTTTGGAATTACTTACCTGCTACCAAAGTGGAAGTAGATAATATAGCCGCTACATTTAGAAGTAAGGGTTTACCACATAAACTATATGTTGGTAAAGATGCCACAGAAGGGCAGTTTAAGGTGTTAGAAACTTCACCATCGTCTATTGTGCATGTGGCAACGCACGGTTTCTTTTACCCAGATTTATCAGATTTTGATGCAAATGAATTGGCTGTGAATGAAGTGGAGGATGTTACGTTTAGAGGAGGAAGCAAAGGTTACGAGACTTTTGTGAAAAATAAAAATCCATTGATGCGCTCAGGAATTGTATTTTCTGGAGCCAATAACGTTTGGAACGAAAGCGAAGAAGGAAAGGAAGATGGAGTGTTAACAGCTTTTGAAGCATCTAATTTAAATCTAACTGGTGTAGAGTTAATCGTTTTGTCTGCCTGTGAAACTGGGCTAGGAGATATAAAAGGTAACGAAGGTGTCTATGGGTTGCAAAGAGCTTTCAAAGCTTCTGGTGCATCACGTTTGATTATGAGTCTTTGGCAAGTGCCAGATAATGAAACTCAAGCCTTCATGAATCAATTCTACACGAATTTACTAAAATTAAACGATACTCAACTAGCCTTCAAAGCAACTCAAAAAAGCATGAAAGCCAAATTTGACCCTTATTATTGGGGAGCCTTCGTGCTTATAGAATAAATATTTCGTCTCTTGATGGGTGTTTTTAGAATACCGTTCGTAATTCGTTTATAAACGGCTAAAATACATCGAATAAATAAAAGATTCCCCTAATAAATCAATAAAAATCTGATTTATCTGTGTCATCTACGTGTTATGTTTTATAATTTGAATTAACTATTTATCTATTGAGAAGAATCTCTATGGCTGCACAATTGGAGTAAATTCCTCAGAAGAACTGCCTCCCATTTCTCGGAATCTTTTTCGAGCTTCTACGCCAAACAAACTGCCTTTGTAGTCAAACATTATTTTCTTGTAATATTCCTTTGCTTTAACTTTATCGTCAAGGATTTTGTCGTATATCTCAGCTAATTTAAATACAGCGTTATCTCCTAATAAATCTGTTCCGTAGTTCATTTCAATTTCTTCTAAATACTTAATTGCTTCGGGAATGTTTTGTTGCGTAAGAGCAATTTTACTCTTTTGCCATAAAATTTCGTCATTCAAAGAATGGAGCTTAAACATTTCATTGATGCTATCAAACTTGCTGGTTGCCTTTTCAAATTGATGTTGTTTGATCAATAACTCAGCTTCGGCATACAATCTCATTGTCAATTGGGTTGTGTCCATGTTGTAATTATCAGTAATCAACATAGAAAGTTCCATCGCATCGTTTGCGATTAATTTTGAAGTGGAAGCCTTCAAAACGTCTAATTGCCCTTGAGCAAATTCAAAATCACCAGCGTAGTAAAAAACTTGAGCGGCTTTAAATTTTGCCAAATGTCCAATTTTATCTTCTTTAAATTCTTTTTCTACTTGCATAAAAAGCAAAGAAGCATCCCAAATCTGATTGTTAATCACCATAAAATCTCCTGTTTCTACTTTTATTTCTGCTCTTATTTTTTGAGGAAGTCCACTGATTTTTTTTGTTTCTTCCAATAGTTCAATAGCTCTCGTAGGATTATTTAAAAAATAACCTTCTAAATGTGCCAATTCTCTAATCAACTCAATAGAGTAGGGCGTTCTACCTAAATTGTTTAACGATTGTTCGTAGTTATCTTTGAGCGCCAATAATTCTTCTTTCGTGTATTTTCCGCCACCAATGATTTTCTTTTTGAGCGCAGAAAGTTTATAAATCTTTGCATCTCTGTAATAGGGTTGATTTGGTCCTAATTCAATAACGTAATCAAAACATGCAATGGCATCGTCATATTTTTCATTGTTGACACATGTAATGCCTAAATCTTGAATTCTTGCTCCATCGTTACGTTCTTTTTTGTCTATAGCCTTGAGTTGTATAAATGCACCAGAATAATTCTCAGTCATCATATACACCCATGCCAAAACTTCATTGAAAATAGTGTTTTTGGGATTGCTCTGAGATCTTTTGATGAGTTGGTTTTTGAGAATCTCCACTTTTTTTAAGTCTCCTTGAAAATCAATACTGCTGGAAAGAGAACTTTGAACAGAAACCATAAATCTTGGATCTTCTTCAATGATATCTAATAAGGAATTAATCATTAATTCTGTTTTGCCTTGTTTTCCATAAATCATCGCAATGTTCCTATTATACATGCTTTTGGTAGCAGCAAATTGATTGGCTCTGATATATGTTTCTAGCGTAAAGTCTAGTTTGTTTTCTTTTTCAAACGCTGTGGCAAGTTTACTTATTTCTTTGTGAGGTGTAGATTTATTTATGGCGTCAATTGCGCTTTGATAGTATTTGTTTGCTTGATTTACATCATTTTGAGTTTCATAAATTTTTCCTTGTAAAACAATTAAATGAAGTTCGTTGGGTGCATTTTTGATTTGTTTTTTGCAAATCTTTTCAGCGGTTTTAAAATCTTCTGTTTTTAATAGACAATCAAAATAAGGTTCAAAAATACTTGCGGATTGATCTTCTTTGTAAATTTTTTCGTAATATAAAATGGCTTTGTCGTATTTCCCTTCTCCATAGTAACTCAATGCCAATTGTTTGTCCATTTCTGATTGTCCAAAACAACTGAAACTGATTTGAAGTGTTAGAAAAAGTAATATGACTGAGAATTTATTCAACATTTTGGAAAAGAATCGAATTTACTTTGGACGCAATAGTGTCGTGTGTGGAAATAATATATTCATAATTGTAAATCATAGTTGCTAAATTGTTTTGTAATTGCTCAATATTACTACGTTCGTTTTGAATATATATTGTTAAATCATCTTTAAAATTAGCTTTATTTTCCATGTCTATTTTAAGAATATTAAGTTGGTTTTCAACAAATTTAATATTCTCTTCAATGATAAAGTATTCTTCTTCAAAGCCTTTGGAACTTTTTTTCACTCCTTTGTAGAAATCCAACATATTTACAACATTGTAATCTATTGTATCAGGATTGTAATACAATTTGATTTGAGACATATTCTTTTCATAAGTTTCTCTAGCATAGGTCACTTTGGTCACTTCTATAGTTCCGAAAGTTTGTTTTACGCCTGCAAGAATTTGTTGTAGTTCTTCCACTTCTTTAATTTCCTTTTCGTAAGGATTAGAACAACTGGTAAGAAATACCAAAGCCACAAAAGAATAAAGAGATAAAATTTTCGCAATCATAATTTATATTTTGTCAAATCCTGTGTAAGGTACTAAAACTTTAGGTATGTTGATACCATTTCCAGTTTGATTATTTTCCAATATTGATGCCAATATTCTAGGCAATGCCAAAGCACTTCCGTTCAATGTATGCGCCAATTGTGGTTTGTTGTTTCCAGATTTGTATCTCAATTTAAGTCTATTCGCTTGAAAAGTTTCAAAATTACTTATAGAACTAACTTCCAACCATTTTTCCTGTGCTGCTGAAAATACTTCCATATCGAAGGTTAGGGCAGAGGTGAATCCCAAATCTCCACCGCACAACTGGGCTACTCTGTAGGGCAATTCCAGTTTGTCGAGCAAGCCTTTTACATGTGCAACCATTTCGTCCAAAATCCCATAACTTTTATCTGGATGTGCAAGTTGCACGATTTCTACTTTGTCAAATTGGTGTAATCTGTTCAAACCTCTCACATCACTTCCCCAAGAACCCGCTTCTCTTCTAAAACAAGGTGTGTAACCTACATTTTTGATTGGAAAATCACTTTCTTGCAGCACTACATCTCTGTAAATATTAGTAATTGGAACTTCTGCAGTTGGAATTAAATACAAATTATCTTGAGCATCATGATACATTTGTCCGTCTTTATCTGGCAATTGACCAGTTCCGTATCCAGAATCTTCATTGACCAACAAAGGTGGAATCACTTCTTGGTAGCCAGCATTGGTGGCTTCATCCAAAAAGAAATTGATTAAAGCTCTTTGTAATCTTGCTCCTTTTCCTTTATAAACAGGAAATCCTGCACCTGTAATTTTCACACCGAGTTCAAAATCTACTAAATCGTATTTCTTGATTAAATCCCAGTGAGGTTGAGCATTAGCAGGAAGTGTTGGCATTTTACCGCTTTCAAAAACGATTTTATTGTCTTGATCTGATTTTCCTGGTGTTACAATTTTGTTGGGAACGTTTGGAATTGTATATAGAATTTTTTGAATGGCATTTTCAATTTCACTCAAATTTTGTTTTTGTTGTGAAGCATTATCTTTTAAAGTTACCGTTTTTGCTTTTAATTGATTGGCTTCTTCAATATTTCCAGATTTAAAAAGGTTTCCAATTTCTTTGGAAAGTGAATTCAACTCCGTCAAATCATTGTCCATAATAAGTTGCGTTTCTTTTCTTTTGGTATCTAAAGATAATACCTCTTCGAGTTTTTCAGTAACATCTATGTTTCTTACTTTCAGACGTTCTATGACAACCTCTTTTTCTTCTCTAATTCTGCTTACCTCTAACATTTTTGATTGCTTTAACTTGTTTTTTATTTCGAGTGTGAAAATAACAAAAAAACCCCGACAGTTAAGTCGAGGTTTCTAAAAATATTTATGAACTATAAAACGACTATTCTGAGATAGGCTCTATAGAAACGTAAGATCTGTTGTTTGCTTTTTTTCTGAATTGAACAATTCCATCAGTTAAAGCATACAAAGTATGGTCTTTTCCAATTCCCACGTTTTCACCTGGGTGGTGTTGAGTACCTCTTTGTCTTATGATTATGTTTCCTGCTATCGCTCCTTGACCACCAAAAATCTTAACACCTAATCTCTTAGAGTGTGATTCACGACCGTTTTTAGAACTCGAAGCTGCTTTTTTGTGTGCCATTTTCTTAAATTATTATTGAAGTTCGTAAATTATTCTTCATTTTTATTGTCTGCATCAGAAGCTTTTGCTTTTTTAGTTGCTGCTTTTGGAGCGGCATCCTTTTTAGTTGCTTCTTTTTTTGGTGCAGTTTCTTTTTTTGTTTCTGCTTTAGGAGCGGCTTCTTTTTTAGGAGCTGCTGCCTTTTTAGCGCCACTTTCTAAAATATCTGAAATCGTAATTTCAGTAAATTTTTGTCTGTGACCGTTAGACTTTTGGTAACCTTTTCTTCTTTTCTTTTTGAAAACGATTACTTTGTCACCTTGAACATGACGTTCGATTTGGGCTTTGATTAAAGCTCCGCTTACAGCTGGGGCGCCTACGTTAATTTTTCCACCGTTGTCAATTAGTAAAACATTGTCAAATTCAACTTTGTCTCCTTCATTTCCACTTAAACGGTGTACGAATATGCGTTGGTCTTTTGCAACTTTAAATTGTTGCCCTGCTATCTCTACAATTGCGTACATAATGATTAATTATTAATTTTAAGGGGTGCAAATATAGGTATTTATTTAGGAAAAAAACTTTTTTTCAAACTTTTTTCACAAGAAAATGAATTTCATCACTAAAAACATCGGGAATCCTAATGCTAAAAGCCAAGATAATTCATCAATCTTTTCGTGTTTGATATACTTTTTTCTTGTCCTTTGTACCAATTTCTTTCTAATGTGATTTCTGAATACCAATCCTAAAATAATTCCTAGTGTCCCACAAGCAATATTGCATATGTTTCCAAATAAAATTCTTTCTGATAGGCTAAAGTTTGCATCAAAATAGATGGGAATCAATGTAAAGAAAATGGGTAAAACCAACCAAACTATAAATTGAAACAACCAAAGCGTTTTGTAGTAGTTGTCAAATACAGTATTGGTTTTTACATATCTACCTTCAAAAATTACAGTAAAAATAATGCCCGAAAATGTCATGATTAAAGGTGTAAACCCATTTCCCATCAAGAGCATCCATCTGTGAATCAGTATGTAGAGTATGTAGCTTAGTAATGCGGCAATTAGAAACCTAAATCCGCCCAATATTTTTTCTAGAAAAGTTCCGATGAAATACATCAAAACCAAATTGATAAACAAACTTATCCATGAACTAATCTCGTTGTAGCCATGTGCAAAAGGAACTGTCATTCGAGTAGTAAAAGATGATCCTAAATTATTGTGAACTCCAAAAATCTGTTCTAAACTTGGCGAGACATTCAATAAAATAGTCATTGTAATGGCTGTCAAAACCAGTACTGCTCCAACTCTGGGTTGGTTTCTCAAATCTCCTCTTATTTCATCAAACATGGATTACCTCTGTTTTATCGGATGACAAATATATCAAATACATTTGAATGGGTTTAGGATAAATTTTAGATAAAGAAGTTTTGTATTGGGAAATTTGAGTTTTGTGTTTTTCTTTGGGAACGCCAGTTTTGAAATCGATAAGAATGATTTCATTTTCCTTTTCAATGATTTTATCTGGTCTTATTTCGATTCCTTCTTCATCAATGATGGCTCTTTCTGACAAGTAATTCATTCCATTTTCAAATAATTGAAGGACTTCTTTGTTCTTTTCAAAAGCATTGAATATGAGGCGCAACTCTTTTTCATAACTTTGCCATTCTAGATTTTTCAAAAGAAATTTTTGAAGTGAAGCATTTACATTTTTGGGTGAATTGGTGTTTTGTAAAATTTCGTGTATTACTTTTCCCCATTCAAATTCTAAATAAGTTTCAAAATCTTCTTGTTGTGCTCTTGGTGTAAGACTCAATTTGAGTTTCTTCCTCCAGTTGGTATATTCTAATGTCTCGTCTTTTATACTTTTTGCAATTGCTTCTTCTGTTTTTTCTAGTTGTACTCTAGCCCCAATTTCTAATGTTTTATTGGCATTATCATAATTCGAATGATTTTGAATAATAGCATATAAATGCTTGGGAAACTCTACATTTTTTTTAGTCTTTGGTTCGTCAAGACTGAGGTATAATCTTGTTTCGGGTCTTGTCAGTGCAACATATAATATATTGGTATCATCTAGTTTTTTGAGTTCTGTAGCAAAATGGTTTTGAGGTTCTAATTCTTCTGTAATGATACCTTCTTTGAGTTGAATCGCAAAATTTGACAAACCAATTTTATCTAATCTCTTTTCTTGTACCCAAATCGCATCAGATTGTGTAGAAATTAAATCTAGCGGAAGCATCACCACCGGAAATTGAAGTCCTTTTGATTTGTGAATGGTCATAATTCGCACAGCATTTTTGGTCTCAGGTGGCGCTACTGAAACTTTCTTTTTTTGTGTTTCGAAATACTCTAGAAAATACCCAGTTCCGTGTCCGTTTCTTTGCTGAAAATCGTAAGTGAGATTGAGTAATTTGTCTATAAAAATATCTTTTCTAGAAAATCCCAATTGTGGAATCAAATAATCGATTCTGTCAAAAATAGAAAGTGTTTGAAAGTATGGTAAATCGAATTCTGGCAGTTGGTCTTTTATAAATTGCTCCCATTGGAAACCAACATTAAAAAATGGAGATGCTTCATTGGGAATTCGATATTTTTCGAACAATTCTATGATGGAAATGCCGCTGTGGTTGTTGTAAAATGCTTTGAGCATGTTTTCATCATTGGGTTGATGCAACAAAGTGATGTAACTGATGATGCTTTTGACAGTTTGAGATTCAGAAAGCAACAAACTGTCTTGTGAGGTGACATCGATATTGTTGTGATTTAGAAAATTAGCGACTTTTACACCGTGATTGTTGGATCTTACCAAAATACAAATGTCTCCCAACGGAATTTGATCTTCTTTACATTCATTGATATTATTGAGTAAAATCTCGTACGGGTCGTTTTCTAATTCAGTTTCTTCCTCTTTTGAAGATGAAGAGTAAACTTGAACTTTTACATAGCCCACTTCTTTTTTGATTTTATTTTGTTCAACATCAGCATAAATCTGTGAAATCATTTCAAAATCTGATAATTTTTCAATCAATTCTTTAAAAAACCAATTGTTGAAATCGATAATACTTTCCGTAGATCTATAATTATCTTGCAGTGATTTTACTTCTCCATTTAGGTTGAAAGATTGATTGATGAATTCAATATCGGCAATTGCTCCAGAAACATTCGGAAGTTCTATAAATTGTTTGGCATCACCTCCTCGCCATCTGTAGATGGATTGTTTGGCATCTCCTACAATCAAATTTTGGTTTTGTGTAGCCAAAGAATCGTGAATCAAAGGCACTAAATTGTTCCATTGCAACACAGAAGTATCTTGAAATTCATCTATAAAATAATGACTGTATCTGGAACCCATCTTTTCATAAATAAATGGAGTAGGCTCATTTTTGATGACATCGCTAATAATATCATTAAAATCACTGATAAATATAATGTTGTTTTCTTTTTTGATTTTGTCGAGCAATTGCCTGATGCTGTTGAGTAACGAAAAACCTACCAATTTTTTGGAAACTTCGTGAAATAAACTTTCTTTTTTGATAAGGTCATAGAGTTGTATAAATGCTTCACTCAATGCTTTTGAAATGCTTTCAACGTGATTGTAAAAATCGGGATCTGATTTTTGTTTACCCTTTGCCAACCAATTTTCAGTCCTAGCATTATTGAGTTGAGCAGAAGTATAGTCAATTATTTTATCATTATTTTCGATAGACTTTAAGGTTATACCAAAACTTTTAGTGGGACCAAATTTAAGTTCATCTGCATCAAAACCATTCAACATTTCTCTGATGTGTTTGGATTGTGCTTTTAGTTCAACTCTAATTTGTTTTTGCTCTGAGGTGAGTTTTTTTTGAATCTCTTTAAAATCTTCGAGTGTTTTTTCTTTGTAAATTTCCAAAGCGGCTTCTCCTTCATCGGTTTTGAGCAGTTTGGCTTGATTTTCCAAAACATATTCTATACCTTGAAGTTGGTCATCATCGACCAAACTTTGACTGTAAGTAATGAGTGTTTCGGTGAGTTGCGGGTCGTCTCCCACAGATTCTAAAAGTTCGTCTATACAACGATTAATAAACTCATCTACATTGGTTTCTAACTCAAAATTGGAAGTTAAGCCCAGTTCTCTAGAAAACGCACGAATGATTTTATGTACAAATTTATCTATCGTTAGAATATTCAGTTGACCATAATTGTGCAAGATTCTTTTGAGAAGGTTTTTTGATTTTTCTTCTAATTTTTCTTTAGAAAGATGGGTAGCCTTTGTGTAAGCATCTGTAAATTTGGCATCTGCTCCAGAACTCAACTTTTCCAGCCCTTCCAAGATACGTTCTTTCATTTCTTTACTTGCTTTGTTGGTAAATGTGATGGCAAGTATTTTTTTGAATTTATCTAAATCTGCATCTTTCAAAATAATTGTCAAATAGGAAAGTACCAAAGTGTAGGTTTTTCCCGAACCAGCAGAAGATTTATATATTTTAAAAGGTTTTTCTGGTGCAATCATTAAACATTTTATAGTTTTATGGGTTTAAAAGTTTAAATGTAATGCAAACTTTTGTATTTTAGTAAAAATTAGCAAAATTAATGGAAGATAGCAAAGAAAATTTTATCAATCCTATAGATAAAGACCACATCACCGAAGACCCGAGTAACCTGACTTACGGACACCACAGAGGCAGTCTTCCTGTGGTTCCTACCGAACAAGGAAAATTGAAAGGAAGAGCCTTGTCCGCTATGGAGCATCAAACGGATATACAGTTGATGCAAATTAAGCAACAAATGGAACTTTTGGCGCAACAAGCCAACAAAATCAAAGATAGAGTAGAAGTCTCTCAGAAAATCTACACAGCTGAAATGCGTTTTGAACCATTGATCAACCATACCTATCATTTGTATGAAAAGCAAGATGGAAAATTTATTTTATCGATGATTGCTCCCAACGATTGGGGCAGAAGTGGATGTCCTTATACGTTTGAAGCAACAGTGAAATTATTAGCCGATCACACTTGGGAGATTGTTGGTGAGTAAGGGTTGGTTTTTTGAGATGAAATCTTTTGGATTTACTAATTGAACTCAATTGCTAAATTTCTAAAAAGCAATAGCGAACTTTTGATTTTATTTGGTTGTTCTGGGTTGAGTAAGGAGTAAAAAAAAGACGGTGAATTGATTTTTTATTATACTGAAATTAAGGGTTTTGCAAATAAATGTAACTAAAGAATGTGTTATAGGCTTACTTTTAATACTTCAACTTTATTGTCTATAGGTGTTCTGATGTTTTTCAAATTTGTATAACGATAAGGAATTTGTCCAATCATAATTTCGTTGGTAAACAGGTATTACAAACTACACATTGGGAGCCTGTAAGAAGTTATTTATCTGTAGTTCGTTGACTTTCATTCTATGCTATTTCAATTTCTTTTTATCCTTTGCAGGTGGCAAAAAGTTCTCTCCAGTTACCACACTTTTACCTGTTTTTGCTTCTAATTCTTTTCTTGCATTTTTCGCTACCGCACCCCCTTTTTTGCTGGCTACTGCATTTTCTTTTAATCCTTTTGCCTTTGTTGTTTCCGCTATTTGTCTTGTAGAAAGTTCTGCCAATGCAGTAAATATCAATTCCGCTTCACTCATATGATCTCTAAGGTTATGGGATTTTAAGCCTTTTAATTCCTTATGTTTTTTTACGGTCAATCCTGTCCATTCTTGATGAATGATATTCGTTAATGCCGCAAACTCATCTCCTTTTTTTACGCCACTTTCTTGCCAATAATCAGTTAGCTTGTTTCGGGTTTCTTGCCCTGTCATGCGTTGCTGAATCCATTTTTCGCTCCTGCCCAATTTTTGCCAATTTTCTCTGGCTCTGTCTATGCTTTGGCCGGGGTCGTTTATTTCTTGCAATCTTTCGTAACCCACTTTAGCAAGCCATTGTTTAAAGGGTTCTGCTTTGGGTGATGGGATGGATTGGATGATTCTGAATATATCTTCTACATTGCCCACATCCGTGAGTCGAAATTTGCCATCTTCGGCTTCCATTTTCAACTGGTTACAATTTGTAACCGTTTCATTTCCTTCTTTTAGTAACCTGCTTTTCAATACTTTCCAATAGTTTCTGGCTCTATCTACAGTGGGCTGCTCGGTTAAAATACCAACAATATCTACTATGCTGAAATACCACATTTCTTTATCGGCATCGTATTGGCTGCGCACCTTTTTATTTTCAAAGATTTTTATGTCGCTCATGTTGCTGTTATTTTTTTTCGATGATTTTTATTTCTTCTTCGGTCAACCCGTAATTGTTTTTATTTGTGTTCGTGAAACCTTTAGGTTCAACGAAGTTAATCGCCATTATATGGTACTCTATTTACCTGAACTTTCAATGATGGCGATTTCATCTTCGGTCAAGTCGTAAAGTTCGTATATCATATTATCCAAATCTATTTCAAATTCATTTGTATCTGTTTCGGCACTACTTGCCTTTGTTTTTATAATTTTTCGATAATTTCTTACTGCATTACTGTCTTTAAATGGGTTGCAAGGAAACAGTTTACAGTTTTATGGGTTTAAAAAGTTTAAATGTAATGCAAACTTTGTATTTTAGTAAAAATTAGCGAAATTAATGGAAGATAGCAAAGAAAATTTTGTCAATCCTATAGATAAAGACCACATCACACCGAAGAATTCGAGTAACCTGACACGGACACCACAGAGGCAGTCTTCCTGTGGTTCCTACCACAAAGAAGGAAATTGAAAGGAAGAGCCTTGTCTGCATGGAGCATCAAACGGATATACAGTTGATGCAAATTAAGCAACAAATGGAACTTTTGGCGCAACAAGCCAACAAAATCAAAGATGATAGAAGTCTCTCAGAAAATCTACACAGGCGAAATGCGTTTTGAACCATGATCATACCATACCTATCATTTGTATGAAAAGCAAGATGGAAAATTTATTTTATCGATGATTGCTCCCAACGATTGGGGCAGAGGTGGATGTCCTTATACGTTTGAAGCAACAGTGAAATTATTAGCCGATCGCACTTGGGAGATTGTTGGTGAGTAAGGGTTGGTTTTTGAGATGAAATCTTGGATTTACTAATTGAACTCAATTGCTAAATTTCTAAAAAGCAATAGTGAACTTTTGATTTTATTTGGTTGAAAGTGGAAAACTTTCAAAAACAATTAATCATTTTGCGCTCAAGATTTGACCAAATAACATAACCAGACTAAATATGTCGAATTTCAATTCCTTTAGAATCCGCAAAAATGGCGTTCGGACACTTTTGTTTAACTTTAACAATATTAACGACTTTTAAAATAGTTCTGTCTTTATAAATAATTCCACATTCTCCTTTTTTAATTGACTTAACTAACTTTGGATAAATTCTTTTACATTCTGATATTGAAAGTGCACATCTATACTCATTATTTTCTTCAAAAGACTCGGTAATTAAACTTCTTAAATTATCGTCTTCAATTTTCTTTAGTATATACTCTGCATTTAGAATATAGTTATACTGTCCTCACTTTCAAGAATGATTTTTCTACTAAATCTTGACCAGTTGGAATCTCCTTTTGAACGCTACAACTTATAAAAATACAGTCAGTAAAAAACTTAAAATATATGCTTGTTTAATTTTATTATTTTGATTTCCCATATTATTGAAAACTATGCTACCAATAAACTTAAGTTGTTTCTGAACCTTTTTTGCCTGCCTCTACCTGTCGGTAGACACGGTGTCTGAAGGCACGAGATATTTCTATTTTTAATTCTTTACAAACACCTAAATTACAACTTTTATTTTTGTTTTTAAATTTTTTGTTTCCGCAGATTTTTGCTGATTTTTTCCGCTTCGGTTATCTTAATTTTGTTATATAAACCGTTGGCTATGATTGATATTTATGGTTACATCCAAGTAGGAGTTTTTACCACTGATTCGCAAATTTTTGAAAGGTGCTTTTAGCATTAACTTTTTATAATTTTATGAGTCGTATTCGGTTTCTTTTTTCAGTAACATAGATAAATGTTCCCATTTTACTCGTTTTACCTTCCATAATATTCTTCATCTCCACAATTAGCGTTGACGGAACTTCAATTTCCACTTCGTCTAAATAAACAAAGGTAGAGTCATCTATTTTATGAAAGGTTTTATTTGATTCCTGTTCAGAAGAATCAACTTTATAGTAGTATCTATTGCCATCCAGAAATAATTTAAATTGAGTAGAATCAGGTACTTTGGTTTTTGATATAATTTTTCCTAATGAATATTTAAACTCAGTGCCATCAGATAGCATTGAATTTAATTTGGTTTGTTTCACTTTCAACTTATAGGTATAGCCCCACTGGAATTCAATGTCTTTTATATGTTCTACATAAGAATCAGGTGAACTTAGTGTCAGCCTTTTGAAGTGTTCGTAGTTTTGAAATGATAAATAAGGGTCAATTGTAATAATTTTAAAATCTTGACCATATAAAATATTGCTTAAAAGAAGTAGTAGAGAGATAATTGTTTGTTTCATTTTTTTTAAAGTTTAAACCATCTTAGATATATCCGATATAAATTATCGCTTGATACAACAAAATTCTGCATACTTACCAAAACTTATTTTTCAGTTTATATTTTCCAAATATACGAAAAAACTTTACAAACCCTGTATTTCGGTTTACTTTATGATTTTAAGTTTTTTGTTCCCGCAGATTTCGCAGATTTTCGCAGATTTTTTGCGTTGCGGTTGTCAGTGCTATCAAACTTGAAAAGATTTAAATTAAAGCTATTCTTTATGATTTTAAGTTTTTTGTTCCCG
>JAGYKU010000058.1 GCA_018401455.1 Flavobacteriales bacterium
TAAAAACTCTTTTGGTTGCAACAAGTTTATTTGTTGATTTTTTTTGTTTATTTTTACCTCATAAAGATAACGTACACAAAACTTGATGTTTAGGGAGTGCTCGAGGATATAGGTAAAATTTTACCATTAAACAATTTCGAATCATTAAGTACAAAGTTCACAATATAATCAGCCATTTCTTTTGGTGAGACGTTTGCTTTGTAACCGGGGAATGCTTTTTCTAACATTTCTGTTTGTACAGCTCCAAGGGCAAGTGCATTTACGTTGACACCTCTTTCTTTAAGTTCTTCCGCTAGGCATTCGGTAAAAATAGACAACGCTCCTTTGCTAGAACTATATCCTAATAAGCCAGGAAATTTAGATGTACCGTTTATTCCACCCATACTAGTAATGTTACAAATAGTAGATTGGTTATTTATAAAATTAAGATTTAGAAACTTTATCAACTTAAAAACTGAAAAAACATTTACTTCATATTGTCTTTTGAAATCATTGAAAGAGAGATTTTCAAATGGTTTGTTGATTAACAAACCTGCATTATTGATTAAATGATGAATTTTCGTTTCATTAATAAAAGAACTAAGAGAACTAAAATCTTCTGATTCTAAATCAAAAGGAATGGGTTTGATATTGGAAATGTTATTTGAAGTTATAAAATCATTAATAGGTTTTATATTTCTTGAAATAGCAAAAACTTGATGATTTAAACTAGCTAATGATTTTGTTATTTCGAAACCAATGCCAGATGATGCGCCAGTAATAATTATATTTTGAGATGTTTTCATTTGCCAAATTTAAATAATTTGACCTATTTTAAGACAATTATAAGTATTAATTATTTTTTAGAAAGTTCTTTTCTCTCTTTTAGTTTTTTGTTGAGAATAATTATGAGTGTAATAAATAACATTAAAAATGGTGTTCCATGCATTAGAAAATCAAGCCAATCTATTGTTTTCATACCAACAGCACCACCCCAAATCCATCTTATTTTGCCTACGATGTGTGGTTCAGGAGATAAAGGTGCTAGCCCTAATGTAAGTGATAACATTAACCAAAGGACGGGATTAAAAATCATCATGATAGAAAATTTATCATCTTTTTGATTTTGTACTGCTGGTTTTTTAGTCTTTGTTGTATTCTGAGTCATAAGAAGTAAAGAAATTAGCCCAAATAATTTTGGATAAAGGATAAATAAAAGGCGTTAAGACAACTAAGGTACCAAGGACACCCCATAAATAATGGTCGAAAGTTGCATTTGGAAAAAGCACATACATGGCTACCCAAACCGAAACTATTGTGGCAACTCCAAGCGCATAAGTTACATAATATGAACCTTGGAAGAAGCCTGGTTCTTTTTCATATTTAAGTTTGCAATGTGGACATTCTTTGAGTGGGCTACCTTTGAAGAAGAGTCCATCATAAAAATCACCATTTTGACATCTGGGGCATTTGCCTTTAAAAATACTATAGAATTTGGTTCCTTTTATCATGATTATGTATGTAAATAATTATAATAACACAAAGGTAATTATGCTTAAATATATAGGATGTAACAATTGTTACAAAATTAATTGGTAGAGATTTTCGTCATTCCATTCATTCTCGCTTTTTCTATACCATTGCAAAAAATTTAATTCCAAATATTGAAATCCCAATTTTGAAAAAAGATTAATACTACTCGTATTGTTAGAAAAAATACTACAATGTAATTGATTTAAGTATAATGTGTTTTTGGCGTAATTTATCACGAGATTAATGGCTTCTTCTGCGAATCCTTTGTTTCTTTCATTAAGGTCTGTAATAATTATCCCTACTCCTACTCTACTGTGAATTGCATCAAAGTCAAATAAATCTATCATTCCAATGATTTTATTTTCGGCTTTTAGATGAATCATGAATCTGAATTGCTTTTGAGCGAAGATATCATGAATTGAGTTTGCATAATCAGAAAGTGTATTTTTTGAAAAAGGCGTAATAGTATTACTCAACTCCCAAATTGTAGGGTTATTTTCATTTTTGAAAAGGTAGTCTACATCTTCGGGCTCTACAGCCCTTAGTATTAATTTTGAGGATTCTAACATAATTGTTTAGCACTATTTATCGCTTTATTAATATCATTTTGATCGTATTTAGACAAAACAAAACTATTGTTTTCTAAAATTAAATGTTGCGCATTAATATTAAAGATATTCGAGATTAAATTTAACTCTTCTAATATAGGTATCATATCGAAGATAAAATTCGTATGAGAGAAAATATTATTGAAATCTACCAACCATTTTTTTATAGGAATTAAGCAAGATTGGTTTTCATTTAATGAGTTTAAGTTATTGTAGTAATCTTTTATAGAAACGCTTGAGATTTTGGTATTTAATTCAATGACTATAGAAGGTGTTTGTTTTTTGTTTAAAACAGATAAAAAGGCATTAATATCAGAATGAATTTTGACTCCGTGCGTAGAATAAGAATAATAACCTCCATTTTGAACAACTGCAATGTGAGGTGGCGTTTGATTTACTTTTATAAGTAATAAATATGTTTTGTTGGATTCAAACTTTTGGAAAGGTTTGATGTTATTTATAGTAATACTAGACATTTACTTCTCCTTTAAAAACAAAAACAGCAGGTCCTGAAAGGAAAACGTTTTGAAATTTGTTATTTTCTTTAGAATCAAATTCTACGTTGAGTTGACCACCCTTAGTGATGACATCTAAACTTTTAATATTACTTTGATTTGTTTTACTGGCAAAGGCCATTGCACAAGCTGATGCGCCAGTGCCGCAAGCCCAAGTTTCGTCCTCCACCCCTCTTTCGTAGGTTCTGATTGCTATGCCATTTGGGGTTTCCGAGATAATGTTTATGTTAATTCCATTGGCTTTAAATTCACTATTGTATCTTATATTTTTAGCGAATGGAATCAAATCGAAATTATTCACATCGTTTACAAAACTTATGTAATGCGGAGAGCCTGTATTGATAATATAATCTTCATTTCTGACCTCAACATTATCTACATCAAACATTTGAATTTTGACATTTTGACTGTTGAGGATTTCGAAATTAGTAATTCCGTGAATACTTTTGAATGAATTGGTTTTGATAGGCACTGCCAAATGAGAAGCAAACATCACTATGCACCTACTGCCGTTACCACAAAAACTTTGAGAACCGTCAGGATTGTAAAACTCCATATAAAAATCGTGGATATTGTCATTTTCTAGTAGCATTAATCCATCACTTCCAATACCGAACTTTCTATGACATAATTTTTTTATTAGATTTTCTCTATCTATAGTTGGAAAAACCTTTTTTCTATTATCAATGATAATAAAATCATTTCCTGCGCCTTGATATTTATAAAGAATTATATCCATAATGATTAACAAATTTTAACTTAAAACCCTTGTAACATCATTGTTTTTAAACGTTATGACATTTAAATTTGCATTTAATGAAACAAAATTAATAAAATTATTAAAAGTAGTAATAAATTAAAACTCTTAAAGTTATGAAAACACAAACATCAATTATTGTAGCGAGCCTTTTGAGTGCTGGATTAAGTTTAGGATTATTTCAAATATTCAACAATAAAGCATCTAAAATCATAGTACAAGAGGTGGAACAAAAAGGCGTTCAGACCTCTGAAGTTCAAAATGTAAATTATATTCCTAGAGAAGAAAATAGTTTAGGTACACAAACTGATTTTACAGTTGCAGCTGAAAACAGTTTGAATGGCGTGGTACATATCAAAACTATTGGAACTAGTACGGTTGTAGCAGACCCTGTGTATCAATTGTTTTATGGTAGAGGTAATAAAACCTATCAGCAAGAATCTAGTGGTTCGGGTGTTATCATCAGTAAAGATGGATATGTAGCGACTAACAACCATGTAATAGAAGGTGCGGATAAAATAAGTGTAACACTGAATAATTCTGAAACTTACGAAGCAAAATTAATCGGAACAGACCCTTCGACAGATATTGCATTGTTAAAAATTGAGGCTCAAAATTTACCTTTTATAGCATTTGCAAATAGCGATGATGTAAAAGTTGGCGAGTGGGTTTTGGCGGTTGGAAATCCATTTAACCTAACGAGTACTGTAACAGCGGGAATTGTTAGCGCTAAAGCAAGAAGCATTAACATTTTGAAAAGCGATTATCAAAATGAAGTATTTCCAATAGAATCATTTATCCAGACTGATGCTGCTGTGAACCCTGGAAATAGTGGCGGTGCTTTGGTCAATACTTCTGGTCAACTAATCGGAATTAACACTGCTATAGCATCAAAAACTGGCTCTTATAGTGGTTATAGTTTTGCTGTTCCTTCCAACATTGTTGAAAAAGTTACTTCAGATATTGCCAACTTTGGAATTGTACAAAGAGGATTTATAGGCGTGGGATTGTCAGAGATAAACCATGATATGCTCGATGAATTGAAACTTCCCAATTTGGAAGGTGTTTTGGTGACTAATGTTGTTCCAGATGGAGCGGGCGCTGATGCAGGCTTAAAAAGTGGTGATGTAATTCTGAAAGTTGGAAGTGTTTCAGTAAATAAAGTTCCTTTTTTACAGGAGCAAATTGGAAAATTCAGTCCGGGCGATGAAGTATTGCTTACTATAAGAAGAGGAAAAGAAGAAAAAATTGTTTCGGTTGTATTGAAGAATAAAAATGGAAATACAGGAATTGTTTCAAAACCTGAAACGACCAATTTATCTGCACTGGGTGTAACCTTTAAGGATGCTAGTATAACTAAATTAAAGAGTTTGAATTTAAAAAGTGGTGTTGAAATTTCAGAAATCAATTCGGGAAAATTTAAGGATTCGGGAATTAAAGTAGGATTTATTATAAAAAATTGACCACAAAGAAGTTGAATCTGCTGATCAAGTTCATGAATATTTAAGCAAAAAGAAAGGTGGTGTTTTAATAGAGGGCGTTTATCCAAATGGTATGAAAGGATATTATGGGTTTGGGCTTTAATTCTTAGGAAATCTGAAAGAGGAAATCTGAAAGAGGAAATCTGAAAGAGGAAATCTGAAAGAGGAAATCTGAAAGAGGAAATATGAAAGAGGAAATCTGAAAGAGGAAATCTGAAATTTGAAATTTGAAATAGGAAATCTGAAATAGAAATCTGAAATAGAAATAGGAAGAGGAAACTAAGGGGAAACTGAAATAGGAAATTTGAAATAGGAAATCTGAAATAGGAAATCTGAAATAGAAATCTGAAATAGGAAATCTGAAATAGGAAATCTGAAATAGGAAATCTGAAATAGGAAATCTGAAATAGGAAATCTGAAATAGGAAATCTGAAATAGGAAATCTGAAATCTGAAATAGGAAATCTGAAATAGGAAATCTGAAATAGGAAATCTGAAATAGGAAAGAGGAAAGAGGAAATCTGAAAGAGGGAAACTGAAAGAGGAAACCTTGTGTTAAATATTAATTCAACATCATGTTAAGAACAAAATAAAAAACGCAAATTAAACCTCTAATATAATTTGTGAGTATTGAAATCAGCTTGTTAACACAAAATTTCCAAATTGTTAAAAATTTACTTACCATTTTTTGATTTTTAAATCAGATTTAAGCTCTAAATTTGCAGCATGATTTCACAAAACAAAAATGCAGTACTAATTTTATCGGATGGTACAGTTTTTTATGGCAAATCTTGTGGTGCAGAAGGTACTGCTGCTGCAGAAATTGCTTTCAACACCGGGATGACTGGTTATCAAGAAATTTTCACAGACCCTTCTTATTATGGGCAAATGGTTGTAATGGCTACTTCTCATATTGGGAATTACGGTGTGCACGAAGATGAAGTTGAATCGGATTCTGTAAAAATAAAAGGTTTAATTGTAAAGAAATTTGCCTACAGACCTTCTAGATATGGACCGAAAGTTTCTTCTTTGCAAGATTATCTTGAAAAACACAATGTGGTAGGCATCAGAGATGTAGATACTAGAGCCATTGTAAAACACATAAGAGAATTTGGTGCTCAAAACGCATTAATTTCAACTGATTGTGAAAATATTGAAAAACTCAAACTTGAATTAGCAGAAGTTCCTTCTATGAAAGGAATGGAATTGGCTTCTAAAGTTTCTACTAAGCAAACTTATACCGTTGGAAATCCAGATGCTAAATTCAGAGTTGCTTTGTTAGATTTTGGGGTAAAAAAGAATATTGTAAGATGCTTAGTTGAACGAGATAGTTTTGTTAGCGTTTTTCCATACAACACAGATGCAGAAACCATTTTAAATCAAAATTTTGATGGAATTATGTTAAGTAATGGCCCTGGAGATCCCGAACCACTCTCAGAAGTAATTGAAAACATCAAAAAGTTAGTTGATGCAAACATTCCTATTTTCGGAATTTGTCTTGGTCATCAACTTTTGGCATTGAGTCAAGGATTGCAAACTGAAAAAATGCACAATGGTCATAGAGGAATCAATCATCCGATTTTGAATTTAATCACAGGGAAAGGAGAAATCACTTCTCAAAATCATGGTTTTGTAGTAAAAATGGAAGAAGCGCTTGCGAACCCTAATATCATTGTAACGCACAAACATCTAAATGATGGTACTTTAGCTGGAATAGCATTAAAAGATAAAAATGTATTCTCAGTTCAGTATCATCCAGAAGCATCACCTGGACCACACGATTCAAGATATTTATTTGATGATTTTGTTGAGAATATGAATCTAGTGATTAGCTGTTAGCTGTTAGTTATTAGTTGTTAGCACTTGGCTGTTGGCTATTAGTAGTTAATGATTATGTCTTAGCAGTTAGAAATAATAATAATTAAAAAACCTTCAACTTTTAACTTTTAACAATAAAACATTATGGCATATATAGCAAAAATTCACGCAAGACAAATTCTCGATTCAAGAGGCAATCCAACTATAGAGGTTGAAGTATATACAGATGCTGGAACAATGGGAAGAGCGGCAGTTCCTTCTGGTGCTAGTACAGGAATTCACGAGGCTGTGGAATTGAGAGATGGTGACAAAGGTATTTACATGGGTAAAGGTGTTCTCAGAGCAGTTGACAATGTTAATTCTATCTTGAATGATGAATTAAATGGCGCCTATATATTTGACCAAAACCTGATAGATAGAGCAATGATTTCTATGGATGGCACGGACAATAAAAGTAAATTCGGAGCCAATGCTATTCTAGGCGTTTCTTTGGCTTGCGCTAAAGCGGCTGCTCAAGTTACAGGAACTTCTTTGCACAGATATATCGGAGGTGTAAATGCTAACACAATGCCTGTTCCTATGATGAACATTTTAAATGGAGGTTCTCATGCTGATAATAAAATAGATATTCAAGAATTTATGGTGATGCCATTCGGAGCAGAGTCATTTAGCCATGCTTTGAGAATGGGAACTGAAATTTTTCATCATTTGAAAGAAGTTTTGAAATCCAAAGGAATGAGTACAAATGTAGGCGATGAAGGTGGCTTTGCTCCAAATTTGAACTCCAATGAAGAAGCCATTGAAGTAGTTTTGAAAGCCATTGAAAAAGCAGGGTACAAACCTGGTGAAGATGTTTGGATTGCTTTAGATGCTGCAAGTTCTGAATTCTACGATAAAAAGTCTAAGAAATATAAATTCGAATCAACTGGAGATAAAATGACCTCTTCTGAATTGGTTGGGTTTTGGAAAGATTGGACCAATAAATATCCGATTGCTTCAATCGAAGATGGATTAGATGAAGATGATTGGAAAGGATGGAAACAACTTACAGAAACTATTGGAGACAAATGTCAATTAGTAGGAGATGATTTATTTGTAACTAATGTAAAAAGACTTTCTAGAGGAATTGAAGAAGGAATTGCCAATTCAATTTTGATAAAAGTAAATCAAATTGGGACACTTACTGAAACTATCGATGCTGTGAATATGGCACATAGAAGTTCTTACACATCGGTAATGAGTCATAGAAGTGGTGAAACTGAAGACAGCACAATTGCTGATTTGGCTGTAGCATTAAATACTGGTCAAATTAAAACAGGTTCAGCTTCTCGTTCGGATAGAATGGCTAAATACAATCAATTGTTGAGAATTGAGGAGGAATTAGGAAAAATGGCCTACTATCCTGGAAAGAATTTTAAGTTTATTTAATTTTTCATATTGAATTTGAATCCGATAGATTTGTTTATGTATCATCTATCGGATTTTTTATTTTTCTGATTTAAATATTTATTTTTTTGACAAATATCATTTTTGTTAAGACATTCAAATAGTAACTTTGCGTAAACTTTCAACCTTTAACATAAAAAATGATTACAACAGATATATTGATTATTGGAGCAGGACCGGTGGGATTATTTACTGTTTTTGAAGCGGGTTTATTAAAACTAAGATGTCACTTAATCGATTCTTTAGCAGAGCCTGGTGGTCAATGTGCAGAAATTTATCCTAAGAAACCTATTTACGATATTCCCGGTTTTCCTGAAGTATTAGCAGGTGATTTGATTTCTAATTTAATGAAACAAATTGAACCATTTCAACCTACATTTACATTAGGAGAAAGTGCTGTAACTATTGACGAAACCGAAGACAACCAATACATCGTAACGACAGATAAGGGAACAAAACACAAAGCGCCTATAGTTGCTATTGCTGGAGGACTTGGCGTTTTTACACCAAGAAAACCTCCAATATCCAACATCAATGATTTCGAAGACAAAGGCATCAAATATATTGTAAAAAACCCTGAGGACTTTAGAAATCAAAAAGTAGTGATCAGTGGTGGTGGAGATTCTGCATTGGACTGGACGATATATTTTGCAGACCAACTCAATTGTGATGTGACTTTAGTACACCGTTCACAAAATTTTAGAGCACATAATGATTCCGTTCAAAAGGCGATGGATATGGCTGCTCAAGGTAAAATCAATTTACTTTTAGATTCAGAAGTGGTTGGACTGAATGGTTCTGAGAAACTTGAAGAAGTAATTATCAAAACAAAAGCGGGTGAAATGATTGAAAAAGTGGATTCTTGGCTTCCTTTGTTTGGATTAACTCCAAAGTTAGGCCCGATAGCCGAATGGGGACTAGAAATTGAAAAAGGAGCCATCAAAGTGGATAACGCTACAGATTATACAACCAACCGACCAGGAATTTATGCTATTGGAGATGTGAATACTTATCCAGGAAAATTAAAATTGATTTTATGTGGATTTCATGAAGCCACTATTATGTGTCAAAGTGCATTTGCAAGAATCTATCCTGATAAGAAAAACGTACTTAAATATACCACCGTAAATGGTGTAAATGGATTTTAAAACATGGAAAATACAATTATAATTACCGTAATCGATAGAGAAGGCATTGCACACGAATTGGAAGCTCCAACAGATATGAATATGAATGTAATGGAAGTTTGCAAAAGTTACGAGTTGCCAGTTTTAGGGACTTGTGGTGGTATGGCAATGTGCGCATCTTGTCAAGTATATGTAGAAAACGACAAAGTAAGTTTAGAGCGTTCTGATGACGAGCAAGCTATGTTGGACGAAGCCTGGCATGTTCAAGACAACAGCAGATTGGGTTGTCAAATCCACTTAGCTACAGAGCACGATGGCTTGATAATCAGATTGGCACCAAGTGATGACTTTTAAATTGGTTTTTCCTAGAATTTATATGCAAATCCAATAGCAAGAACCTCTTTCATTTGAGTGATAGGACCTCTCTGAACGATTGGATCGTTATTGGCATCCAAAATTAAAGTTCCATCTTCTCTTCTGTAGTAAACAGGATTACCATCATCAAATCTTTGAATTTGAATGTCGTGATCATAAATAAGATTGAGCATTAAACTTACTGAAAAGTATTTAGCAATTTTAGCAGTAAGTATTGCATCAATGGTAACATCAATATTTTGAGGGTCTTGGGCGTAGTTTGAAAACAAGGAAACATTAGATTTGAAACCTAAATTTTCATTACCAAAAAGTTTAGGTTCATCAAAATTTATTCTAACATAACCTCCAAACTCATTTCTTATTTTTTGACCTGCTGGCACACCAAAAGTCCCTGCATTAGAAAGAGAATCATTTAATACAGCCGTAACTTTAACTGTTGCAGGAGATATGAAAACACCTAATTTCCTATCATTAGATTTGTAATCCATCCCTAAAGCGAAAGTGGTATATCCTGGCGCCATAAAGTTTGAGATGTAATTTTTATCTCCAACTTGTGCAAAACCTTCATAGAATTGTGTTCTAAAATTAAATAGTCCAGCATAATACCAATGTTTTGATGCTTTGTGACCAAATTTTGAGTTCATTTCAATTCTATCGTCATTTTTGAACCAATCTGCCCTACCCGTTTTTATCAAACCATAAGCTAGATCTAGGGAATTGTCCCAAACAGTTTTTCCTTTAGAGTAATTGGCATACAATCCTAAAATCCCTTGTAGCGAAATGGCGTTTTGACCTCCTCCAGCCCAGTTAGATAAAGCAACTTGAGTTGCATTAATATTTAGATTCCCGCCTTTAGCCCAAACTTTAGTGCTATCTCCAGTACCTTTTGGTTCTTTTTTTAAATCTTTTTCGATTTCGGCAATTTGTCCATAAAAAAATGGAGCTATAGTTATCGAGGTGATAACTAGTATTGATTTAAACATGAAATTTGATTTTATTTATTTATTGTGAACATGAACATCCATTTGTGGGAATGGAATATTGATTCCATTAGCATTGAATTCATTGTAAATATTTTCATTCATTTTGAAAAACACAAGCCAATAATCTTCAGTTTTTACCCAAACTCTTACAGCAAAATCGACAGAACTATCACCTAATCCAGAAACCTCAACCAAAGGCTCCGCAGGTTCATTTTGAATTCTATCATCCATTGCAATACATTTGTGAATAATTTCTTTTGCTTTTTTGATGTCATCACCGTATGCAATACCAAACTTCCAATCAACTCTTCTCATTGCCTCTTCAGTAAAATTCACAATATTTCCATTTGCTAAACTACCATTTGGAATTATAACAGTCTTGTTATCAAATGTTTTAAGAACACTTACAAACAAAGAGATTCTGTTTACAGTACCCACATAACCTTGAGCTTCGATAACATCATCAATTTTGAAAGGTTTTAGGACTAAAAGAACCACTCCACCAGCAAAATTTTGTAAAGTACCAGAAAGAGCCATACCAACTGCAAGTCCAGTAGCAGCAAGAATCGCAGCAAATGAAGTAGTAGGTACACCTAAAATACCAATAACGGTAATAAAAAGGATTATTTTAAGCGAGATATTAATAATGGAAGATAAAAACGGAACCAAAGTAGGGTCTGTTTTGGAATGCTCCATTCTTTTAGTAATAACTTTTACTAGTTTTTTAATCACTATCAAACCTATCCATAAAATACCAATGGCTATAGCAAGATTAATTACAAACGGTACTAAATCTGATTTTACAAAAGGTAAAACGTATTCATCCATAAAACTTAGTTTTTCTCCAACTTCCTCTTTCATCTTGTTTATTTTATTTAATACTTAATTCTATTTTTCGTTTTGGCAATGCTCATAGGCTTTGTTAAAAGTCTCTTTTTCTTCAGGGGTATCTTTAAATTTATCGAGTACAGAAATGTGTAACTTTTTGCAACTATCTGCAAAATATTCCATCTGAATTATTGCTTCAGGATCTATTCTATGAAGTTCTTTATAACATTCACAAATAGCAGTTGCGCCATCATGAGTAGGTGGGGTACAACTTGTAAATCCCAAGACAAAAATAAAAATCACAAATAATTTTTTCATTGTATTTTATTTAAAAAGAGGTGCAAAAATAAAAAAAACTCTCACTTCAATAAAGAAATGAGAGTTTTTATTTAGTTGTTTAACGTTTTCTTAGTGAGCAGCTTCTTCACCTTCTCCTTCAGCTTTGTCTCCACCTTCAGGGTTTTCAGTTTTATCTTCCGCTTTTTCTTCTGAACAAGAAACTACTGACGTTGAAAAGAAAGCAGCAACTGCTAATAACATAAATACTTTTTTCATTTTTGTAAGTTTTTTTATTAATACTGCTTCAAAAGTATTATTAATATTTTAAAAAAACAAGTCATATCAATTTTTTAATCATTTATTAAACTCCAAGCTTCAGGTTTTGCGCAAAAAGTTTGCTTTGCTAGACTCCAAATATTTTTGAATATTTCTGATTTTCTATAATTCTCAATAGCTTCTAAAGATTCCCATTTACTGTAAGTAAAAAAAACATTTTCAAATTGAGTATCTCGCAATACTTCAACAGATAAACAACCTGGAAACGAAACTATAATTGTGTGGTTGTCTTTAAATATTTTGGCAAATTCATTTGACTGATTTGGGTTGATGGTAAGTTTTACAATTCTTGTAATCATTTATTTATTTTTTGAGTTTTGAATTAAAACAAAAATAGTTACAAACTGTTTTGATGGTGTAACTTTGTACAAAAATAACAAAAACTATGAAAGTACTTATTTCTGGTGGTTCGGGTTTAATAGGAATTGAACTCACAAAAAAACTAGTTCAAAATGGCATTGAGGTAACCCATCTCACAAGAGCTAAAAACTCAAAGGCTGGTGTAAAAACTTATGTGTGGGATTGGAAGAAAAACTACCTAGAAGACAATGCTTTAGATGGCGTAACACATATCATACATTTGGCTGGAGCGGGTATTGCTGACAAAGCGTGGACTATGGAAAGAAAAAGACTGATTGTAAAAAGTCGTGTACTCACCGCTAGATTATTGCTAGAAAAAGTTAAAGCGCAAAATATTCCTTTAGAAGCGTTTATTAGTGCATCAGGAATAGGTTACTATGGTGCTACTACTTCTGAAAAAATATATTCTGAAACAGATGAAAGAGGCTCTGATTTTGTTGCAGAATGTTGTGTGCAATGGGAAAATGCAGCCGATCAGTTTGAGTCAATTTGCAGAGTCGTAAAGTTAAGAACCGGAATCGTTTTAGATAAAAATGGTGGTGCTGTTGAGAAAATTGCAGCCACAATTAAAAAAGGAATTGGTGCCCCAATCGGAACTGGGAAGCAATATATGCCTTGGATTCATATTGAAGATATGGTAGAAATGTATTACCAATCGATTTTTAATAATTCTATTTCTGGAGTTTACAATGCAGTTTCTTCACAACATTCCAACAATATTGAATTCACAGATGCACTTGCTTCATCTTTAGGGAAAAAATTATGGTTGCCAAAAGTTCCGAGTTTTGTAATTAAATTGATGTTTGGAGAAATGGCAGCAATAGTATTAGAAGGTTCAAGGGTTTCTAATAGCAAAATTTTAGAAACGGGATTTGAATTCAAATACAATGATTTGGAACAAGCGATGAAAAGTCTCTAGTTTTTCAACTAATAAGTCCTTTCCATTAAACTATCTGCAAAACCTTTGAGGTAATCTTTTTTAGATAAGTCAATATTCATCTGTTCTAAAGCAGCAATCGATTTTTTATAGTAAGACTCCATAATCTCATCTGCTTTTTCTCTGATTTTAAGTTCATTAAAAATTCGAGTTACAGCAATTACCTTTTCTTCTGAACGTTCAGAATCATTGATTTTTAGCCAAATTTTCAACTCTTTTAGTTGTTCTGGGTTAGCATCTTGAAGCGCTTTTAGAAGCAAAAATGTTTTCTTATTTGCCAATATGTCACCACCAACTTGCTTTCCAAATAAAGCAGCATCTCCAAAAACATCTAATAAATCATCTTTGATTTGGAATGCCATTCCTAAGTTCATTCCAAAATCATATAGAAATCTTGAGTCTTGTTTTGAAGCATTTGCCAAAACGGCTCCAAGCTCAAGAGAACAACCCACCAAAACAGAAGTTTTGAGACGAATCATTTCTAAATATTCTTCTAAAGAAACATCTTCTCTGGATTCAAAATCCATATCCAATTGTTGTCCTTCACAAACTTCGATTGCGGTAACATTGAATATATCAATTACTGCTCTTAAATATTCAGTTTTGCAGGATGTAACCAATGTGAAAGCCTGAACAAACATTACATCACCAGATAAGATGGCAGCATTTACATTCCACTTTTCGTGAACCGTATCTTTTCCTCTTCTCAGAGGTGCATTGTCCATTATGTCGTCATGCAACAATGTGAAATTATGAAATACTTCAATCCCCAATGCAGACTTTACACTGTCTTGGACATTTCCGTCAAACAAATCTGTTGCCATCAAAGTGAGAATAGGTCTCATTCTTTTGCCTCCAAGCTTTAAAATGTAACTTACAGGGTCATATAAAGACATTTTATTGACTAACGAAGACTGAAAAGATTTTAACTCTTCGTTGACTAAGTGGTGATATTCTTCAATTGATCGCATTAACAAATATATTATTTACTTCTTCCATTTAAAATACTCATTAAATAATTACCATAACCACTTTTTATGAGTGGTTCGGCTAATTTTCTGAGTTGATTTTCATCTATAAAACCTCTTGAATAGGCTACTGCTTCTACACAACCTACTCCCAATCCCTGTCTTTGCTCTATGGTTTCTACATAACTACTCGCTTGCATCAAAGACTGGAATGTTCCTGTATCCAACCACGCTGTTCCTCTCTCTAGAATTTGAACTTTTAAGTTTCCTCTTTCTAAATAAGTTTTATTGACATCTGTAATTTCGTATTCTCCTCTAGCACTTGGCTTTAAATCTTTTGCAATTTGGATTACATCATTGCTATAAAAATACAATCCAGGTACCGCATAATTTGATTTAGGATTACTAGGTTTTTCTTCGATAGATATTGCATTCATTTCAGCATCAAATTCCACTACTCCATATCTTTCGGGATCGGAAACGTGATATGCAAAAACCAAACCTCCCTCTGGATTCAAACTATTTCTTAACAACTCACCCATTCCAGTACCAAAAAAGATATTATCTCCTAGTACTAAAGCCACATTGTCATCTCCAATAAATTTTTCTCCCAAAACAAAAGCTTGAGCCAATCCATTTGGTACTTCTTGTACAACATAATCAAATTTACATCCCCATTGAGAACCATCTCCTAATAAAGTTTTGAATGCTGCTTGATCGTGAGGTGTAGTGATAATTAAAATTTCTCTTATCCCCGCTATCATCAAGGTTGATAATGGGTAATATATCATAGGTTTATTATAAACAGGCATCAATTGTTTGCTTACAGCCAAAGTGAGTGGGTGTAATCTTGTGCCAGAGCCTCCTGCTAGAATAATTCCTTTCATTTTTTGTTTTTCTTATTTATTAAAACACAAATCTAGTGTTATTTGTTTTAAAATCTATACAGTAATTTAAAGGAAACATTAAAAAAGTTTAGTTTCATCTAAATAATAACGTTATTTTTCTAATTCTAGTTTATCAATTTCAATATCTTCATCTTCATCTACGGTTTCTAACAAAGGATCTCTAAAAGCTTTTGTTGTAACAAATCTTTCTAAAGTGAGTAATAAACTTGGTAGTAATATTAAATTGGACAACATCGCTACAAAAAGTGTTACTGAAACCAAAATTCCAAGCGCTTGTGTTCCTCCAAAGTTAGAAGCAATAAAAATAGAGAATCCAAAGAATAAAATAATAGATGTGTAAATCATACTGACTCCAGTTTCCTTAATCGCATTGAGCACGGAACCTTTAATATTCCAACTCTGAGATTTCAGTTCTTGTCTGTATTTTGCCAAAAAGTGAATGGTATCATCTACAGAAATTCCAAAAGCAATGCTGAAAACTAGAATCGTAGAAGGTTTTATAGGTACACCCATATACCCCATCAAACCACTTGTAAAGACTAAAGGCAAAACGTTTGGTATCAAAGAAACGATTACCATTCTCCACGAGCGAAATAAAAATGACATCAAAATGGCGATAAATATTACTGCTGCAATTAAACTCGTAAATAAATTTGCTACCAAATAGGTGGTTCCTTTGGTGTAAATAACTCCTGAACCTGTAACGGTGTATGTGAGTTTTTGACTGTCAATAGTCTTGCTCAGCATTGAAATATACTCTGCATCAGAATGGAATGTTTTGATAAGTTCTTCATCCATCAAGAATGCAAATTCATCATCCACTTTTCCTTGACGAATCAAACTGTCTTCCATTGATGATAGTACCCAAGGAAATTCCTGGTACAAATTCTCAAGACCTTCATCAATATTATTTTTGTCTTTTAAAATCTCAGACAATAGATTTTCTTCTGCATTGATTACAGATTCAATTTTGGTTTTCACTCTTTTTAAAACAGCATCCATAGAGTCTATTCCAATATCTTTGATTTGAATGGTGATTCTTGTTTCTCGGTGTGTTGTATCTAAAAAACCACTCAAAAATTGATTTGATTTATCTTTATCTTGAAGGCTAAAAGTATTTTTGAAATAATCTGACCCCATCATACTAATCAAAGCTTCGGGGTTTCGAAGGGCATATTTATCTTTATCACCATCACTGTAAGCCTGAGAAACATACTTGAGTGCGTCCACTAAAGAAATTGATTTAGATAGTTTATCCTCTGTTTTAAGAAGTGCTTGAATACTATCTATGGCTTTTAGATTTCTATAATTAGGTAATTTTCCATTTAAATAAATAGTATCTTTAGACCTAATTCAAATGGCATTACACCATTAAACTCTTTTTCGAAATATTTCAAATCTTTAACTACAGCATCTCCTTTGGGTAAGTCATCAACAATATTTCCAGATGTTTTCATCAAAGACATTCCGTACAATCCCAACAACAACACAACAAAACTTGAGATATACACCCATTTTCTATGATGTACAGAAGCTTTTAAGAGCAGTTCCATTGCCCAGTCTAACCATTTTTTTTCGAAATGTTTGGTGTGTTTTTCTTTTGGGGGTTGAAAATAACTATAAACAATCGGTACGATGAGTATGGAAATTAAAAATAAGGCTAGAATATTTAGCGCTGCCACCAAGCCAAATTCTCTCATCATATCGCTCTTTGTCAACAAGAATGTTGCAAAACCCATTGAAGTGGTAGCATTGGTTAAGAAAGTTGCATTCCCCACTTTTCTGATGACACGTGTCAAAGCCTTTGCTTTGTTTTTGTGCAGCATATATTCCTGTTGGTATTTGGTGATGAGATACACGCAATTGGGAATACCAATCACAATCATCAAAGGAGGAATCAACCCCATCAAAACGCTGATTTCATAACCCAAAAGACTGATTGACCCCACACTCCAAATCACACCAATAATCACTACTAAAAGTGAAGTAAACACTACTTTGAACGACCTGTAAAAAACAAATAAGACCAACGCAGTTACAAGTGCTGCTAAAACCACAAAAAGACCTAATTCGCCTTTTACTTTACTCATTGTAACAGACCTCACGTATGGCAGTCCACTATATCTTAGCTGACCAAAATCATCTTTATACGCTTCACATTCTTTTTGGATATCCGCTACTAAATTTCCTCTGTTTTTGGAATTAAAAACCTCTTCATTTACAAAAATCATCATCAAATGGATATTGGATGAATCTTTATAAATCATATTTTCATAAAAAGGTAAAGAACGGACAACATCCCTAAGGGAATCTACTTCTATTTGAGTAGTAGGAAGTTCTTCGAACAATTTTTTCAATTCAAACTTTTGGTTTTCTTTGTCTTTGACGATGTTGTAGAGCAAAGCCTCCGAAAAAACAGAATCTATGGGATGCAGATAAGTAGTTTGATTGTTTTCTTTAACCTCAATGGTTAAGTTTTTAATTTTTTCGCCCAGTTCATACCATTTTGTAAACTTATCCAGACTGTAAAAATCTTCAATCTCCGTAGAAACGACAATCACTAAACCATCTTGACCGTAAGTATCTCTAAAGTTGAGGTATTCTACATTGGTAGAATCGCTATTTGGAAGTAATTTCCCAAATTCGTACTGCAATTGAGTTTTGGTGGCATTATAGCCCATAAAAACAGTCGCAACACCCAAAAGTATTAGGATAACTAACCTATTTCTAAGAATTCCATTTGCTATTTTTTGCCACATAATTGTTGCACTTTTCTAAAAGTGTTGGCGAAATTACAAAAAACTATTTTGGTGCATAGCCACTTTGCTAGTAAAAATGATTTTTTGTGTTTTTTTTTGAGAAAAAATGTTAGAAGAGCTAATTTAGTTTTACTTCTTAAACAAAAAAAAGATAATTGAATTGTTATTTTATTTCAAAATGATTCTATCAAAATAAGTATTTCCATCTTGTGATGTTACTACAACTTGACAATTGAATATTCCATAAACGGATTCATTTGTTAATACCAAATATTACTTGTAAATTTGTTAACGAATCGACTAGTTCTAATGGATAAACGTATATGAAAGTAGGAGATAAACTAAGAAAAATAAGAGTTGAAAAGAAAATTACTCAAGACGAAATGGCTATTGCGCTTGACATCAGTCAAAGAGCGTACAGCAAAATTGAAAATAATGAGATTCAGATTAAATTAGATAGGTTACAACGTATAGCGGATGTTTTAAATATTGATGCAAGGTTGCTTTTACCAGAAAACAATGGTCATCATTTTGAAAATGTATCATACAGCCAAATTAGTTGTAGTAAAGTCATAAATCAAAACTCCAATAAGGCTATGGAACTTTATGATAATATTATTAAAAGGCAACAAGACGAAATAGATTACCTTAAAGGAGTCATAGAAATGATTAAAAAATAAAAACTTGAAATATTTTATTTACATATATTTAACGCTTCTTGCTTTTGATATAAATGGTCAACATATATTCGAACAAAATATTGTAAGGGGTGGTGTTACAGGAGCTGGGTTTTCTACAGGACAAGGTGCTGGGTCAGGAACTTTTGAAATTTATATCGAACCTGGTAGCACTATTAAAAAAGCATATCTATTAACTTACAGAATTGGTTACCCACCTTCTGCAGAGTTTATTCTAAATAATGATACTATTGTTTTCGACACTATTAACGAAATCAGCAGTTTTAATCACAAGAGTGTATTTGCTTCTCCAATGAAAATATACTTTTTTGATTACACTTCAAAAATAAATCCTATAACAAATACATACAACGTTACCATACCACTTCAATTAAACTTACCAATTAATTGGGGTTATTGGACGCTCCAAATGTATGTTATTTATGAAAATCAGAATTTACCTGAAATAAACACTACAATTATAATAAATAATCAAAACTTGTTAGGTAATGAAGTATATAATATTGCCAATTTGAACGGAATAGACTATAATCATCCTGTAGGTCTAGCTTTATACACAGATAGAACAGGAAGCCAACAAAAGAAAAATAGCAATCTATTCATTAATTCAAATTTAATAGGTATTACTGGAGGAAGTGATCAAGTAAATTCACTTTGGAGTTTTGCGGGTGTAAAAGGTCATTTTTATTATCAAAACAATCAACTTTTTGGCTTGGATGATGATATTCCCAATAATACTGTAGATAGTACGGATGGATTAGCTGATATCAAAGATTATATCAATGGAAATTCTTTTAATTTTCGTTTAACACATGTTGATTACCCAACAAATCAACCTCAGCATACAAATGTTAACCTTGCCTACTTCCTATCTTACACAACCCCTTGCGATACTTTTTCAGTAAATACACCAGACCTAATCCAAGTTTGCAAAGGCGATAGTGTACAAATAAATGTGTCTGGAGGTAGTACTTATGAATGGGAGGCTACCAATGCTTCGGCTCTGTCTGCTTTGAGTTGCACCAATTGTCCCAATCCATACTTTACAGATACTGTTAGCAGATGGTACACTGTGCGTGTATGGAATAATGATAGTTGTAGTAAAGTGCTTCCTGTAAGAGTAGAAGTTGTCCCAAAACCACTAAATCCTATTGTGCAAACTTCGCCCACAAAATGTAGTGATTCTAGTGGCGTGGCAACTGTACAACTCATAGAACCTTCTCACCTTTATGCCATAGACAATGGCGCATTTCAAAGCAATGCTGTCTTCTCGCAACTGTCAGCAGGAAATCACAGTATCTCTGTGATTGACACCAATGGTTGTGTAGCAGAAACTAATTTTAGTATTTCAGAAACTTTTCCTACGGCAATTTTTACCGCTTCGCCACTCGAAGGAGACGTGCCTTTGGATGTTAATTTTACCAACCAAAGTACTGGTGCTACTGATTTTATTTGGTATATAGCAAATGACACGCTTTATAGCGTAAATCCCAACTATACTTTTGAGGAAGAAGGGAATTTCAATGTTACTTTGGTGGCTTACGATACTTATTTGCA
>JAGYKU010000059.1 GCA_018401455.1 Flavobacteriales bacterium
ACCCCCCTTGCTACTGTACAGACGAACTTCGACAAAGCCAATCCTTTCGTGTCTACCTATACCTGTCGGCAGACACGGTGACGGAAGGTAGTTGGTATTTCTAATTTTAGTTTCTTCCACAGAACTAAATTACGACTTTTATTTTTGTTTTTAAGTTTTTGGATGAAAAATCTTTGCTAAATACTAGAATGGAACGCAATATGCTATCGCTAATCGCGTACAAGACTTTCTTAGTTTATTCGGTTATTCGCGTATGAGCAGGCATCTGAATTGTTTTTTTTTTAATTGGATAGTCTATTGTTCAGAATTAAAGAAGTTATTTTTGTATTAAATACAAACACAACTTTTTCGGAATAGAATCCAAAAATATATCAACTTTTTCGGAATAGAATCCAAATATATCGACAAAAAAAACAGCCCTAGCGTATAAGTTTTTTATTTAATCATTTTGCTTTGTTCAAAATACCACCTACCTTTTGGGATAAAAATCTTTGCTAAATACTAGAATGGAAAGCGATATGCTGTCGCTAATCGCGCACCAGACTTTCTTAGTTTATTCGGTCTGGAGCGAGGGAAAAAGCAATAGAATAAGTAAATATTAAGCAAAAAAAATCCCGACCATCCAAAGAAAGTCGGGATTTCATATATAAATTTAAAAAATTTATTTGATAATTACTTTTTCTGTTTTGATATCATTTCCAGAAATGATACTAACAAAATAAGAACCTTTTGCTAAAACTGACAAATCAATTACTTTAGCATTGTTGAATCTCATTAAGTTTTTACCTTGTAAATCAGTTACAATAACTTCGAAATCATTTACCAATTCAGAATTGATTTGAAGAATTCCAGTTGAAGGATTTGGATAAATTGAGAATCCAGAAGTCTCATTAGCAACAGACAAATCAAACGGAGCCAAATTTAATCTAATCATTGGTGTTCTTGGTTGATTTGACCAAGCACTTCCCTGTCCATCATTGGATAAAGTAGCACCTCTAGCAGATGAGTTAGAACCGTAACCTATATATAAATAATCAGCTCCTCCATAATGTTTTACTGCAATTAAATAATCGTTTCCTGCTGTTAAATATTGCATTTGATCTAAAGAAACCCATGCCCAATCTCCAACATCAGCAGCTTCTACAAATGCTTCTTGAGTATATAAAGCGTCATAAGTTTCAGATCCAGGATTATACACATACAAGCCTACTTCAAACAATGTACCTACAGTACTTTGATCTCCAATAAATACATTTACTGAAGTCAAGTTTGCATCTGAAACAACTTCATAAACAGCACCAATTTCAAATGCAGCAGCCTGTCCAGGACCTGATTCTAAATTCCACCATTGACCTCCATAAATATTATTATCAATAGCATATACCGAATCTGTAACTTCATAATTTAAAACTCTAGTGTTGTTATCCGTATCATCATCTACTTCAGTTTGATCTACTGTAAAACTAATCTCGTAGTTTCCTGTAGAACTAGGAAGGAAAGTATTTGTTAAAAATAGAGAATCAGATACACCAACGCCTAAAAGAGAAATTGCTGCTGAAGAGTTATTAAAAACTGAGGTCATTCCGAAATTCACATCTACATTAAGTTCCACATTAGTCTGTGCATTAAACCCAATATTTTCAGCAAAAGCAGAAAAGAATAAATCCTGAACTTGTGTTGACGGCACTTTATAGTAAGTAACATCTTCGCTCATCGCTGCTTTTTTTACCAATATATCATTTGCATCTACTTCTTTAACTGCAAAATCATCAATTTGCCATCCGTAATCCCAAGCACCAATCCATTTGAATTGAATTTGTACATTTGAAGGATCTCCAGAGATAGCAGAAGTAATATCAATATTAACAAAATCTGGATTATCAGTCCCAGTTTGTGTAACATTTTGATTGATTTCAAAATCTGTAAAATTTACTCCGTCAGTAGTTACCCTTACTATAGTTTGTTCTGCAGTCCATCTTCTAAACATTTGTTGAAACTCTACTTTTACAGGAGAGAATCCACTACAATCTATAATTGGAGTTGTTAATTCAGCTTCCTCTGCTCCTCCTCCACTAAAGTTATCAGCATCAGAATCTACCAAAATCCATCCATTATTTGAAGTCGTAGATTGAATTGCAGCTGTTGGATAATCCCCGGTATGTCCGACAGTAGTATGTTTCCAATTTACAGGACCAGAAACGGTATTATTAGTCCAAGTTCCAGGAATTCCAAAACTAAAATCTTCTTGAAATATAATTGCTCCTCTAGAAGCATTTTCATTATGCCAAACTTTAGATGGAATAACACCTCCAATGTTTTGTTTGGTTTTTACATTTTGTCCAAAAGTAAATCCTATCGAACCCAGTAAAATCAGTGATGTAATTTTTATTTTCATATTTTTTAAGTTTAAAAAGTTAGTTTTCAACTACAAACTTAACTATAAAATAAAATATAAAAAACATTTTAATATCGATTTTTATTAAAAAGCATTATGTTTTAGTATTTTTACACCAATAATATTTTTATATGAAAAAAGCATTTGCTTTATATATTCTCACTTTTCTATCGTTCTTTGTTCATTCACAAGAATATTCATTTGTACAGTATAGCGTAAAAGAAGGTTTACCTCAAACCCAAGTCTATGCTCTTGATGCTGATAATGATGGATATATTTGGTTTGGAACAGCAGGTGGAGTTGGAAAATTTAATGGTAAGTTTTTTGAAAACTACAGCAATGAAAATGGATTAGTTGACAATGTAGTTACAGATATTTGTCATTATCAATCTTTTATTTGGATTTTCACCAATAAAGGTGTTACAAGAATAAAAGGCAAAGAAACTGTTTCTTATGATTTAACTAATCCCTTAAAAGGAAATCACATTGCAGCCGCAACTTTTAGAAGTCAATCCAATAGTTTGATTATCGCAACAAAAGGAAACGAACTTATTGAAATTCCCTTGGATGATTCTAATCAAATAAAATTTGAAAATGTTATTTACCTAAAGTCTGAAATTGAATTCTCTACCATTAGACACCTTTTTGAAGATGCTAATGGAAATATTTGGATAGCTTCAAATGGCAATTTTGGATTTATCGATGTTTCAAATGTTTGGAATCAACAAACCATCGAAAATTCAACGCACAATGTAAGCGACATCAAACAGGATAAAAAAGGAAACTTCTACGTAAGTGTATATGGAGAAGGAATATATTATTGGAATCAAAATACTTTATCTCATTTCATTCAAGAAAAAGGATTGGTTTCACAATTGATTAGAACTTTATTTATCGATTCCAACGGGAAAATTTGGGCTTCGAGTAAAAACGGTGTTTCCAGAATTGATGATGATGAAATATACAATTTCACTTTAAAAAATGGTCTTCCCAATGAAAACATCGAGACAATTTGTGAAGATACAGAAGGCAATATTTGGATGGCAAGTGATGGTTCAGGAGCATTTCGTTTTACCAGCGATGAATTTGTGAGCTACAGAGAAAGTTCTGGAATGAGTAGCAATTACATTATGAGTATTATTCAAGACAGTGCTTTCAACTATTGGTTTGGAACGTATGGAAACGGTATCACGAAATTTGATAACGAAAACTTCTCTTATTTTACTATGGAGAACAATGATCTTCAAAACAATATCGTTTGGAGCGCTCACAAAGACAACAAAAATAGATTGTGGTTTGGAACTTCTAATGGTCTGACACTTTTTGAAAATAATACTTTTACAACTTATACAGATGAAACTTGGCTTCCAAGCAATAAAGTAACTGCTATATACGAACATCCCTCTAAAGCTGAAATATGGTTTGGAACTTCTAAAGGTGTGGGTATTATTTCTGAAAATAACAAACGAACTATCAAACAATCAGAAACATTACCGCTCAAAAATATCAGAACTATTGCAACTGGAATCAACAACAAAACTTGGCTAGGAACTTCCAATGGAATCTATGTAACAGATGGAAGTTTTTATGAACCTTGGATTTACAATGATAAATTGTCTGATAAAGTGGTTTATAGTATCAAGAACTACAAAGATTCATTGTGGTTTATTGGAACTGCGAGTGGTTTGTATTATACTAATGGAAATTCGGTTGTTAAAATGAAATTACATCCTTCTTTTGGTGCCAACTATATCAACTTTATAGACATTGAGAGCAATCGATACTTATGGGTAGGGACCAATTACGGTATTTTTGAAATTGACTTGTACAGTTATCTCAAAAATCAAACTCAAGGAATTTTGCAACACACTGAAAACAGTGGATTATCGAGTGTAGAAACGAACTTAAATGCTATTTTTATAGACAACCAAAACCAAGTTTGGATGGGAACTGGGAATGGTGTAGTAAAATTCGACAGGCAAAGAAGAAAGTATGTCAACGAAGAATTAATTCCCAATATTTCGATCACCAATGTTCAATTATTTCTAAAAGAAACAGATTGGTCAAAATACACCAATGACATCAATAAATATTCTGAAATTCCAGATGAATTGACCTTGAGTTACAGGAACAATTACCTCACATTTTATTTCGAAGGCATTAGTTTGACGCATCCTGACGAGCTCACATACAGAATCATTTTGGAAGGATTGGATGAAGAATGGACGCCTAATATCAACCAAACTTCATTCACATACCCTAACTTGAGTTATGGCGACTATACTTTCAAAGTAAAAGCAAGTGTGGACGGAATTCATTGGTCAGAACCTGTAAGTTTTTCCTTCACAATCGAAAAGCCTTATTATCTCTCGTGGTGGTTTATTTTAATATGTGTGTTTTTGACTTTTACTTTAACGTTTATTATCTATAAATGGCGCGTTTCTGTGAAAACGCAACGTGAAAAAACCGAAAAGTTAGTTTATAAATCCAGATTATTAGCATTAGAACAGCAAACACTCAATGCGAGTATGAACAGACATTTTATATTTAACGCTTTGAATTCCATTCAATATTACATCAATTCTCAGGACAGGCTTTCTGCCAATAAATACTTGACCAGTTTTGCAAAATTGATTCGTAAAAATTTGGACTCCTCCGTGAGTGTTTCTGGTTTGGTAACTATTGCAGACGAAATCGAAAGATTGAATCTTTACATTACTTTAGAACACATGCGTTTTCAAGAGAAATTTGATTTTGAAATAGACATTGACGAAAAAGTAGATCAAGAAAACACGTTTATTCCACCTATGATTTTGCAACCTTTTGTTGAAAATAGTATTTGGCACGGACTTTTACCTAAAGAAAAAGGTGGAAAACTTTGGGTTAGAATTTATGAAGGCGCCAACGGAATCGTTTTTGAGATTGAAGACAACGGAATTGGATATGACACGAGTCTTTCTAGAAAAACAGAAAATAGCCATCAATCCAAAGGAATGTTGATTACCTCTGGAAGGTTGGAAATCTTGAAAAAAGTAAATTCCCAAAACATGACAATCAAAGGTCCTTTTCAATTGCATGGAGAGGATGGAAAAGTGATTGGGACAAAGGTGATTATGGTTTTGGAGAATTCTAAAGTCTGATTAGAGGTGTTAGTCGTTAGGTTTTAGTAGTTAGCTCTTAGATGTTAGTTTTAGCGATTTTTTGTACAAAGTATAATTTATTTTGTATGATTAAAAATATAGATAATTTAAGCTATTAAATATAATTAAGATAGGTAAAATTTAATACCAAATCACTCATAACAATTATTTAACAAATAAAAGTTATTAAACTCCTGTTACTTAGAAAGTTTTAGTCTAATTTTGCAAAAAATTAAAAAATTATCCCGAAATGAAAAGGTCAATCGACATACTTGTCTTATCAGATTTACACTTAGGAACTTATGGCTCTAATGCTAAGGAACTGTTGAATTATTTAGATTCTATAGATCCAAAGCAAATTGTATTGAACGGAGATATTATAGATATTTGGCATTTTTCAAAAAGGTCTTGGCCGAAGTATCACACAAAAGTCATTCAACATTTTATTGGGTGGATTACAGAAGGGAAAACCGTAACTTATATCACTGGAAATCACGATGAAGCTATGAGAAGATTCAGCGGTTTTTCTGTGAATAATTTTGAAATCACTAATAAACTTGTCTTAGAACTTGACAATAACGAAAAAGCTTGGATTTTCCATGGTGACGTTTTTGATGTAACCATGAAACATTCCAAATGGATTGCAAAATTAGGAGGAACAGGTTACAATATGTTGATTTTTATCAATCGAATTATCAATTGGTTTTCGATGAAATTTGCTAATAAAAAAGTTTCTTTTTCTAAAAGTATCAAAGATGGAGTAAAAAGTGCTGTAAAAAAAGCAAACAACTTCGAACAAACTGCTGCTGAAATTTGTGCGGCAAATGGATATGATTACGTTGTTTGCGGACACATTCACCAACCCATCATCAAGAAAATGCAAACCAAAAAAGGTGAAGTTACTTATCTTAATTCTGGTGATTGGATTGAAAACCTAACAGCTTTAGAATACAACAAAAGTGAATGGTCTATCTTCAAATATGATGAAAATAAATTAAAAAATAATGTTTCATATCATTTAGAAGATTTAGATAGTTCTAAATTGTTCAAAAAAATGGTCGAAGAGTTTGAAAATGATCATTTTGTTCATTACAACTAGTTTGGTATAAATATTGAACTACATTTGTAAATCAATAAAAAAAAAATTATCATGAAAAAATTATTTATAGCCACTTTTGTATTGGGACTAGGTTTCTCAGCAAATGCTCAAAAAGAAAAAGAAACGAATCAAACTCCTCCAGATTCTTTAACTCAAAAGGCAAATTATAATACTACTAGAAGTAACAAAAAATCAATTGCCGCTCCTGATGATAGTAAAAAAGGAGATAAAGACAAAGCCAAAAAGGTAAAAGCGGCAGCAACTTCCAAAGAAGGTGGAAAATCAGTAAATAAAGACTTTTATATGATTTTGGAAAGAAAGAGAATGAAGTAAATATTTTACAAAGTACTATGTACAATGTATATAAAATCCAATAAAATTCAAAGGTAATTTTCAAATGAAGATTACCTTTTTTATTTATCCAACAATTTCAATTTCATTCTACTATCAATTTCTTTACCACTCCTACTCTATTATTAATATCTGAAATTTTAATCAAATAAACACCTTTGCTCAAATCGTTTATCGAAATGGGAGTTTCATTATAATTTTGAGTTGTATAAATATCTTTCCCTTCTAAACTCAGTATCTGAATTGTGGCATTAAAGGCATTGTCAATATAAATCAATTCATTAGTTGGATTGGGATAAACTTTCACATTAGAAAAATCATTATTTTCTACAGAAACTGTTGAATATTCAAACCTTCCATAAACTGGGAAATGATCACTCATGTCGAATTTCCCCCACATAGGATCTACAATTTGTCTTAAAATTCTTACTTCATTAAAAAAAGAAGACGGCTGCTTATAATCTGCAATAGGAAGCAAATAATCCAATAATTCGTCAGGTCCTGAAGAAGCATAATAGTTTAAATCTGGTTCAAAACTGTATGGATTTCCTTGGTAATTGGGTTCGATTGCATTCAAAAATATAAACATACTATCGTATTCATTGCTATGGTTGGCATAATAATCAACATTCATATCACCACCTAGGATTACAGGATCTGTTTGAGGAATATTTAAATCTTCCAAAAAAGTTCTAATTTCTTTGATTTGAGCCATTCTCGATGCAATTTCAGCTGCACTTCTAAAAGCTTGTGTGTGGGTATTAAACAAATGATAGTCTTGACCTAATTTATTGATTTTTGCATAAGAAACGCCTTTGTTTGTGAGACATTCAAAACTGTAACAAGACTGATACACATGACCGGTATCATAAATTATTGGCCACTTACTAAAAAACATTGTTCCTCCATCTTCATTGGCGGTATTTGGAATATCCAAAACTTCTGTATAATAGGGAAAAATGGTCGTTAAATATGGAATTAAATAGTCTTCCCTTGCTGTATTATCAAACGCTTCTTGGATAAAAATAACATCATAGTCTGCAACAGAGTTTTTTAGATATTCTGCTCTTGTATTCTGATCTGAAAAAGACAAAGGAGGAGTGAGCATAAAAATATTGTAAGACAAAACATTCAAAACTTGCGGATTGGAATCGTCTGAAATGTTGTGAGCATAGGCTTCATTATCATGAAGTGTAAAAGTAATGTCGTCATATAGTCCATTCAAAGCACTTTGGTATTTTAATGTGATGTTCTTACCTTCAAAAAGGATATTTTCTTCATAAAATTGACTATCATTATACCAAGGATGATTGAATCCATTTCCTCTTGCTGAATGCCACATATCGCTATCTATGAAATTTCCAGTAAGTTGTATTTCAAGAATTACCGTATCATTTTGCCCATTTAGAATCACATCAAAATAGAAGTCACTTCCATTAGTAATTCCTGTAGTTCGATTGGTTCGCATCACTTGAACACTCGGTTGCCATGGTTGAATGATGCCGCTATTGTTTTCCCAATGTGAAGTAGAAAGCACTCCATCACCATATTGAATGGTATTTACAGTCAATTGAAGAGAGGTATTGTTTTGAAAATATACAAAAGTGGATTGTGACTTATTGACAGCCAACAAAAACATTAAAGAAACAAGTAGTAGATATTTCATTTTGAAAACTTTTTATTCTTGCAAAGTTAGAAAAATTATCGTTTAATAAATTAAGTTGAAAATAAACTTTCAATTTTTTCTGAAAGTTCAGAAATATATTTATACATTTGCAATATGAAATTAACGGAAGCTAAATACAAATTCATAAATTCTTGGGGGAACTTTGGTTCACAATGGGGAATAAATAAAACAATGGGACAAATTCATGGGTTGTTGCTTGTTTCGGAAGAATTGTTATCAGCAGAAGATATAATGGAACAACTTAAAATATCTAGAGGGAACTCCAATATGAATTTGCACAGCTTAATGGATTGGGGATTGGTATATAAAGAAACCATACTCGGAGAACGCAAAGAGTTTTTCAAAGCTGAAAAAGATATTTGGATTGTTGCAAAAAGAGTGGTAAAAATTAGACATGAAAAAGAACTATTGCCTATGTTAAGACTTTTATCTGAAATTAATGGAACTGATATTAAAAGCAACGATGAAACTGAAATTGCACAGATTGATTCTTTTAAGCACACAATAAATGATATTGAAAAATTTGCAAAACAAGCTGATACAATGCTTACTAGAATTCAAAACGCAAATGAAAATTGGTTTTGGAAATCATTAATCAAACTTTTTATTAAAAAGTAATTTTTTTAACTATATACTTTCAATAAATTCTGAAACTTATGAAAAATAAAAGAAAAATAATAATCGCTGGAGGAAGTGGTTTTATGGGGAAATCATTAGAAAACCATTTTAAAAAATTAGGTGACGAAGTTTTAATATTGTCCAGAAAACCTACAACAACTAATACACTCGTATGGGATGGAAAAACTATTGGAAAGTGGGCTGAATATCTTGAAAATTCAGATGTATTGATAAACCTATCTGGTAAAAGTGTAGATTGTAGGTACAACGAGAAAAACAAATCGCTGATCTTGAATTCGAGAGTGGAATCCACAAGAGTGCTTCACGAGGCAGTTGAAAATTGTGAGAACCCACCAAAGATTTGGTTAAACGCAAGTACTGCAACAATATATACTGATAGTAGAGAACAAAAAATGACTGAAAAAGAAGGAATAATTGGTGATGATTTTTCTATGAGTGTAGCGAAGGCATGGGAAAAAGAGTTTTTTAAAAATGAAATTAAAAATGTAAGAAAAGTAGCTATGCGAACATCATTGGTCATTGGTGAAACCGGAGGTGTTTTTAAGGTACTAGAGAAGTTAGTAAAAATGGGTTTTGGAGGGAAAATGGGTGATGGAAATCAAAAGTTTGCCTATGTTAAAATGAATGAGTTTATTAAAATGTTGGAATTCTCTATCGAAAATGAACAAATTCAAGGTCCCGTGAATTTCACTTCTATAAATGATATTACCAATGCAGCATTTATGAAGGCATTACGAAAAAAGCTAAATCAAAAGTTTTATTTAAACAATCCAGAAATTCTGCTTACCATTGGAGGCTTTATACTCGGTACGGAAAAGGAATTGATACTAAAAAGTAGATATGTTTACCCAGAGAAACTTGAATCATTTGGTTTTGAATTTGACAAAACGATTTTATAAAAAAAAAGCTGTCTTATAATGACAGCTTTTTAATATTGTTAATAATTGAAGATTTTATTTTTGTGTAAAATCTCCTGCTTTAATTTTAGAATTTACTTTGATTTCTTTTACATCCAATTCCATGGTTTGTGGACCAAAATTCTGTATCATTTTGTGTGGATATAAAATTCCGTTTACTTCTTTGTAATCGTGCATTTCACTTGTGATGGTCATTTCTCCCTGAGGCGACTCTTGAGTTTGCATAGAATAAACTTTTAGTTTGCTTTCTACATCAAAATAATCTGACTCCACATTTCCAAATGGATCTTTAATTTCAACAACATAAGCATCTTTTCCATTTACTTCTTCGATTCCTTTTAAAGTAATTTGATAACCTAATTCGGCATATTTTGTTTCAAGGTGCATTGTAGATGTAATAGCCATTTCTTTGATTTTTTCCTCATCAAATGTTTCTGCTCCTTGCATTCCAGAAGTTCCTCCAGATTTTCCATTGAAAACAGTTTTTTGAACCACCATGCCGCTCATATTCATTTCTTGGAACATCAAGTTTGGAGCTTTTTTCTTGATAGAAATCTGTAATTTCATTCCTTGCATTTCAGTTTCACTCAACATGGTCATGTCTTTAATTTTCGACAATTTTTTTGTAGCATCTTTCATAGATGCAGATTGCGTGTATGCCAAAACGTAGTCTTCAATTACTTTTTCAGCTGTTAAACCTTCAGGTAATTTTTTCTTCTCTCCAGATTTCACATCACCATTAATATCGTAAAATTCAATTTTACCATCAGTATCGAATTTTTTAAGATTTTCAACTACATCAGCACTTCCAACAATCAAGATGATACAGTTTTTTGGGTCAATGTATTTTTGAGATGCTTTTCTTACGTCCTCTACAGTTACTTTTTGAAGACGTGCCAAATAATTTTGGTAGTAATCAGCAGGGAGTTTATACTTTTCAATATTTAAAGCAAATCTTGCAATAGTTTGATCACTCTCTAGGGACAATGCAAAATTACCATTATTGAAGTTCACATTTCTAGAAAGTTCTTCAGCAGAAACATCATTTTGAATCATTTGCGTCATTTCGTGCAATACTTCGGCAACTGCACTGTCTGTGACCTCATTTCTTACAGAAGCCCCTGCTCTAAAATTACCAATATATCTATCAGCATTTGCACTTCCACTAGCACCATAAGTATAGGCGTGAGTTTCTCTAAGATTCATATTCAATCTTGATGAAAATGCACCACCAAAAATTCCATTCATTACTGTAATTGCAGCGGCATCATCACTACCCATTGGTAATTCTAATGGATAATTTACTTTTACTACTGATTGTACTGCTCCTGGTTTTTCTACAAAAGCAACTCTAACTCCATTAACTTTTGCTGGAGTTTCAAACTTTTTAGTTGGTACTTCTTTCTTTTCCCAACTTCCAAAATACTTTTCTGCTTGTTCTTTAGCTTTTTCAGTAGTGATATCTCCCAAAATTACCAAATAAGAAATATTAGGTCTAAAGTAAGTCTCGTAATAATTTTTACAATCTTCAATATTGATATTGTTGATGTGTTCTGCTGTTTGTACTTCTCCATAAGGATGATTCTTTCCATAGTTCAAAACACTCCCTACTCTTCCTGCTATAGCATCAGCATTAGTCGCTAAAGATTTCAAACCAGAAAGTGCTCTTTTCTTTTTCTTTTCTAATTCATCTTGAGGAAATGCTGGATTCAAAATCATTTCGCTCATCAACGACATTACTTTGTCTGAATGCTTTGACAAAGAAGAAGCAAAAATACCTCTCGAAGTGGTGGCAATACTTGCTCCGATAAAATCAATTTCTTCATCAATTTCTGCTTTAGACTTATTTGTTGTTCCAGCACTTAGCATTTCTCCAGCCATGTCGCCCAATCCTACTTTGTCGTTTTCCATCATCAAAGGAACATCAACAGAAAGTTGGATAGAAACTTTTGGTAATTTTTTATTTTGAACCACAAAAACTTTCAGTCCATTTTCTAATGTAAATGTTTCGGGTGTACCAATATTAATTTTTGGTGCTTCACCTGCTTCAGGTGCTTTGGTTCTATCTATTGTTTTTGCGGTATTACCTTTTTGAGCGAATGCTCCCATCGTAAAAGTAAAAACCAACAATAATGTATATATCTTTTTCATTTTTAAAATCTTATTAATTTGAATCATTTGAATTTAATTGTTGACTTATCCTTCTTTTGGTAAGTAATACAACACTACTCTATTATCTTTTACCATATATTTTTTGGCAAATCTTTGAATATCTTCTCTAGTTACACTCATATACTTTTCCAATTCAGTATTGATTAGATTGGCATCACCAAAATACATGTGATAATTTGCTAAATTCTCAGCAATTCCAATGATAGAAGAAAAGTTATAAATAAAATCATTCTCAACCATGTTTCTGATTTTCTCAAATTCTCTTTCAGTAATCAATTCATTTTTAAGTTTTTCAAACTCTCCATTGATTTCTCCTTCTAAAGTTTCTGGAGCAACGCCAGCATTCGCAATTCCAAAAACAAAAGATACTCCTGGATCTTCAGAATTAAAAGGGAAATTACCAACAAACATTGCAGATTGTGTTTCTTCCACACATTTTTTGTTTAATCTAGAACTTTCACCATTCGAAATTACTTTTGCAAGCATTTCCAAAGCATAAAAATCTTTAGTTCCTTGTTCTGGTATTCTATACACCTGAATTACAGCAGGAAGTTGAATATTGTCATAGACTGTATCTCTTACTTCGCCACCTAATGGAGGCTCCACAGCTGTTACTTTAGGAATTGGATTTTTCCCTCTTGGTATAGGACCAAAATACGCTTCAATCATTTTTTTAGTTTCCTCGATATTAATATCTCCCGCTATTGAAAGCACTGCATTTTCTGGAACATAATAAGTATGATAAAACTCAATAAATTCATCTAAAGTTGCTGCATCTAAATGCTCCATTTCTCCAATAGTAGTCCATTTGTAAGGATGCACTTTGTAAGCTCTTTTGTTTGATTCCGCCAAAATACTTCCGTAGGGTTGATTGTCAATTCTGAGTCTTTTTTCCTCTTTTACAACTTCATTTTGAGTATCAACTCCTTCCTGATCTATCTTAGCATGAAGCAATCTTTCTGACTCTAACCACAAACCTAATTCCAATTGATTGGAAGGCAAAATTTCATAGTAAAAAGTTCTATCATTGGTAGTATTTGCATTATTTCTACCTCCTGCATTCTCAATGTATTTAAAGAATGTTCCTCTTTCAATATTTTCACTTCCTTCAAACAATAAATGCTCGAAAAAGTGAGCAAAACCTGTTCTGTCCTCTTTTTCGTTTTTTGCACCTACGTGATACATCACCGAAACTCCGACTATAGGAGTTGAATTGTCTTGATGCAAAATAACATGCATTCCGTTTTTGAGTTTGTACTCCACAAAATCAATCTTAGGTTGTTGCGCCTGAGAAACAGTACACATTCCCAACAAACCTGCTATTAAAAATCTTTTCATTTATTTATTTAATTTTTCTTAGTGAGCAAAAGTACAATAAATGAATAATATTTTTATCATCTAAAAGTATTAATGGAAGAGATTGTGGATAAATGGAAAAAAAGAATCAAGAAAACTAAAAGTTGAAAAAATTCACAAATGCTTAAATAAATAAAATTAGGGAATTTTGTGTCTTTTTAGGTTATAGGTTTTAATCATCTTTAACATCAATTGAGTCATCCTCTTCCTTGTTAATATCGATAGATTGAGTCATGACAAACCAAGATTCTTGTGGTTTTTTAATAATTTGCCAATCGAATCCTTCAAAATATTTTTCGGAAGGTGTTAAATCTGCTATGGCTTTGTAAAGTGCAGTGGGAGTTTCAAGAAATTTAATTTCTGAGATTTCTTCTTTTTCAAAATATATTTTAATGGTAGCACATTTCGCTTGATTGGCTTCCAAATATAAACTATCCGAATTTTGAATAAAATATAATGTTTGTCCATTGCCCCAAACATCTACTTTGTTTATTTTTCCTTCTACAAAAAAGGCGTTTATGTCTCTTCCTTTTATTTGATCATACATCACGGTATCAACTTCCGAAATGATAAAGGCGTCTTTTATGACATTGAGTAACTTTATTTCTCCTTTTCCTGTTTTGGCTTCAATATAATTCCCAGTGATTTGACTTTTGCCAGACCAAAGAATTGGGTCTATAAAAAACCTCATTAATGAATCGGAATCACTGTAGGAAAGTGAATCACAAACCGCTTGGAAATCAGCTTTGAAAATTTTGACATCTCTATACGCCTTTATGTTTTTATTTTCGTTGAGCGAATCCGTTTTGAGTAGCAAATAATTTGCTTTTACATACAAAGTATCTTGCTCATAAAACTGTGTCATTTGTGCATTACCAATGATTGCAGTAGAGTCTAGTAATTCATCGTGATAAGCATAATCTCCTATCAAATTCACTTTATTGGTGGTATCAATAACCCAAACATTTCCAAAGACTTCTCCTATTCCTTTATTTCTTTCATAATAAATACTATCACCAGAAAGATTTTGCTCTTTGGAAATAATTCTAGCATTATTCCACAAAGATGAAATTTCATTTTCAGTATCGTAAATTCCAGCTTCACAATAAATGGTGTTTTCTTTTGAAATAATCTCAGTTGGACCTTTAAAAGTGGCTACTTTGGAATCCATTTGATAAATCAAAGTATCTGAAATAGTAGTGTATTTTTCATTTTTCAATCGCACACTGTCTTTGAAATACATCGTTTGTGTTTTGCTATGATAAATGCCTTTTTTGCTTACCAAAGTATTTTTATCTTCCAAACTGGTGATGGTTGCCAAAGTATCATAACTTGCAATTTTGGTTTTGAAATCATAAAAAAGCGCCTCTGTTACCAAGTTCATTTTTCTATCATTATAAACAATATTGCCTAAAATTTCAGCAGTTTTTGGAATCCCTCGGTAATACAATGTATCTCCAGTGAGCTGAATAGAATCTCCTCTTAGTATTTTGATATTGCTAAAAGCCTGAAATGCATTACTGTCAAGAAAAAAATAAGCGCTATCGCAATACATTAATGTACTGTCGTGTTCGAAAATTACATTTCCACTCAATAGGTGCGTGTTTTGTAATTTATAATGAGGCGAACCTTCATCGGCATTGATAATTCTAATTTTCGTGTTCTTGGTAGTATCTCTTCTTTGATTTTGTGCTACCAAAATTTGGTTTGTAAATAATATTACAAAAAACAATTGTACTAATACGAATAGACTTGACTTCATCAGAATAACAACGCAAACGAATTGCAATAATTATGCGAAAGTAATTAAAAAGATGTTAAAGATTACTTTTAAAAATAGATTTACCTTATTGTATCAATAATTCTTCGAATTGAAATTTCCTTCCGTTGAACACATTCATATCCACATCACCTTTTATACCTTCTACATTGCCTTTTGCAGAATGTTGCCAGAATGTCCAACGAATTTCGTTTTTTAAGTTGGGCTGACGATAAGTATTTCTAATCCAAAAGATACAATCTGAATAATCTGGATGTTTTAAATACTTTTCATAAAAATCCTCATTACAATATATAATTGGCGAAACATCGTAAAAAACTTTCAAATTTTCAATAAAAACAGACAAGTCTTCTTGAAATGCTTTCACTGGCACTGCATCATTACAATTCAAATCGTATTCCAAATCGATTGCAGGAGGTAACATTCCTTTCTCTTTCGATACCGTTTTTGAAAAATTTTGGAACTGTTCTAATGGATTTTTACAAAAACTATAATAATGGTAGGCTCCAACTATAATCCCATTATTTTTAGCATCGTTCCAATTCTCGTTGAATTTTGTATCTTTATGATTAGAACCCTCAGTGGCTTTGATAATTGCAAAATCAATTTTGGCAATTTTTACTTTTTTCCAATCTATTTTTCCTTGATGATGAGAGACGTCAATTCCGTGTATTGGATAAAAAATCCTACTTGGATTATTGAGTTTAATAACTCCATAAATTACTAAAAGATATCCAATCAACAGAGAAATTGACATCAATAAAACAAACAACCCAGACCATTTGAGTAACTTAATCATAGCGTTGTGAAAATTAAGTAATGTATCATTGAATAACTTTTTGAAGATTTTAAAATTCAAAAATATAAAAAACTTCCTTTATAATTTTATTTTTTTCATTAGGTTTGTTAATTATGATCATCATTTACAATCAATTCTTGAATTTTGGAAAAAGAAATATTAAAAGACCTTAAAGTTGTTGAATTAGCAAGTGTATTAGCAGGACCATCTGTAGGAATGTTTTTTGCAGAATTAGGAGCAAAAGTTATCAAGTTTGAAAATGCGCTTACAAATGGAGACGTTACACGCAGTTGGCGCTTACCTCAAGAATCAAAAGATTCAGTTTCTGCCTACTTCTCAAGTATCAACTGGGGAAAAACACATCAATTAGTGAACTATAATTTATCTAAAGATTTAGAAAAGGCTATTTCAGAAATTCAAGATGCAGATATTGTAATTTGTAACTTTAAAAAAGGTCTTGCTGAAAGATTTGGACTGGATTATGATAGTCTTTCCAAAATAAATCCACAATTGATTTATGCGCAATTAGACGGTTTCGAAAATGATGAACATCGTGTAGCATTCGATGTTGTTTTGCAAGCCGAATGTGGCTATATGTCTATGAATGGGGAAAAGAACAGCGACCCGCTAAAGATGCCTCTAGCCTTTATGGACATCTTGGCCGCTCACCAAATGAAAGAAGGTATTTTGGTGGCGTTGATAAATCGTTTTAAAACCAATAGAGGAAGTTATGTAAAATGTTCGTTAGAAAAAAGTGCTATTGCATCGCTAGCAAATCAAGCGTCAAATTATTTAATGACCAATCAAATTCCTCAAAGAATGGGTTCTTTGCATCCAAATATTGCCCCTTATGGAGAAATTTTCAAAACGAAAGATGAGCAAAATATTGTTCTTGCGATTGGATCTGACAAACAATTTGAAAATTTTTGCAATGTACTAAAGTTAGACCTTTATAAAGACGAGAAATTCAAAGAGAACAAAAAGAGAGTAATTCATAGAACTGAATTATACAAAATACTGAATGTTTACATTCAAAAATTTGATGGTGAAGAACTATTAGAAAAATGTCATCATTTACAAATTCCTATGGGAATGGTCAAAGATTTGAAACAAGTTTTTGAAACCGCTACCGCTCAAGATATGATTTTGGAGGAATTGCAAAACGGAACAAATACCAAAAGGATTAGTTCTGTTGCTTTTGAAATAAAGAAATAAAAAGATTCTATACATTAAGTACTATTATATAAGGATTACTTTGTTA
>JAGYKU010000006.1 GCA_018401455.1 Flavobacteriales bacterium
ATAAAGAAACCTGTAAGTTTTTTCTCTCCATTTTTAAATCTTTCTGTTTCAGAAGGATTGTTAGCAAAGACTTCTCTTACAATACTTTCCATATCCAAACTTTCACCTTGAATGATCCATTCATTTTTGATAGCCAATTCTTCTGGAGTGATTTTCGGATTTTCCAACATAGCAGGAAAAACTTTTTCTTTAGCAATATTGTTGTTTATTTTTCCTGAATCTATCAATTGAATTAATTGAGCGATATGTATTGGTGGAATTTCAAAATCCTTAATCTCGATAGATTGTAGATTCAAAAATGATTTTACTCCACCCATCAACCAGTTGGCAGCAGTTTTATATTGCAATGTATGTTTGATTATTTCTTCATAATACAAAGCCACATCTCTATTATCAACGATATTTGTGGCATCATAATCAGACAAACCTAACTCGTTAATGTATTTTTTGTATAAATCATTTGGCAATGGAGGTAAAAGACTTTCAATATAATTGATATAATCTTGTTCGATTGTAATTCCGCCTAAATCTGGTTCTGGAAAATAACGATAATCATGTGCCGCTTCTTTACTTCTCATTCCAACCGTTTTCCCCGATGGCGCATCAAAATTTCTTGTTTCCACATAAATTTCACCACCAGATTCTAAAATTTCTGCATGTCTTACGATTTCATATTCAATTGCTCTAGCCACATTTCTGATAGAGTTCATGTTTTTGACTTCTACCCTATTTCCAAAAGTTTTGCTTCCAATAGGCATGATAGAAATATTAACATCGCAACGCATACTTCCTTCTTCCATATTACCATCACAAACATCCAAATACCTTAAAAGTTTTCTAACTTCGGTTATGTAATTGTAGGCTTCAACTGCATTTTTGATGACAGGTTCGGTTACAATTTCCAAAAGCGGCACTCCTGCCCTATTTAAATCTACCAAAGTATCAAATGGGTCTTGATCGTGTGTACTTTTACCACTATCTTCTTCCATGTGAATTCTTGTCAATTCGATTTTTTTCTCTTTACCTTGATTGTCTTTTATTAAAACATAACCATTTCTACAAACTGGTGTTTTATCTTGTGTAATTTGATAACCTTTGGGCAAATCGGCATAGAAATAGTTTTTTCTATCGAAGTGCATTTCTCTCGTGATGTCACAATGACAAGCCAAACCTAATTTTATCGCATGATTAATCACTTCCTTATTGAGTTTTGGCAATGTCCCTGGATGCCCCAAACTGATAGGGCTGATATTCGTATTGGGTACCGAACCAAATTCATTGGGATCTGCCGAATAAGCTTTGGTTTGGGTTTTCAACTGTGCGTGAATTTCCAAACCAATTACTACTTCGTATTTTTCTAAAGCTTGTTCTAAAGTCATTTTTTTTCTTGAATTAACTTTTCAATTTCTATTTTAAGCGTTGGCAAGTGATTCGTAAATTTTGATTTAAAAAGTCCTTTTCTTCAAGGAAGTAATTATCAATTTCATCAATTGCTAACTTTACATCATACAACCATTTTAATATTTTATCATCCATATATAAGTTGTTTACTTTTATTTATAGATTGAATTAAAATAGGATTTTTAAGTGATTGCTCTTCTACTAAATCAATTTCTCGTTTAAAAGTTGCTTTTAAATGTTCTTTAAATGATAAAAAATTTTCAAAATACTTAGCCAAATGAATTGATTTAAATCTTACAAGAAAATCTATATCACTTTCATTGGTGAATTTGTCATTTGTAGCCGAACCAAATAAATACAACTTCTCCACATTATGTTTTTCACATAATTCGCTAATTAGGTCAGTATTTATTTCGATTTTCATTAATTTATATTCTTGGCTTTACATCGATTTCAGTAATTCCTTCACAATAATTGTCATCTTGGGTTCTGCAGCTTCTGCAACTCCTTGAACAATTTCGTGTGTCATTTCAATTATTTTTCCTGGTACGCCCAAATCAGTGATGATAGAAACACCAAAACATGGAATACTCATGTGTCTTGCAGCGATAACCTCAGGAACGGTACTCATTCCTACTGTATCTGCTCCAGTATTGTAAATATATTGATATTCTGCTGGTGTTTCCAAACAAGGTCCAGAAAGTCCAGCATACGTTCCTTTTACCACTTTGATTTTATTTGCTAAAGCAATTTCTTCCACTTTGGCAATCATTTTATGATCGTAAGGTTCCATCATATCAGGGAATCTTGGTCCTAATTCTGGATAATTTTTTCCAATCAAAGGATTTGTTGGGAAGAGATTGATGTGATCGTCAATAATCATAATATCTCCCACTTCAAATTTTCTGTTTACTCCACCAGAAGCGTTGCTTACAAAAAGGGCTTCAATCCCCAAAAATTTCATCACTCTAACAGGAAAAACCACTTCGTTCATCGTGTAGCCTTCGTAATAATGAAAACGACCTTGCATCGCTACCACTTTTTTGCCTCCAAGAGTTCCGAAAATTAATTTCCCACTATGACCTTCTACTGTGCTCACAGGAAAGTTTGGAATTTCTTCATAAGGAATGGCGTGTTCTGCTTCAATTTCATTGACAAGACCACCTAATCCTGTTCCTAATATAATACCAACTAATGGAGTAAAATTAGTTCTCTCCTTCAAGTAGTTCGCTGTCTCTTTGATTTGTTCTAACATAATCTAAAACTTTATTGTCAAATTTATTTTTGTCTTTTAAAAATTCCACTTCAATTTCCAAACAATAAATAGGTAAATCCTCAAATGCTTTCAAAACCATCATTCTAGAAAAATCTTTTTCTGTAGTTAGAATAATTTTGTTTGGTTGCGTAAAAGTATTATTTTTTTTGGAAATAGCTATTACATCTTTGGGTGTAAACTTATGATGATCTCCAAAATGCATCGCTTCAAAAGATACTTTTTGGTTTTTAAGATAGGTTTCGATAGGTTCTGGTTTTGCAATTCCTGTCACCAACAACACTTGATAATCAATTAGATTACCTTGAAAAACTTCATTTGTTTTGGCATTGTAAATCGACTTGTATGTAATTTTAGTAAAAAAGATATTTTCTTTTTCAAACGGAATATTATCGTAAAATTTTGCTTCTTGTTCTTGAGTTAAATTATCTGGACATTTGGTCACAACCACCAAATCTGCTCTTTTACAACTGGATTTTGGTTCTCTTAATTCTCCAATCGGCAACAAAACATCTTCAAAAAAGGGACGATTAAAATCTGTTAAAAGTATAGACAAACCCGCATTCAAAGCTCTGTGCTGAAAAGCATCATCCAAAAGAATAACTTCGGTTTCTTCTGCTTTGTTGAGCATAAAAAGAACACCCAAAACACGTTTTTTTTCAACGGCAACTTTAATTTTAGGAAATTTTCTATAATACTGAAAAGGTTCATCACCAATAGTCAATGCAGTACTTTCTTCGTCTGCTAATTGAAATTCTGATGTTCTTCTTCCGTATCCTCTACTCAAAGTGGAAAGTTGAAAATCATCTTGTAATAGTCTTATCAAATACTCAGTATGAGGCGTTTTACCGGTACCGCCCATTGAAAGATTTCCGATGCAAATAATCGGCAAATCGAATGTAGAACTTTTAAAAATATTTTTGTTGTACAAGAAATTTCTAAACAGTACAATACCTCCGTATATGATGGTAATGGGAAAAAATAAGTACCTCAAAAACTTCATACGCACTTTTGTCTAATATTCTGATTGATTTGTCAATTTTGAGCAAAAATAACCTTATTTTTAAATGTAACTCAAAAAAAACAAAAGTTCAATGTTATTTGCCTACTAAAAATCCTTAAACTTGTACTTGATATGATTTCATAAACAATATGACAAAAAAAATTAAAAATTTAAAGTTCGGACTTTACTTCTTGTTTTTACTTTCTATTTTATCTTGTAATTCATCTGAAGAAAAGGAAGAAAAAACTGAAAATGAAGTAAGTGAATACGAAGACATTAAATTCACCGCTGAGCAATTTCTAAATAATTTATATTATATGAATGTAAATGAAGCTTTGTTGTTTTGTGATAACGCTTCCAAAAGTAGTGTTAAGAAATTGTCCACACAATTCAATTATTTTAACGCTACGAATTTAGAAAGCATTGACACTTGTATCATAGCTAACAAAAATGCTTATTGCAACTGTATTTTCGTGAATAGCGAAAATTTAAAATTCGAAAAAAAATTGTATTTAAAAAAATACGGAAAAGATTGGTTAGTAAGTTTTCTTTTGGACGAGAATTTTGACAATATATATGTTAATGATTATTCCTATGAAAAATTAGACAAGATTTCCAAAACACCATTATCATTGACCGAGACACAGAAATCACATACAAAAAACATTTTCAAACTCATTAACTCCAATGATTTAGTAATTAATTTTACTGGAGTTGAATACCTTAAAACAGTCGATAAAACGTAAAAGTATTGATTGAAAATCCTTAAACAGTGAAATTAATGATGATAATTTAAAAATTGTAAACAACTACATTCAAGAAAATGGCTTTATATATAGTGTATCTGTTGATTTTTCATTGAAAATCATTTGGATTATTATCAAGACATTTTAGATATTGCGGTTAAAGAACTGGGAATGCCTTTCAATGTTCCCGAAAATACTACTCAAAAAGATTTATCAACCTATAAAAGATTAAGATGGTTTGTTAAAAGTTACAATGAGATGATTACAATGAATTTTTTCAATAATTACATCAATATTTCACTTCAACAAATTCCCTAAAAAATGTCGCAAGATGCATTTTTACATACATCATTGACTTATTTGAAAGGTGTGGGACCCGACAGAGCACTTCTGCTTGAAAAAGAGTTAGGTCTTTCTACTTTTGGAGATTTATTGCATTATTTCCCTTTTCGATATGTGGACAAATCTACTTATACTTCCGTAAGAGAAGCATTTGCATCGAGTAGCCCTGTTCAAATGAAAGGAAGAATTTCCAAAATTTCTGAGATTGGAGAAGGACGAAAAAAAAGACTTACTGCTGTTTTTACAGACGATTCCGCTTCGATAGATTTGGTTTGGTTCAAAGGAATAAAATGGGTAAAACCGTTGATTCTAGAAGAAACCGAATTTTTGCTTTATGGAAAAGTGACCAAGTTTGGACCAAAATACAATATTGCACATCCAGAAATCGAAAAATTTGAAATTGCCAAAACGAAATCTGGAAGTTTACAACCCATTTATAATTCTGGAGAAAAACTCACAAGCAAAGGACTTCACTCCAAAGGAATAGAAAAAATTATGCGAACACTCATTTCGTTGATTGCTTCGAAAATTCCTCAAACACTTTCAGAAGAAATTATTACTAAATATCATCTCATTTCCAAAGAACAAGCATTACAGCAAATTCATTTCCCTGAAAATAGCGAGCAAATCAAAAGTGCTAGATTGAGATTGGTTTTTGAAGAGTTGTTTTTTATGCAACTTTCTCTCATCAAACAAAAATTAATTACGCAAAGAAAAAGTAAAGGCTATCTGTTTGAAGCCGTGGGATTGCATTTCAATACGTTTTACAACAACCACCTTCCATTTGAATTGACCAATGCTCAAAAAAGAGTGGTAAAAGAAATCAGAAGAGATACAGCAACAGGAAATCAAATGAATAGATTGTTGCAAGGAGATGTGGGAAGTGGAAAAACATTAGTAGCGGTTTTGTGTATGTTGGTAGCGCTCGACAATGGTTTTCAAGCTTGTCTTTTGGCTCCTACAGAAATTTTGGCCAATCAGCATTTTCAATCTGTAACTGAATTTTTAGGGCCTATGGGTGTTGAAATAGGACTACTCACAGGAAGCACCAAAAAAGCACAAAGAACTGTACTTCACGAAGCACTTGAAAATGGCTCGATGCAAATCCTGATTGGAACGCACGCTATATTGGAAGACAAAGTAGTTTTCAAAAATTTAGGATTGGCAATTATAGACGAGCAACATCGATTTGGAGTAGCCCAAAGAGGTAAATTGTGGAAAAAGAACATTTATCCACCTCATATTTTGGTTATGACTGCTACCCCAATTCCAAGAACTTTGGCGATGACATTTTATGGAGATTTGGACATTTCTGTGATTGATGAATTGCCCCCTGGAAGAAAAGAAATTCAAACCATTCATTATTTTGACAGCAAGAGATTGCTTTTGTTTCAGTTCTTGGAAGATGAAATCAAAAAAGGAAGACAAATTTATATTGTTTACCCGCTAATAGAAGAAAGTGAAACTTTAGACTACAAAGATTTGATGGACGGCTACGAGAGTATTTCGAGAAGATTTCCTAGACCTCAATATCAAATATCTATTGTGCACGGTAAAATGAAACCAGCAGATAAAGATTACGAAATGCAACTTTTTGCAAGTGGCAAAACGCAAATTCTCGTTGCTACTACCGTAATCGAAGTTGGCGTGAATGTACCCAATGCTTCTGTAATGGTGATAGAAAGTGCCGAAAAATTTGGTTTATCTACTTTGCATCAATTAAGAGGACGAGTGGGAAGAGGTGCCGAACAATCATATTGCATTTTGATGACAGGATACAAACTTTCGGAAGATGCCAAATTGAGAATGGAAACCATGACCAGAACGAGCGATGGATTTGAAATTGCAGAAGTAGATTTAAGAATGCGAGGTCCAGGAGACATCATGGGAACGCAACAAAGCGGCATTTTGGATTTGAAAATTGCAGATTTAGCAAGAGACAATCAGTTATTGAATTTAGCAAGAATTTGCGCCAGTGAAATCCTCGATACCGACCCAGATTTGACACACAAAAAGAACTATAGCATTAGACAAGAATTACTGTCCCAAATGAAAAGAAAAACGGTTTGGAGTAGGATTAGTTGATTAGATAATTTTTAGATTGATTGGTTAAAAGTCGTGAAGTGGTAAGCGGAATGAAGAAGTGAAACACTGAATGTAAGATTTAAAGAAATAGATAAATCCATTATCATAAAAATTAATAGTCGTCCATAGCCAACGGTTTAAACCGTTGGCTATGGTAAGGCTAATAATATTGACAAACCGTTTAAACGGTTTATATAACAAAAATTAAATAATTGAATATGCCACATTCATTTAACAAAATATGGATACATGCTATCTGGTCTACCAAACACCGTATGCCTTTGATTCATGTGTCGGTTGAAAAAATCCACAAATTTATTAATGATCAGTTGCGTGAGCAAGGTTGCCCCTGTAAGAATCATAAATGGAATGCCAGATCATATTCATTGTCTGTTTTTGCTTAATCCACAAAAATCAATAGCAGAAGTTATTAAACAAATTAAGGGAAGTAGTTCTCATTTTATAAATCAAAATAATCTCATTTCAGAAAAATTCGCATGGCAAACAGGGTATGCTGCCTATTCGGTTTCCGAATCAGTTGTTGATAAGGTATTTCAATATATAAAAAACCAAAAACATCACCACACAAAGAAAACATTTCAAGAGGAATACAATGAATTTATTGATTTAATCCAAAAAACCTAAAATCAAAAAATAAAAGTTGTACTTTAGTAGTTTGGAAAGAAGTGAAAATAGAAATATAACAATCAGAAACTTAGGATTAGGGATTTTAAAAAACCTTAAACTATCAATCATTTATAGTGTTGTTGGATTTGTAATATTCTATACAATCTCATTGTTTTTATGGTATTTGTATACACAAACATTTGTTTTTGAAAACTTTAATAATAGATTTTTTACAATTATATCTGTAAGAGTAATTTTTGGAGAATTAATAATTGACTATTTTACAATTAATAAATTGAGAAATAAAGTACTTTCTGTAAAAATTATAATTAAATATCTTATCTTACCTAAATGTTTGTTTTTATTATTTGTTTTACTACTATTTAACGCTCAAAAATTTATGTTTGAAAGTTTTATTAATCCAAGGAAAGGAATTGTTTTTTGGTATGGTATTTTTTCGTACATCTTTTTATGCCTTATTATTTTCCTAAAACCTAAGTTATGGAGTTGGTTGCTTTACACCACTCCGCCTCAAACAAATTAAAATGATCGATGTTCCAAAGAAATTTCGTTACTTTCAAATTTAATAATTTAGTTCAGCTAACAAATGCTACCGAATTCATTTCAAAAAAAAACTTCAATTGATTTGTATGAATAATAATTTTTATAACTTCGCCACTTGAAAATTAAGTGGAAAAATTTGAATGCTTGCAACCACGAGAAAAAATGCTAAAAAACATCTCTTTTGCAAGCCCGAAAATTTCCCAAAAAACTAAAATTATATAAATTATGTCATATTTATTTACTTCAGAATCTGTATCGGAAGGGCATCCTGATAAAGTTGCAGATCAAATTTCGGATGCATTAATTGATAACTTCTTAGCTTTTGATGCAGAGTCAAAAGTAGCTTGTGAAACATTGGTTACTACTGGACAAGTAGTTTTGGCTGGTGAAGTAAAATCAAAAGCATATTTGGACGTTCAAAAAATTGCAAGAGAGGTAATCAACAAGATTGGATACAATAAAAGCGAGTATATGTTTGACGGTAATTCATGTGGTGTACTTTCTGCTATTCACGAACAATCTCCTGATATCAATCAAGGTGTAGAGCGTAAAAAGAAAGAAGATCAAGGAGCTGGAGATCAAGGGATGATGTTTGGATATGCTACCAAAGAAACAGAAAACTATATGCCTTTGGCATTAGATTTATCGCATCTTTTATTAAAAGAATTGGCTGCTTTGAGACATGAAGGAAAGAAAATGAAATATCTTCGTCCTGATTCAAAATCGCAAGTTACGATAGAATACAACGATAATAATGAGCCTATTAGAATCGATGCTATTGTAATTTCTACACAACATGATGATTTTGATACTTCAGCAAAAATGTTGAAACAAATCAAAGAAGATGTTATCAATATTTTAATTCCTAGAGTAAAAAAATTACTTCCTAAAAAAATTCAGGCTTTATTCAACGATAAAATCACTTACCATATCAATCCAACAGGAATTTTCGTAATTGGAGGTCCTCATGGAGATACTGGTCTTACTGGTAGAAAAATCATTGTAGATACCTACGGTGGTAAAGGAGCTCACGGTGGTGGTGCATTCTCTGGAAAAGATCCAAGTAAAGTAGATAGAAGTGCTGCTTATGCTACAAGACATATTGCAAAAAACTTAGTTGCTGCTGGAGTTGCTGACGAGGCGTTAGTTCAGGTGGCTTATGCTATTGGAGTTGCAAAACCTATGGGACTTTATGTTAATACTTACGGAACATCGAAAGTAAATTTAACTGATGGTGCCATTGCAAAAGAACTAGAGAAAATTTTTGATATGCGTCCCTACGCTATCGAAACAAGATTTAAACTTAGATCACCTATTTATTCAGAAACTGCTGCTTATGGTCATATGGGTAGAAAAACTGAAGAGGTTACTAAAGTTTTTAAAAGCCCAGAAGGTAAAGAAGTAAAATTAAAAGTTAAATTATTCCCTTGGGAAGAGTTAGACTATGTTACTAAAATCAAAAAGGCTTTTAAAATTAAATAAGTATTTTTAAGAAAATATCTCCATAAAAACCGACTTTGTTATTCATTGTCGGTTTTTTTATTTTTTGAAATCTTCGATTTTCTCATTTTCAAAAGTATGCTTCAAATCTTCTTTGTACAAGACAAAAGAACTGTGTGTAATTCTCCTTTTATGAATGTCTGACACAATTTCCTTTCCTGGAATTCTGTAATTCAATTTGACTGAAATGTCATAAAAGTCATCTAGTTTTTTTCCATTTTGAGTATGTAATGGGACTTTGAGACTTTGAGGTGAAATTGTGTTTTTGACACTAGGAATCAACCATGGTGTAATTTCTTCTGAGTCGTAATACATCCTCATAATGGTCGCTTCTTTTTTGGGTAAACTATAATCTCTAGACCACCAAACATTATTAATTTGTTCTAAAGCGCTATATGTATCTTCAATTCTTTCAACAGCGTCTAAGTATTTCAATTTTTCTAATAAAATTTCTGTAACTGCGATATCATATTCTTTTTCGCTTTTTATAGCCTCCATTCCTATTTGAACACCTAGTAAATTGGAATATATATCTTCGACTGAGAAACTAGAAAACTTTTCATAAATGATTGGAGCAGAAGAAACACCATATCCTGTTACGATTTCGTGCCACAAACCCAAATCAAAAGCAATTTTTGCAGCAACCAGCATTTTATCTTCATCACCTAAACCTTGAACATTTCTAAGTATCAATTTTCTCGTTCCGCCTTCAACCCCTAATCTTTTTACTAAATCTCTTTCGTCCTCTATTGATTGAATGTAAACGTAAAAAAAAGCAGTCCAATCCGCCCATTCTCTAACATGCCCCATATCTATAAACCCGCCTTTTCTGGTGTAAATCAATCCATTCCCTTCGTTTTTACCTCCCAAATACTCGTGATTCCCCAATTCTTGAACATCAATGATAGGGTTAAGTCGTAAAAATGGTACGGCAAAAATTTTAATATCACTTCCAAACGCACAGCATTTTCTAGTAATTCTAGGCGGATGAGATTGTAAATCTCTTTTGGAAAGAACAGGAGGCAATCCAAAAAATTGAAATGAGAATCCCAACAAATGATACTCAATGCTAATCTTTGCATATTATTCTTTGAAAAGTTTAATATAAAATTAACATTAAAAAAATTATATATAAAACATTTGAGGAAATACTTTTGATTTTGATTTCAAAAAAAACTAAAGCATAGAAAGCTGATGACGCTGATGTTTTATGATTTACACTGATTTGTTTTGTAATCACGATAGAATTTGTTATTTCTTAGTTTATTACAAATTATAATAATACTGTTTGAAATATATCTGTTGAATCTAAGGTTAACTGAAATATTTAACTGAATTTAATCAGCGAATATCTGCTTAATCTGTGTAATCTGCGTTCTATATTCAAATTTCGTATGCAACGCTGATGAAACTGATAAGATTCTTGATTCTATTTCTCGGGATTGGCTTCATCCAACATTTTGAGAATATCTTCTTGAGATTTTCCAAGAAAATTATCTAGATATAACTTGGCGTCTTTAGCAGCAGGATCGTTTGGAAAACGTTCTATAAGTTCATTATAAGAATCTTTAGCCGCTGCAATATCGTTGAGTTTTTCTTCTTGAATTCTTGCTTTGTTAAGGATATAATTTGGTGTAATGTCAGTTTCAGGAAAATCATTTATGAGTTTATTGAGAATATTTATCGCTTCGGTGTATTGTTGCATGGCTTCCGCTCCTTTAGCTGATAATTCCAAAACTGAAGGAGTTTTAATATGATTGGGATATTTTTTCACAAAATCATTGGCGGCATTATAGAGCATTTTACCTGCACCATAAGTTTTTTGAGGATTTGAAGTAATTAAATTTTCATTCAAAATGGTTAAATGTTCAATATCAGCAGAAACGTCTTCAGTACTCATTTCTGATTTTTGATTATTTTCTTGTTGATCACTGCTTCCACATGAAGCCAAAAGGGTTGTCAAAAACAAACCATATATCCATATTTTCTTCATCTGTCTCGTTTTTGAAATTAATAATTATGCAAAAATACGCTTTATTACTTTACAGGAAATGTCATTCTATAACTCACATCTACCTTTCCTTTAGAAATATCTGTCAATTTCTTTTTAAGCAATCTTTTTTTCAATGGATTGAGGTAATCTGTAAATAAAACGCCTTCTATATGATCGTATTCGTGTTGGATAATTCTTGCTGCAATGCCTCCAAATTTCTCTTCTTTAAGTTGCCAATTTTCATCAAAATATGAAATGGTGACAATAGATTTTCTAGATACATCTTCTCTGATACCAGGAATGCTCAAACAACCTTCCGAAAAAGCCCATTCTGCACCTTCTTCCTCTTCTATAATTGGATTGATAAATACCTTTTTGAAGTTTTTTAAAATTTCAAAATTCTTTGCTTCTTCTTCATTTTCGGGTTCTTCATCAGCAAAAGATGCTGCATCCACAATGAAAAGTCTTACTGCTTTTCCAATTTGAGGTGCCGCCAATCCTACGCCTTGAGATTTGTACATTGTCTCAAACATATCGCTGAGCAAACTAGAAACATCTGTCCCTTCTTCGATTTCTTCACATTCTTGTCTCAAAACACTTGAACCGTATGCATATATTGGAAGTACCATTTTCTATTAATTTTGTAAAATCCTTGCAAAATTGAACATTATTTCTGTTTCGTGCAAAATTAGGTTTAGATATTTATTAAATTTGCGTAGAAATTATATTTATATGAGAATTTTATTGCTTTTTTTAGTTGCTACAGTACTTTTTCTTTCTAGTTGTGAAAAATCGGGGAATTGTTGGGGCAAAACTGTCAAAAACGATGGAGAAATTATTGCAGATACCTCTTTGTGCTCCAATTGTATTTTTATGGCAAATGAAGATGAAAACTTTGTAATCGTTACTGAAGCTGCTTTACAAGAAATATTCATTTCCAATTTTAGAAATGAAGACCAATGTAAACTCAATTCATTCAATTTGGACAAATATTCTCTAGTAGGGAAAACGATGTTAGTTAATTGTAAATATAAAATCAAACGTAATTTCACTTTGGATGCTGCAAACAAAACTTATACTTACGAAATTGTTGTGGATGAATGCGGAAATTGTTTAGAAAAAAATTACATTACCAACTGGGTGCTGGTTCCTAAAATCAAAGATGACCATAAAGTGATATTCAAAACTGTAAGAAAACCAATTGAGGAATGACAAAGTTAAAACTAGACGACCAATATTGGAACGAAAGATATGATACTTTAGAAACTGGATGGGATATTGGCTACCCTAGCCCTTCTTTTTTAGAGTATTTCAAAGATAAGGATCGTAGTGCTAAACTTTTAATTCCCGGTTGTGGCAACAGTTATGAAGGCGAAGCACTTTACAAAATGGGATTTCATAATATCACCCTACTCGATTTTGCACCTATTTCCAAAGAAAACTTTCTGAAAAGAGTGCCAGAATTTCCTTCAGAACAGTTTATTGTGGGTGATTTTTTTCAATTGGAAAATCAATTTGATTTTATCCTCGAACAAACGTTCTTTTGCGCCATCAATCCTTCATGGAGGGCAAAATATGTTAAAAAAATGAAAACGTTACTCCAACCTCAAGGAAAATTAGTTGGGATTTTGTTGATACACCCACTCAATGCAGAACATCCCACTGGGTTGTAAAGAAAATATATCAGAGAAACTTTCAGTCGTTTTGATACTGTAAAAATGATGTGCTGACATTCATGAAACAGGAAAGAAGTTTGGATTGAGATTTTTAACTTACCACCTTCTTAAATCCATCTGTACTAAAATTCCATTCCGGAGTTTTCAAAACGTCTTTACATCACTTAAACTATACCAAGGAGAAAGTTTTGAATTGTTGGGATTTTTAAAATCTGGAAATCTTGAGCAGGCATATAACTGTGCCAATAAAATAATTTCTCTCCTGTGGGGTTTGAGCCATATCCATTACCAAAACACCGTGTCCTGAAATCACTCCCTTAATAATTACATCTCCAGGTTGCATTTCTTGAAAATTGACTTTGTTTTAATTCTTTTCAAGAGAGTGCGTGCCACTGCATAGTTATAAACTTGAATCAAATAACTTTTGAACTTTTTGATAGCCATCTCCTGCTTTTGAAGATGCAACCCATTGAATTTCCTTTCCTTTAGGCACAGGCATCAAACCTTGTCGCCATTTTTGTAATAACATACTGCACCATTTGTATAATTGAATTTAATATGTCTTTAATACATAACTGAATAAATATTCTGCTCTAACACGCATTGTGCATCTGCACATTGTTGCAAATCCTTATTTCCTGTTTCTATATCACAACATAACAATGTGCATTTTGGTTCCATTTGGGACTTCCATCATACAAATAGACTTTTAGTTTCCCTTCTTTGAGAGGCAATCTTTGTAAACAATGCACAAAGGAATTTCTCTGGATGTTTAAGTCTTTTAAACCCTGCTGGAGCAGCAATTCTATTCACAATCGTATTTTCGGTTTGTAATTCGTCATCAAGGAAATTATATCTTATAGTATCTTTTGGGTTTATCGTTGAAGGCATTTGCCAATATCATAATAAGTGGCTGCAGCTAATTATTGGAATATATCAACTGAACAGAGTATTATAAAAGAGGTTTAAATTTTCATATTTTAATTGTTGAATTATTGAATATAATGCAACATTGCAAAATGGTACAAAATTAGGAACGATTAAGATGGGGTTTAGTTTGTATTTGAGGTAAATTTAGTTTAGTTAATTTTGCTTGGAAGGGATGGGGGCACTGAGTGTGAGACAGAAATAATTGAAACTCTTCAAAAAAGATCGACTGCTGAATTTTTCATCATAACTATAAAAATTTAAAAATATCAGCAAAAGATGATTGTATTATTTGTCTTTATTTTGAATATAATTTTGAAATTTATTAGAATAATCTAATTGTTCAGGGTCTTTGTTATATAAGCCAACCATTAATAAAACTTTTAAATTGAAAATTGATTTTCTTCCTATATACATTTCGGTTTCATTTTTATCAAGTCAACTACATCTATCATATTTGAATATTTTCTTTATTAAATTTAAAACTTTACTTGATATATAAAAATTCAAACGTTTAAAAGATTAGTTGAAAATCTTTCAAAATTCACTTTTAATCAATACTCAAATTTTGGTTCAATTTACGGAATAAAATTTACAATTTCAATTTCTAAGCAATTATATTCAAATGTAGAAATTTTCATATAAATAATAAAACCAGTATGAATGACATAACTATTAACTACAATAAATTTTGATCATACTGTTTTAACTAATTTCCACATTACCATAAAAAAAAACATATAAATTATTATATAATCTATGAAAAAAGTTAACAAATGTATTTTTATAAATTCAGGAATTTCATCACAAACAATTCTTAGAGATGTGTCTATCAAAAGTTTACTAGAAATAATGCTAGTATTGTAAAGGAGAATAAGTGCTATTGAAATTTTAACTGTTTTCAAAACTTAAATCTGTTACTCCAAATCTTTTAATCTTAGAATTGATATTTATAATATTTTATACTTTACAACTTTTCTTTTATCAATGCTAATTAGCTTGCTCCATTCCATAATTAAGTAGTTCTATATAATTTTCTGTGATTTTTAACTTTGTAGAAAAACCATGTTCCAATAAGGTAATCCAAGTAACATTTTGCCCAACTATTAAACTTTTGTTTTCTATATAACAAATATTCCATCATGAAGTTTGTCTAGACTGTCTATTGGAAAAAACAATTTAACTTTCATAATTATTCAGGTATAAATTAAAGAATCATGTTTTGAAAATCTCGATGAATAATGTTTCTTGGGCTTTGAATCATCCACATAAACCATAGTCGATTCATTATAAAGCAATTCCATTTTTGCTTATACAAAACCTCCAATATATTCTGAGCAGAAAAATTAATAGATAAGTTAAAACTAACTAGTAATAAAAATATTTTAATTTAAAAAGTTCATTTGCTTAATTTATTCCGTTTTTTGTTCACTATTATTGTAATAGGATAAAAGTAAAATACAAAAAAATCCATGATGCATTATGAAAGTTAATTTTTTCATATTTTAATTGTTGAATTATTGAATATAATGCAACATTGCAAAAAATGGTACAAAAATTAGAACGATTAAAGATTGTATTTAGAAATTTAGAGAATTTTACAATCATTACATTTTACAAGTTTGAATCATAGCAATAGAGATAAAATTTAATTGCTTATTTATAAAATATACATTATAACACATCATTGTTATATTTACAAAAAATATGTTCATTTGATTATAGATACTATATTAGAATATATACAAAACACAATTGGTGTCGAAATTCAAACTGATTATAAAACCAATACCGACATTGATAAACTTCCATTATTTCTTAAAAGGATTTGAGTTTTAAAAATTGAAATCCATCAGAAACTTATATTTGTGAAACCTCTTGGAAAATACCTCTGAGCAACTAGAAAAACAAGCGCAAATAATGGAAAAAACATTTCAATGCCCTGTAGTTTTCATATTCGAAAGTCTAGAGTCTTACCAAAGAAGTCGTTTAATAAAAGAAAGTTAGGATTCGTAGTGAAAAATAAACAAATGTATATTCCGTCTATGTTTACTTAGCTTTAAATGAAATAAATTTTTCGAAATCTCGACAAACGGAATATATGTCTGTCGACTCAATTTATATTGATTTATCATTTATGGAAATCTTCTGTAGAAGGAATTTCATATACGGATGCCGCAAATTTATTTTTTCTTATTCTAAAATGACAATATCAAGGACTGTAAAGAATTAGTTGATTTTGGTATTTGTTTTCCAAGTAAGACTAAAGAAAAGTATTTTAACTTTGCTTAAGCCAAATGGAAAATTAGTTGGAATTTTATTTGATGCGCCACTCAATACCGAACATCCACCTTTTGGAGGTTGTAAAGAAGAATATATCGAACTTTTCAGTCAGGTTTTTGAATCTGTAAAAATGATGCCTAACGAGCTTTCCATTCCGCCAAGAGCAGGAAAAGAAATTTGGATAGAAGTTAAATAACTTACCACCTTCTTAAATCATCTGTACTAAAATTCCATTCTGGTGTTTTCAAAACGTCTTTTACATCACTTAAACTATACCAAGGAGAAAGTTTTGAGTTGTTGGGATTTTTTAAAATTTGAAAATCTTGAGCAGGCATATAACTTTGTGCCAGTATGAATAACTTCTCACCAGTAGTTGGGTTTTGAGCCATATCCATTACCAAAACACCGTGTCCGGGAAATCCTCCTTTTATAATAACATCTCCTGGTTGCATTTGCTCAAAATTCACTTTATTTAGTTCTTTTTCTAGAGAATGTGTGCCTGCATAATTATAAACTTGTATCAAATAACTTTTGAATTTTTGATAACCTTCTCCTGCTTTTGAAGATGTAACCCATTGAATTTCTTTTCCTTTTGGCACAGGCATCAAACCTTGTCGCCATTTTTTGTAATAACATACTGCTCCGTTTGTATAATTGAATTTAATGTCATCTTTATTGCCATAACTGAATAAATATTCTGCTCTAACACGCATTATTGCATCTGCACATTGTTGCAAATCCTTATTTCCTGTTTCTATATCCACAACATAACAATGTGCATTTTGGTTCCATTTGGGACTTCCATCATACAAATAGACTTTTGGATTACCTTCTTTAAGTGGTAATCTTTGTAACCAATGCGCAAAAGAGTTTTCCGGATGTTTAAGTCTTTTAAATCCTGCCGGAACAGCAATTCTATTTACAATGGTATTTTCGGTTTTGTAATTCGTCAACCATGGAAAATCATATCTTATAGTATCTTTTGATGTTCTATTGTTGTGAGGTAATTTCTGTGGGTCAAAAAAAGTGTTTTGACTGATTATTGGAATACTTACCAACTGAAGAAGCATTATAATTAGGATGAAATTTTTCATATTGAAATTGTTGAATTATTGAATATAATGCAACATTGCAAAAATGGTACAGAAAACAGAATACTTTTACAAACTAATTCAAAAACATCCACGAAACGCCAACACGAATCACTCTATCCAAAGCGGTGTAATTGGGCAAAAGGAAATAATTGTATCCCAACAAGCCTTCGTGAGGATGGGTGCTCATTACAAAAAAAGTGGCTCTTTGAATTCTTCCTTTCAAGTAAACATCTGCAAAAGGATAATTGCCTACTTCTTGGTCTGAATTGATGTAAAATTGTCCAGAAACTGGATCAAATTCTTTCGATTTGTATTTGCTGTAAAAAACAATGTTCATCCCTAAACATAAATCTAATTTTTTCTTAAATGTTTTGAATTGATATTCAATTTTGGCTTGTGTAAACCAATTAGGCATTCTAAAAACATTATATCCTCCAAAATATTGATACACCACATCGCCTTGTAAATACCATCTTTTGCTTAAGTCTCCGCTTATACCCGTTTTGGATTGAATCACTTGCCCGAAGCCCAAAACTTGATCGGGTCTGGCATCATAGGAAAAGAAAATAGGATTTTTTAAGTCTAGATAGTTTACAGAAACATATTTTTTTAACTTATCTTGATGTTCGTACTGGATTTCAAAGAAGTTTTGAGATTGCTTTTCAAAAGTATTGCTCCACTTGGCGTTGTTGCTCTCGTAGTTTTGAATATCCAGTGCCACACGCTCTCTTTTCATTTGAATTTGAGAAGAAAATTTGTTTTTGGAGTTCATCAAATAACTAAACTCACCATTTAGATGAAAATCATTGTCAACATAAATGTCATTTAATAAATATTCAGACTGTAATGCAATATTCAACTTTTCATATTGATACCAAAAATTCAAAAAACCGTGTAAATCAAAAACCGTAGTATCTACACTTGCTTGATTGAAAATATTCAAAGAAGGTTTTATTCCTGACGCCAAAGATGCTTTATATTTTTGACTCAGTTTATAATTCACTCCCAAATCAGTACTGTATTGATAGTAAGTCAAGACATCATTGGTAATATTAGAATCATTAAAAATCTGATTGTAAAAAATTGGATTCAAAATAGAATCATAGAAATCTCTTTGCTTTGACATTACAGCCATATTTTGAAAAACTGATAAAGTTTGTCCTCTTTCGTTGATGGTATCTTTTTTTGAAAAAACATCCAAACTATGTGTCAAATCTATCTTCCAATATTTCAGTTGTTGTGAGGCATTTTGTAAATTAATCTCCAACAATTTTCTATCTCGAAGTTCATTTACATCATCAATAAAAGCGGTATCGTAAACCATTCCACCATTGAGCGCGCTGAGCAAATTGGCATATTGAATGTTGAAATCAAAGGTGTAATTTCTTTTCCCTATTCCTGAACCATAGGCATTTGCTGACAAATGACTATTATTGGTCGCTTGATTATTGTAATATCCAGGAGCATTAATTTTGTTGAAGCCAATAGAAAAATTGGATTTAGCATTAAAATTTTGAGTATGATATATATTGAAATGTTGTTCTAATTTAGATCCTGTAACATAATTTGCTTCAGTAACCGGCTTAAAAACACTGTATCTTCGATTTTCTTTTAAAGATTGAAAAGCCAAATAAGTATAAGCGCCACGCATAAAAAAATCCTGATCCATCACAAGAGGATGCATCGGAGTACCTTCATTTCCTAAATTGAAAGAAGTATGAGGCTTTCCAAAAACGCCAACATTTCTAAATGTCGTAGTATCCAACAAAACAGTATCTTGACTGGAAACGTAGTAAAAAGGTCGTTGCGCTAAAATTTGAAAAGTTCCCAAAAAAAATACTATGGAAACGATAAACTTCAAAAGGTCAAGAAATTATGCTTCTGTTTTAGGACCTCCAAAAGTCATAGGAATAGCACCTTGCAGATTTTCATCTTCTCTAATCACACCGTGATGTTGTTCATATTTAGAAACATTATCTGCCAAGGCTCTCATCAATCTTTTGGCGTGCTCTGGTGTCATCACAATTCTCGACTTCACTTTTGCTTTAGGCACACCCGGCATCATTCTGATAAAGTCCATTACAAATTCTGAACTTGAGTGCGTGATGATGGCTAAATTGGCGTAAACTCCTTCTGCAATTTCTTCGCTTAATTCAACATTTATTTGATTTTCTTTTGTTTGATTGCTCATAATTTTTGTAATTGTTTTATCTTACAAAGTTAAATATTATATTCAAATAAAGTATTCAATGTTTTATCGACTCCGAAAAAAATATTACTTTCACAAAAGTAAATAAATTTATAAAAAATGAAAAACATCTTTATTATCTCATTCACATCATTTTTATTTGTCTCATGTGCCGCTATATTTAATGGTGCAGTATTGCCCAATCAATGTAAAAAATGTGAAATTATTGACCAAGTTACTGGAGAAGTTTTAGGCGTCTATGAAGGTTGTGGAAGCGAAAACACGCGTCTTGAAGAACAAGCCAAAGAAGCTGCATTTGATTTTATCAAAAGTTTAAATAATTGTAATATTGATGTAGTTTGCACATCATGGAAAAAAGATCCAGAGGATTAAAATGTAATATTAAATATAACCTAAAAAAACATGAAAGTTAAAGTAGAAAACCCATACACACTAGTCGAAATTAAATCAAAACTAGAGGAACATTTTCCTGAATACAAAATGCATTTTCGTGGTCCAAAAATCTAATCATATCAGAAACGATTCAATTGAGCAAGTATTCTTGGTGAGAAAAGGTTTATAAGGATTATGAATTTCTACCATTTGTCCAATCTGTTTGTACTAGATATTTCTATTGGAATTCTTATACCTTATATATGGCATTTACAGTATAAAAACAAAGTTAGTTAGAGATAGAGTTGTGAATTTCTAAAGAATTCAAATGAGATTTAGTTCTAATCAAGTTTAGATTAAATTCCAGAAGAACAAGTTTTAATTATTAAATAACTTTCTTAATCGTCATTACAGTTTGATTTCTGATTGAAATTTAGATTCATTCCATTGGTAGTGTTCTTTAAAAATATCTTTTTATCTGAGAATTTTACTCTTTTGATATCAAATATCATTCAGGTTCTAACGAAAATCTAAAGTGTTAAGTCATTTCGTTTTCAATGCAAAATTTAACTTCTGAAACAAGTATGTCTCTCATTGAATCTTTTTCAAATAATTCAATTATTTTTAATATTTGAACACCGTAAATATGCCACATATTTTCAAATTCTTGTTCGGAAATAGAAATTTCTAAAGTTTTAATTTTGTTTAAAATCTGTTTTTGTCAATTTCTTTTCCATATCCATTAATCTGAATACTATCAGTAATACATTTTTGATTGATTTTCAATCTTTCACAAACAATATCTACCACTTTTTGAGCCATAATTCTGTAGCCCGTTAATTTTCCTCCAGCAATGGTAATTAAACCTTTAGGCGAAAGAAAAATCTCATCTTTTCTACTCAATTCCGATGGCGACTTACCTTCTTCGTGAATTAATGGCCTCAAACCAGACCATGAAGATTGCACATCTTCCAATTTTAATTGAATACTAGGAAACATTTCATTAGCAGCATTTATAAGATAATTAACATCTTCCATAGTAACATTTGGATTGTCTTTTTTACCATCATAATTGGTATCTGTGGTTCCAATATAAGTTACTTTTCCTCTTGGAATTGCAAAAATCATTCTTCCACCTTCTACATCAAAATAAACACTGTTTTTTAAAGGTAATTTGTAGCTATCAATCACAATATGAACTCCTTTGGTAAGATGCAATCTTTTGTTGTTCATTGATTGGTCTAATTGTCTAATTTCATCCGACCAAGGACCACAAGCGTTGATGAATGCTTTGCCTTTGATTTCAATGGAATTGTTATTTAAATTATCGTTTGCAACAATGGAGTTTATTTTTCCATTTTCATTATATTTTAGAGTTGTTGCTTCTATATAATTCAACGCTACTGCCCCACTCTTTTGTGCTGTTTTGATAATTTCCAATGTCAAACGAGCATCATCGGTTCTGTATTCTGAATAAAACCCACTTCCTTTTAGTAAATCTGGCTTTAGGTTGGGCTCCAATGCTAAAGTTTGTTCTTTATTAAGCATTCTTCTTCGCTCAGGTTTTGCTACATCTGCCAACCAATCATACATCCATAAAGCAAAAGAAGTCATTAATTTTCCATAAGTTCCTCCAGTTTGAATGGGTAAAATCATTTTTTCAGGAACTACTAAATGTGGCGCATTTTTATATGCAATGGCGCGTTCTTTTCCTGTTTCACGAACAATCTTAAATTCTAAATTTTTCAAATATCTTAATCCACCGTGAATCAACTTGGTACTGCGACTACTCGTTCCAGATGCAAAATCTTCTTTTTCAATAAGAATTGCTTTTAAACCTCTTGAAGTAGCATCTAGTAAAATTCCTGCTCCAGTGATTCCGCCACCAATAATTACCAAATCATACGTTTCAGAAGAAATGGACGATAAATTATTATTTCTTGTTTCTAAATTCCAACTCATATTATTTCGCTACTACTTTCCTAATAAGTTTTTCTCAAAAAGATTAAAAATTCTTTTGTATTCATCAGTCCAACTGCTTGCCGTTTTGAAACCATGATCTTCAATAGGAAACACAGCCAATTCCCAATTGTCTTTTCCCAATTCAATAAAGCGTTGCGACAATCTTACTACATCCTGAAATTGAACATTATCATCTACCATTCCGTGCAACATCAAAAGGTGATCTTGAAGATTTTCTGCGTAATATATTGGACTGCTCACTTGAAATGCCAAACTGTCCATTTCTGGTGTATTTAAAATATTGCTCGTATATTCGTGATTGTAATGCGCCCAATCTGTTACACTTCTCAAAGCGGCTCCACATTTAAATTTACCTGGCTCTTTGAGTAAAGCCATCAAAGTAATAAAACCACCATAAGAACCACCATAAATTCCAATTTTATTTTCATCAATTGCCAAATTATCAATCAAATATTGTCGCCCATCCAACTGATCTGATAAATCTTTTCCACCCATATTTCTATAAATAGCCGTTCTAAAATCTTTACCATATCCTTCTGATGCTCTGTAATCTATGTCCATAACCGTATATCCTTTTTCTACCAAAAAATTATGAAACATATATTCTCTAAAATATGAACTCCACCAATTATGAGCATTTTGAAGATAACCTGCTCCATGAACAAATATCACAGCAGCTTTGTTCTTGACTTCCTTTTCAGGCTTATATAATCTGGCATTTACATCTTGTCCATCACTTGCTTTGAAAGTAATGATTTCTGGAATCATCCATTTTCTTTCAATAAAAGTAGGATTTAAAGATGTAGTAATTTGATGTTTGGTTTTTACATCTTTAGTATGCGTTACATACAATTCTGTTGGTTTATTTATAAAAGAATAAGTGTAAAAAAGTTGTTTTTCATCAGAAGAGAGAATGACATCATATTTTCCATCTTCAACTAACAAATCTGTCCATTTATGGTTTTTAATTTCTAACGAATAGAAACTTCTATTTCCTGCTTGAGATTTATTGCTACTGATGTAAAAATGTGTTCCTAAATGATTGGGATACGTTTCGTGAATTTCAAAATTTCCAGAAGTAAGTGCTTTTCGCTCTTTTGTATCAAAATTATAGGTATATAAATGTGAAAAACCTGATTCTTCGGATTGGAAATAACAAACATTCGACTTATTAACAAAACCAACATTTCCAGGTTCTTCATTCCATCCGCTAATTCCTGGACCACCAATCCACGCTTCATCATACTGATATTCAAAAGGAAGTAATTTTTGATTCTCAAAATCCAATTCTGCCAACCACCTGTGTTTATTGTCCAAAGATTTAATTTCTACAACAGCAATTGTCCCATCATTATTAAAATATGGACCATGAAATACAACACCTTTATGTAGGTATTCTTTAACATTATACACATCTAAATAACTGTGTTTTTTGTTCAAATTAGGCAAATCATCGATTGAAAATTCAAAAGTTTTTCTTTGAGGAATGTCGTAAAAAAACAATTTAAACACATCTTCATCTCTTCCTACTTTTGGTCTAGCATTATTAGAAGTTGTATAGCCATCTTCACTAATAAAATTAGGAACTTTGGTATAATTTCTATCACCATTTTTTCTCAAAACGTACACTACCCTTTTTTCATCTGGTGATATACTTATGTTTTGAACACTTTGTTTGTCAATGTATATATTTAATGGCAAAAGATGGTCGAACGCTGATTGCTTATGATTCTTGATTTTTTTTTGCGCTGCTTTTTCCTGCAAATTATCCATCAACAACAATTCTTGATTGCTTAAATAGTCAAGTTTAATGTCCTCTTTTTGTGATGTTTTTTGAAAGTTCGTAATTTGAGTAATCCTAGTTTCATTTATATGTAATTGATACAAATTATCATTTTGTTGAAAAAAAATACTTTTTTCATCTTTTGAAAATAAAGGATTTGAACAATAATCAGACGTTTGAAATATACTTTTAGGTTTTTGAGATTTTGTATCCCAAATAAATAAATTTCCTTTATTTTCATAAAGAGCCAATGTTCTATCTTTATTCCAAACAAATCCATTGAGTGGAAAAGAAAATTGTTCATCAATCCTTAAACTTCTTGTAGAACTATTTTTAGAATTATATAAATACCAATCATAATCTTTATCTTTTGCTGTTCTCCACATAAACACAATTTCATCATTTGGCAAAATCATTTGGTTTTTGGGTAAATAACCAACAAAATCTTCCCCTTTCATGATGTTTTCTATGGTCAAATTGTTGGTTTGCCCTTTTAAACTTGTGCTTAAAGTTGCAATCGTAAAAAGAAATATAAAAATAAAATATTTTATCATTCGACTTTTTTTATACAAAACTAATGCATCTTGTGAATTGAAAACACTAATTGAAATCTATTTTTTATAAATTTAGTTTCTACGTAATATTTCGTATTTTACTTATTTTAAAATCTTTAATCTTGAATAACTTTTTGATTGTAAATAAAAAAAACTAATTTAGTAACCTCATTTATAATAAGATTATGAAATCTATTTCCCAAAAAATACTTGGAAACTTTGCACTTTTTGTATTGATATCATCAGGTATTATTATGGCTTATATGTTGATTAAACTTAATGAAACTGAAGAAAATATTGCGCAATCTCTTACTGTAAAACCCGTACAAAATACCGAAACAGAAATGAAACGCTTTTTTCTTCCAGTAAACAACGAACTTGTTGCAGCTGGAATGAGAGGTAAAAAAGGATTCTATTATGATTTGAGTGTTCAATCACTAAATAAGTTTTACATTCCAATCATCGAAAAATTTGACCAACTTTCTTCAATGGGATTGGCAAAAAGCAATGGTTATGAATTGGATATCATTCCAAAAGATAAATTGTATTTGAATAGAGAAGTAAACTTCGATGAAAATCCTACATTAGAGGAATGGTCAACTTGGAAATATGATAAAAACAACATAAGTAAAATCGAAAATTGGGAAGACACTTTAAAAAATGACCCTAGAGGACGACCATGGTTTATTGGTGCATTACAAAAAACAAATCTCGATCAGGTATATTGGACTGAACCTTATTTGTACAACACAACTTTCGAGTTGGGAATTACTGCATCCGTTTCATGGACTGCCGAAGATTTTGATTCGCTTACCTATGTTTTGGCTTATGATTTAACTTTGAATGACATATCAAAATTTACCGAATCACTAAAAGCTACGCCCAACAGTATGACTTTTGTGCTTACAGAAGATGAAAAGTTTATAGGACTTCCTAAAAGTGATTTATTAAAAACAGATGTTCAAAAAAATGAAACTTTTCTGAAAAACCCATCCGAAACTTCAGTCCCCGTGATTGGTTACGCACTTGAAATATGGAAAGAAAAAAATAATATTGATGAACCTTTTCATGTCATATATAACAATGAAGATTGGTGGTTTTATTTCAAACATTTTGAACTAAGTGCTGAAAGAACTTTAATTTTAGGAGTAGCTATTCCAGAAAATGATATTCTTTTTCAAATTAATCAAACCAAATATACGATTTTAGGTGGATTCTCAATGGTTTTCCTACTCTCTTTGGTCGTATTTATTAGTTTAAAACAAACACAAAAAACCAACAAAACTTTATTCGCTAAAAACATAGAAATTGAATTAAAGAATTCCATTATTGAAGAAAAAAATAAAGACATTTTTGATAGTTTGAATTACGCAAAAGGGCTACAAGACGCAATTCTTCCCAGAAAGTCTGATATGAATCATCATTTAAAAGATTACTTTGTCCTTTTCAAACCCAAAGAAGTGGTAAGTGGTGATTTTTATTGGATGAATACCACAAAAGACGAAAATGGGTACGATAGAATTTTATATGCAGCTGCGGATTGCACGGGACATGGAGTACCGGGAGCAATGGTGAGCGTGGTATGTGCTAATTCTTTGAATAGATGTGTAAAAGAATATAAAATTCATCAACCAGGAGCAATTCTCGATAAAACAAGAGATTTGATTATCGAAACATTTGAAAAAAGTGAAAAGAAACTGAGAGATGGAATGGACATTTCTTTGGTTTCATTAAATATTAGTAACAAATCTGAATGTTCCCTTGATTTTGCTGGTGCAAATAATCCATTGTGGATTATCCGAAAAACTGATGTTGATTTAAAAGCAAATATTCCACACCCAATTACAAAAAATGATAAAAACGAAGCCATTCAACTCATTGAAATTAAAGCCGACAAACAACCTGTTGGAAATAGTGAAACATTAAGCCCTTTTATTACCAAATCATTTAAACTTGAAAAAGGAGATTTAATTTACAGCTTTTCTGATGGTTTTGCGGATCAATTTGGATTTCCAGACCACAACAATCAAAGAGATGTAGGAGGCAAAAAATTCAAGACTTTAAATTTAAAGAAATTGCTTCTAGACATTTATGATAAACCGATGGACGAACAAAAAGAAATTCTCCTAAACACTTACAATAACTGGAAAGGAAGTTTAGAACAAATAGATGATGTTTGCATTATCGGTGTTCACATAACATAGACCGACAAGCTGACGTGAATGTTCTATCTCCAAAAAGAATTATGAAAGAAACTTATCTTTGAAAATTGAATTAAATCTTAAAACCTTACTTTTGCATCAACAGACAAATTCAATATGATTAAAATTATCACTGTAATAGGCGCAAGACCTCAAATTATAAAGGCTGCAGGATTAAGCAGAGCTATAAAAGAAAATTTTGGTTCTCAAATACAAGAAATCATTGTACATACAGGACAACACTATGATGAAAACATGTCGCAAGTGTTTTTTGATGAATTGGGAATTCCTCAACCTGACTATAATTTGAGCGTAGGCTCTGGAAAACACGGAGTACAAACTGCTAGAATGATAGAAGGTATTGAGGAAATTATAGAAAAAGAAAATCCCGATGCTATTGTGGTTTATGGAGACACCAATTCTACCTTGGCTGCTGGAGTTGCTGCATCCAAAATACATTTGCCGATTGTACATATTGAAGCAGGATTGAGGTCCTACAACAAAAAAATGCCTGAGGAGGTCAATCGAATTATGTGCGACCATGTGAGTACACTTTTATTTTCGCCTACTAAAGCAGGTGTCGATAATCTAATCAAAGAAGGTTTTTCAACTGAAAACAAACCGCCTTATAATATGGATAATCCAGGGGTTTTTCATTGTGGAGACATCATGTACGACAATAGTCTGTACTTTTCTGAATTAAGTGATGAACGTTCGTCTATTTTGGAACAAAATAATTTAGTTTCTAATGAATATGTACTTTCCACCATTCACAGAAACGACAATACAGATCAGTCAGAACGACTTTCGGGAATTTTTGAAGCTATTTTAGATCTTATAGTAACATTTGACATTCCTTTTGTATTACCACTTCACCCAAGAACTGCTAAACTGCTAGAAGTAAATCTATCTAAAGATTTATATCATAAAGTTACCTCCGAAAAAAGACTGAAAATTATACCTCCAGTTTCATTTTTGGATATGATTGCTTTGGAGAAAAACGCCAAAATCATTGTTACAGATAGCGGAGGCGTTCAAAAAGAAGCTTTTTTCTTCAAAAAACCTTGTATTATTTTGCGTCCTGAAACTGAGTGGATAGAATTGGTATCGTGTGGCGCTGCTCAAATTGTGGGTTGGCATAAAGAAAAAATCAAAAAAGCTTTTACACAATATTTCGAAAACGAACATACTTCCTTCCCTACTCTATTTGGTGATGGAAAAGCAGGTGTTTTTATGTGTAAAAAAATGCTGGAGACATTTGAAAATTCTAAGTCTTAATTCTTTTAAAACAAGATTAGGAATATTTTTTTTAGCAAAAAGTTTTGTATTTTGGTTCAAATTAACATTAAACAATGTCCATCACTTTCCCTTGCCCTATCAAGATAAATGAAATAAAAAAAAGAAAAGATAGAAAGTAGTAAAATGGCTTTGCCCCTGCATTTTTAATTATATACATAAATGATGAAAAAAATAACAATTATTTTAACATTTCTTTATTTATTTTCAGGATGCTGTGATATTATCTGCGAAAGACAAAAACATGCTGAAGATATTATTGAAAAAGTAGAAAGCTATAAATTAAAAACTGGCAAACTTCCTCAAAACATTAAAGAAATAGGAATGGATGACACTCAGATGCATCTTTCATTTTATGAAAAAATAAACGCTAATGAATATCAAATTTGGTATGGTCTTGATTTGGGAAATTCAATGATTTATAATTCTAAAACTAAGAAATGGAGATATTCAGGCTAACAATATTATAACTTTTTCCCAAAAATAAAACCAACCTTAATTTTCCTCAATCAATAGATACTAAAATAAATTAACCTCCTTTTCAGGCGACATTTCAAACAAAAATGTGTTTATAAATAGGATGTTCAAAAATATTTTTGATATAAATTCAAAATATCTTTGAATAATTACCAATTTTAGGGTAATTTTATACATTGAAAATTAACAATTAGAATTATGGAAGCTAAATTTTCAGCAAGAGTAAAGGACGTAATCAGTTACAGTAGAGAGGAATCTCTTAGATTAGGTCACGATTACATAGGAGTGGAGCATTTGCTACTTGGACTCATTCGTGAAGGGGAAGGCATTGCTGTGAAAATTCTTATGGATGCTAAAATAGATTTGAAAGAACTAAGAAAACAATTGGAAGCAAAACTTCCTCAAAGTAGTGGTAAGCATCTTAATAGTGGTAATATTCCATTGCTCAAACAAGCAGAAAAAGTATTAAAAATAACTTACCTTGAGGCGAAGTTATTCAAAAGCAATATGATTGGTACAGAACATCTTCTACTTTCTATCTTGAAAGAAGAAGACAATGTGGCAACTCAATTATTAGAACAATTTAAAATAGATTACGATTACGTAAAAGAAGAATTAGAATCGATGATGGAACAAGGATATAAAGAGCCAAGAGCAGAGTTTCCCAACACGCCTTCTGACGATGAAGGTATGTCAGGTGGTAGTTTTGGCGGTGGAGGTGATGCAGGAATGCGCAAACCTTCGGATTCAAAATCAAAAACGCCTGTATTAGATAATTTCGGTAGAGATTTGACCAAATATGCGGAAGAAGGGAAATTAGATCCAATCGTTGGAAGAGAAAAAGAAATAGAGCGTGTTTCTCAAATCTTGAGCAGAAGAAAGAAAAACAACCCTATATTAATTGGTGAACCAGGTGTGGGTAAATCTGCCATCGCTGAAGGTCTTGCCTTAAGAATTGTTCAAAGAAAAGTGAGCCGTGTACTTTTTAACAAAAGAGTCGTTTCGCTGGATTTGGCATCTTTGGTTGCTGGAACAAAATACAGAGGACAGTTTGAAGAAAGAATGAAAGCGGTAATGACTGAGTTGGAAAAATCTCCAGATATCATTCTTTTTATTGACGAAATTCACACTATTATTGGTGCGGGTGGCGCTTCTGGTTCTTTGGACGCTTCGAATATGTTCAAACCTGCTTTGGCAAGGGGCGAAATACAATGTGTAGGTGCAACTACACTTGATGAATACCGTCAGTACATCGAGAAAGATGGTGCTTTGGAAAGAAGATTCCAAAAGGTTTTGATTGAACCAACTTCTATAGATGAAACGATTACGATTCTTAATAACATCAAAGAAAAATACGAAAATCACCATAACGTAAGTTATACACAAGAAGCGATTGAAGCTTGTGTGAAATTGACTGAACGTTATCTTTCTGACAGACACTTACCAGATAAAGCGATTGATGCTTTGGATGAAGTAGGTTCTAGAGTTCATATTTCTAACATCAATGTTCCTAAAATAATTTTAGAAATTGAAGGAAAAATTGAAGATATCAAAGAGGAAAAGAACAAAGTGGTGAGAAGCCAACAATATGAGGAAGCGGCAAGATTGAGAGATACGGAACGTAAACTCAACGAACAGTTGGAAAGCGAAAAATTAAAATGGGAACAAGAAAGCAAATCGCATAAAATTACGGTTACTGAAGAAAATGTAGCAGAAGTTGTAGCGATGATGACTGGAATCCCAGTTTCAAGAATAGCAGAAAAAGAATCTGGAAAGTTGAAAAAAATGAACCAAGATTTACAAGGTTCTGTAATCGGTCAGGATGAAGCGATTTCTAAAGTAGTAAAAGCTATCCAAAGAAATAGAGCAGGCCTTAAAGACCCAAACAAACCTATTGGCTCATTTATTTTCTTAGGACCTACTGGTGTTGGTAAAACGCAGCTTTGTAAAGTTCTTTCAAGATATATGTTTGATTCTGAAGATGCTTTGATTCGTATCGATATGAGTGAATATATGGAGAAATTTGCGGTTTCTAGATTGATTGGAGCGCCTCCAGGATACGTAGGTTATGAAGAAGGTGGACAATTGACTGAAAAAGTAAGACGTAAACCATATTCAATCGTATTGCTTGATGAAATTGAAAAAGCGCATCCAGATGTGTTTAACTTATTGCTACAAGCTCTTGATGACGGTCAACTTACAGATAGTTTAGGTAGAAAAATCGACTTTAGAAATACAGTGATTATTATGACCTCTAACATTGGAGCTAGACAACTCTCTGATTTTGGAACTGGTGTTGGTTTTGGAACAAAAGCAAAAACTGAAAACAAAACTGAACTTCAAATGTCAGTAATTCAAGCCGCTTTGAAAAAAGCATTTGCACCTGAATTTTTGAATAGAATTGATGATATCATTATGTTCAACAGTCTTGAAAAAGAAGATATTTACAAAATTATTGATATCGAATTAAAATCTTTATTCAATAGAATTGAAGAATTGGGATATGCAATAGAATTAACAAACGAAGCAAAAGATTTTGTTGCAGATAAAGGATTTGACCCTAAATTTGGCGCAAGACCTTTAAAAAGAGCACTTCAAAAACAATTGGAAGATCCTTTGGCTGAAAGCATTATCAATTCTGAATTGCAAGAAGGAGATAAAATTCTTGTGAAATTGGACAAAGAAGCCAATGAATTGAAAATGGAAATCAAAAAAGGTAAAGGTCCTAAAAAGAAAAAGGACGAACCTAAAAGTGATGAGCCTAAAAATGATTAATATTCAATAACTATTTAATAAACTTAAGCCTACTCTTAATTGAGTGGGCTTTTTTTATAACATGAAAGATATACTTTTAATAACACCACCTTTTACCCAACTCAATACGCCCTATCCTGCTTCGGCTTATCTAAAAGGTTTTCTAAATACCAAAAGCATTACTGCATTTCAAATGGATTTGGGTATAGAAGTTATTCTTTCCATTTTTTCTAAAAAAGGTTTGCAATCCATTTTTGAATTTGCACAACAGAAAGAACTTCATTTTGATGAAAATAGTGAACGAATTTTTACTTTAAAAGATGCTTACATTCAAAACCATTGGTGATGTTATTGCATTCTTACAAGGACAAAACAACAGTCTAGCGAGACAAATTTGTACGCACAATTTTCTTCCCCAAGCATCACGTTTTGACCAATTAGAAATGTTGGAAGATTCCTTTGGCAAAATGGGTTTTCAAGACAAAGCCAAACATTTAGCTACACTATACTTAGAAGATTTATCTGATTTTATCAAAGAAAATATTGATTCCAATTTTGGTTTTAGTAGGTATGCAGAAAGAATGGGAATGAGCGCCAATTCTTTCGATGAACTCTATGATTTTCTTAATGCTCCTCTAACCTATATTGACCAAATATCACTAGAAATTTTAAATCAAAAATTAGAAAATACTCAGCCAAAATTTGTTTGCCTTTCTGTGCCATTTCCCGGAAATCTATACAGTGCTTTTAGATGTGCTCAGTATATCAAATCAAAATTTCCAAACACAAAAGTGGCAATGGGAGGTGGGTTTGCCAATACCGAGCTAAGAAGCGTAAATGACACTAGAGTTTTCGAGTTTTTTGACTTTATTACTTTGGACGATGGTGAACTTCCCATAGAACTGTTACATCAACATATTTTGAAGGAAACTTTCGTTTTTAAAAGAACTTTTTTACTAGAAAACGAAAAAGTAGTTTACCACAACAATACTGAACTTTCTGACTACAAACAAAAAGATGTTGGCACACCAGATTATAGCGATTTATTACTTGATAAATATATCTCCGTTATTGAAATTGCCAATCCTATGCATAGTCTTTGGAGCGATGGAAGATGGAATAAACTCACTATGGCGCACGGTTGTTATTGGGGAAAATGTACTTTCTGTGATGTAAGTTTGGATTACATAAAAGTATATGAACCCATCGCTGCGAAAACTTTAGTGGATAGAATTGAAGAAATTATTAACCAAACTGGTGAAACAGGTTTCCATTTTGTAGATGAAGCTGCCCCACCCTCATTGATGAAAGCTTTGGCTTTGGAAATCATTCAAAGAAAACTGACGATCACTTGGTGGACAAATATTCGATTTGAAAAGAATTTCACAAGAGATTTATGCCTTTTACTCAAAGCCTCAGGATGTATTGCCGTTTCTGGAGGTTTGGAAGTTGCTTCTGATAGATTACTAGAATTAATTCAAAAAGGTGTTACTGTTGCCCAAGTAGCAAACGTAACGAAGAATTTTAAAGATGCAGGCATTATGGTGCATGCTTATTTGATGTATGGCTATCCTACACAAACCATTCAAGAAACGATTGATAGTTTAGAGATGGTTAGACAACTTTTCGAAATGGAAGTTTTACAATCTGGTTTTTGGCATCAGTTTGCTTTAACAACGCACAGTCCTGTAGGTCAAAACCCCAAAGATTATGGAATAATTCCTAAGTATGAAAAAATTTCATTTGCCAATAATGACATTCAGTTTGAAGACAAAACAGGAATAGATCACAATCAATTTAGTTTTGGATTAAAAAAATCTTTGTACAATTTCATGTATGGTATTGGTTTGGAAATGCCCCTTCAAGATTGGTTTGACTTTAAAATTCCCAAAACCAAGATACCTAAGAATTATATACAAAACGCCTTGAAAAAGGAATATGCGATGCCCAAACCATCTGCAATTATCTATTGGATTGGGGCTTTACCCACTTTTGAAAATTTTAAAAAAGGAAAAGAAAAATTGGTAAAAATCACCATTCACGAACTTTCACAGACTTATGAGTTGATGATAGATGCACTTTTAGGGCAATGGCTAGAACATATTTTACCTCAACTAACTATTTCTGCTCAAAACAAAGTAACTTTCAAAGAACTCAAAGAAAGTTTTGAAGAACATTTTGAAAATTTTGAAGGGTTTTATAAAAATCCTATTTTTCAAAATCTAAATTCATCTGGACTTCTTATTTTGTGATTGACTTAGTGGATGAAATTTATCCATCACAGATTTCAAGAATGTCTTATCTAGATGCGTATAAATTTCTGTTGTGGTAATGGATTCGTGCCCCAGCATATCTTGAACTGCTCTCAAGTCTGCTCCATTTTCTACCAAATGTGTGGCAAAAGAATGTCTAAAAGTATGTGGTGAAATACTTTTTTTAAGTCCTATTTTAGTTGCTAAGTTTTTAATAATCGTAAAAATCATCACTCTTGTAAGTTGTTTACCTCTTCTATTTAGAAACACAAAATGTTCGTGCTTAACGTCAGCATTTATATGGACTCTTACTTCTTGGATATAAATTTTTAAATGTTTGGCAGCCATATCACTAAATGGAACGATTCTTTGTTTATCCCCTTTTCCAATGACTCTTAAAAAGCCTTCTTCCCAAAAAATGTCTTGCAACGTGAGATTTACCAATTCACTTACACGCAAACCACTTCCATATAAAACTTCTAGAATTGCAACATTTCGTTCGCCTTCTGGTGTACTTCTATCAATCGCCTCCAGCAACCTTTCGATTTCTTCCACGGAAAGTGTATCTGGAAGTTTTTTTGCTAACTTGGGTGTTTCCAATAATTCTGAAGGATTTATTTTAAGAATTTCTTCTTGAATCAAATATGAGAAAAACGCTTTGATACCCGATATAATTCTTGCTTGAGAGCCAGCAGACAGTCCAATTTCGTGCAACCAAATGATAAACTGCTGTAAATCATCTAATTCAATTTCTGACAATTGTATAGAAGAAGGATGAATATGTTCGAAATACTGCGCTAATTTATAAACATCTTGCAAATAACTCTCAACAGAATTATCGGCTAAAGCTCGTTCTAACTGCAAATACGATTTAAAACCTTTTATATAACTATTCCATTGAGACATTAGACCATTTTTTTCATTGTAAAAATACACAAGTAATTTGAATTATTAAAACTTACGTTCACCCTTTAAATTTATCAGTCAACCCTAAAATTTAATTAAAGTACCAAAAAATTATAATGACATAAAATATAATTTCTACATTAGAGCACTATTTTAATTCTAAAACTAATTTTAATTAAACAATTATGGAAGTTAATTACGAAAAAATCAAACCTATCATTGTGAGCGAAACACTTGAGGGAACTCAAATGAAAGTAAAATTCAAAGCTCAAGGTCAAGATGACGCTATCGAATCAGTAGGAATGATGATTGCCGACCAAGAACAAATGATGAAGGGGATGAAAAAAACTGTAGTAAAATCAGCTGCTACTAACATTGTTTTTGCTACAATTAGCAGATTTACTAGATCTTTATTTGGAGGTATTGGAGGCTATGCAGCAGGGAGTGCAGTAGACGCTGCTGGAGGAATGGCAGCAAGTAAAGTTGCTGACCCTAACAAAATGATGCAGGTAGAAGACACACCTGAAAATAGACAAAAGGCAGTACTTATTGCTTTTCAATCTGTTAGTAGTTTGTATGAATGGGATGCAACTGCCAATATTTGGAAGTTCAAAGCTCCTGAAATTCCAAAGACAGAAGGATAAATATTTTAAAGGCTTTCTTTAGTTAAAGAAAGCCTTTTGTTTTTAAAACATTTTCTTTCTAAAAGCAAGAAGCGATGCAACGCATACTGTAAAAATTGAAGTAAAAATCCATGCAAGGTCAATTTCTGAATATAGAAAATAACCTGTTGCAAATAAGGCACTGTAAATACCTATGGTAGAAAGAAAAAAGCCTAAAATCTTGTATTCAAAATTGTGAAATTTAGAAATCTGTACGTTTGAACTTTTAAAATCATCCACTAGATTTTGATCTGAAACAGTGTCTTCTATTTCCACACTAAAAACAGTTGATTCAAACTGATCAATAACCTCTTTTTTTGTAGGGCTTGTCAACAATGAAACTAGCACCCAACATATTGTTGTAAATGTTATTCCAAAAAGCATTTGAAATGTTTTTGACAACGGTGCATCTGGATTTTGCTGATTGTAAACTAAAAATATTATTGCCAATAGAAACGACACTCCCATAGCAGTTATCTCACTGTATGGATTGATGCGTTTCCAAAACCATCTTAGTATGAACAAAAGTCCTGTTCCTGCTCCAATTTGTAACATGATACCTAAAAATTCTGAAGCACTTTGCAATACAAAAGAAAAAGCCCCTCCACAAATCATCAACAAAACAGTACTCCATCTTCCAATGCTAACCATTTCCTTTTCGGAAGCATCGTTTTTGATAAATCTTTTATATACATCATTGACCATATAAGATGAGCCCCAATTTAGTTGCGTACTAATTGTGCTCATAAACGCTGCAATCAATGAAGCCAACACTATTCCAATCAAACCTGCTGGTAACATTGTGAGCATTGCCGAATAAGCAGCGTCACCTTTGATTAGTTTTGGGTCAACATCAGAAAAAACTGCTTTGATAGATTCTAAATCTGGAAAGATGATTAAAGAAGCTAATGCTATCAAAATCCATGGCCAAGGACGAAGTGCATAATGTGCAAAATTGAAAAACAAAGTAGCATAAGTTGCATTTTTCTCATCTTTGGCTGCTAGCATTCTTTGCGCGATGTAACCACCGCCTCCTGGCTCTGCACCTGGATACCATGTACTCCACCACTGAACAGCAAAAGGAATTATGATCAAAACCAACATCTTTTCAGAATTATTGGTATCAGGAAATATAGATAAGGTTTGAGTGTCTATCGAAGCAATTAAATTGTCTAGCCCGCCTATTTCTGGCATATTCACGATATAATACGTTGCCCAAACAGAACCTATCATGGCCATGATAAATTGAAAAAAATCGGTAATCAAAACACCTTTTAATCCTCCCAACATGGAATATATCACTGTAACTCCGCCAGCTATCAACAAAAATGTTAACTGATCCATACCAAACATGATAGCTGCAATTTTTGCTCCTGCTAAACACACAGCCGCCATAGTCACCACATTGAAGAAAAAACCTAGATAAATCGCTCTAAAACCTCTCAAAAAAGCCGCTGATTTTCCACTGTATCTTAATTCATAAAATTCTAAATCGGTAGTTACACCAGATTTTCGCCAAAGTCTCGCATAAAAAAATACAGTAAGTGTTCCTGTAAGCAACATATACCACCAAGCCCAATTACCCGAAACACCTTCATCTCTAACCAATTCTGTTACCAATCCTGGTGTATCAGCTGCAAAAGTGGTGGCAACCATTGAAACTCCCAACAACCACCACGGCATTTTTCTTCCAGAAAGGAAAAAATCATCCGAACTGCTTGATGAAGATTTACTAACATAAACTCCAATGAAAATTGACAAAAGGAAAAAACCTCCTATGATGGAATAATCTAAAGTTGAAAGTGCCGTTAAAGTCATAATACAGATACAAAGGTTATTTTCACAATCAAAAATACTTTGAATTATTGTGACTCCTACTTTTACTTTTGTAAGTCTTCAATACAATTTTGTTGAAAATAAGCGTTGGAAAAATATTTAAATAAGTAATTTACCAAATTAAATAAACAAAATCAGCGAATAGACATCTCCATTACAAAGACGCTTTGGTCTTTGCGAGGTCGATGTGACAGATAGATTTTTGTGTCATGTCGACCGATAGTGGAGACATCTAGTAACTTGATTTGGTATTTTGGACACCTCCATTACAAAGACGCTTTGGTCTTTGCGAGGTCGATGTGACAATGTTTTTTTAAGTAAGGGAAATAACCATTTAACAAATTAACCAAAAAACCAATTAACTAATTAACTAATCAACCAATTAACTTAATCCCTTCATCCAAAATTTCGATAACTCTTTGTTTATACAAAATACCTATAGATTTTTTAAAAGTTTTCTTACTCATTTCCATCCATTTATTGATTTCTTCTGGAGAAGATTTGTCGTTTAAAGGAAGAAAACCACCTTCTTCTTTAAGTTTAGACTTGATAATTTCACTAGATTCATCCAATCTTTCCAAACCAACTTTATACAACATCAAATCTACTTTCCTGTCTTCTCTTATAGCTTTGATATAACCTGTGATTCGTTCTCCGATGTTTAAATCTTGGTGAATTTCGTTGTGATAAATCAAACCTTTTGCGTGATCATCAATTATGGCAGTAAAACCCAATTCGCTTTTGTTGGCAATTAACAATTCCACTTCATCCCCTTCTTGATAGGCTTCTTCCAAATCTACAATGTGCTTATTCCATTTGTTGGTAGCTACAATTCTGCCAGATTGAGTATCTAAAAATACAAAAACCACATAATATCTACCTTTTTCCATTTTCATCCTTTGTTCTGAAAACGGAACCAATAAGTCTTTTTCAAGTCCCCAATCCATGAATGCACCGATATGACTTACGTCATTGACTTTCAAAAAAGCAAATTCATTTACAATCGCTAATGGTTCTTGAGTGGTTGCGACTATCCTATCTTCTGAGTCTTTATATACAAAAACCTCCAACAAATCATTTATTCTAAAATCATTAGGAACATATTTATTAGGTAATAAGACTTCAAAATCTTCATTACAAGTTAAGTAGAAGCCATTATCTGTCTGACGTTTAGCTTTGAGCGTATTAAATTCACCGATATAAATCATGCTGCAAAGTTATGAAAATACTGTTGGTTTATAGATTATTTTTTTCTTGATTTATGGAAAATGAAAGATGCTCTTGATTTAGAAAATGTTGTTCAATGTACAGCGTAATAAGTTAAACGTACTATCTGCAATGTTTTTAAGTAAGGAATTATCAAACTTCAATTTTTAGACATCTCCATTTTAAAGAAGCTTTGGTCTTCACAGGTTCGAAGTGACAAGAATGTTTTTCTTTGTCATATCGACCAGCGCGGAGATATCTGTAATTTTATTTGGAGTTTGTACACTTGATTTAGACTTGGCTTTGCCGAACTTCGTTTCTCCACAAGCAAAGACGCTTTGGTCTTTATCTATGAGTCGAAGTGACAAATGATTTTGTTTGTTATATCGAGTAACCACTTTTTTTTAAACATCATAAGTTAAAATGACAGTTGAATATTAATTCCCCCTTTGGATTAGTGCTAACCGAAGCGTAAGTAGGGGGATAAGGGGGAGGAGATTTTTCTCCCGCAAATCTCGCTGATTTTCGTTGATTTATTCTGCGTATATCTGCGGAATCTGCGGGAAATATTTTATCATTTCGTTTTTTTGTCATATCAACTGGAATACAGAGCGATAACGGATGTATGCTCCGAAATTTCGGAGGGAGATATCTTTTGCGTCCGGGATTTGACTTGACTTATGAAAATTTATCAACCCAAAAAACCAAGTCCTTGTGGTTGTTTGAGCAGCCATCCCGTGAGACTTTTTCTACTTTTATGCGCAGTAAGCACTTCATGCCAAACACAATCGCTTCTAAAAATGGCAAGTCTATTTCCTATTGGCTCTACCAATTCAAATTGAGTTTCATCTTGATTTGAATAAATTTTCAATTCTCCCCCATCGCCTTTTTGCCAATTGTCATTCATGTACACAATTACAGATAATATTCGATTGTTTCTTTCTTTAAATTGATCTAAATGCTTTTTGTAAAAAGCTCCAGCTGGATAATGCGCCAAATGAAATTCAAAATCTTTTATAGAAGTAAAAAGCGATTGATTTAACAAAGGAATAAAATGATTGATAAAATCAAAAAAAGTTTGTAATTCTGGAGTGCAATTATTTCTATCCAACCAAAAAATCTCATCTGCTCTTATGTTTTCTTGAATTTGATATTTTCCTAACGCACCTATTCCAGCCTGCCTTAAAAGATCTTGTTCTAAGTATTCTGAGAAAAGTGTTTTGATGTTTTGGTAAACGACACTTGGTAAAAAATTATCAATAATGGTATAGTCATTTTCCGCCAACTGATTAAAGTGAAAATCCCAATTGATATTTTCTATAAGTTTCATTGCGCAAATGTAAGTTAGGAATTTCAATTATTTTCAAAAAAAAAGAGGTTGCAAAATTTGCAACCTCTTCAAGTGTTTTAAAAATATATTTTTAATGTTTCACAACCAACTTTTGGGTTTTAATCACTTTATTATTGGATTTGAAAGTAATAAAATAAACTCCGTTGTTTAAATCAGCAACATTTAGTCTAGTTTGAGTTGCGTTTTGCACATTAATTTTACCGTGCTTACTTCTCTGCCCTAATAAATTAACCACTTCATATTCAACATCACCAGTAATTCCTGCAATACTCAAATTTGCAACATCATTTGCTGGATTTGGAAACAATTTGAATTCGGCACTTGAATAATCTTCAACACTTACGTTACATGATGTTGCCGTATTGTGTGTAAATCTAATAAAAATAGTTGCATATACATTTGAGTGATCATTAGCATCAACCCATTCATATTTAAACAATGAACAACCATCTAAGCCATTTAAGTAATAATGAGCTGAAAATGAAAAATTAGTGTCTAAAGCTAAAACAGGGTCTGTAAATGACATTTGAACCGGCTCTGTTCCGGCAAGGACAGCCGCTGGACAAACCTTCCAACAAGTTGCATTTTCAGTACCTGGCAAAACATCTATTTCTGTTCTTCTAACTTGTAAATCTAAATCTGTACTTCCCTCATTAACTACCAAAAAATAACCTACAAACTCTATAGAAGCTGGATTCCCAGAAATCGTGAAAGTTTGCCCATCAACATTTTGAGTGGAGGTTGCATTTTCAATAATTTTTATTTGACCTATGGTAAATAAAGGGATTGAAAAAATGATTAAAAAAAGTAGTTTTGAATTCATAATGATAAAGTATAAAAATGAGTACCCAACCTTTCATTGAGTACTCATTAATTAATAAAAAAATTATTTAATTACATTGAATTTTTTCATGATGCTATGACCATTTTCAGTCAATTGAATCATGTAAAATCCATTAGGAAGTTCAGAACAATTCACATTAATTCTGTTGAATCCGTTAGCAATATTAAAATTACTAAAAACAACTTCACCTAAAGCATTCAAGATGGTCATGTTCATGTTTTCACCATTATCTGCTACAAACTCAACAAAAGTATTATCACTTGCAGGATTTGGATAAATATTAAATTCAGAAACATTTACTTCATTTACACTTACTGCCAGTGAAGTTACTTCAAAAGGTTTTTGCTCAGACGAACCATACTGCCCGTTTGAAGAAAAAATTGTTGCTCCCACAGCGGTTTTTAAATTATAATTACCCGCTCCATACCCAGCATTTATTCCATCTCCGTAATCATCCAAAACTTCAAACTCGAAACACCCTGTGCTTGACACAGAAAAGTTGTGCGTATGAGTTTGTGTTCCATTTGCAGACAAAAGTGCATAAGGACCACCAGAAGCAATAGTATTTCCATTTTCGTCTTTTACAGTCCAAGTAATTTCATCTCCATATCTATCTTGAACCATTGTCAAAACGTAGTCAGTTCCTTGTCCAGAGTTTGAAGTGATACTGATATTACCACTTGTAGTTACATTGTCTGCTGGCACATCATCTGCTCCACCATTAACACTAGTAATATTAACTGAAAGTGTTCCTCCTGCTGGTGGTACAGGCACGTTATTTAAAGTCACCACTTCAGAATCAAAAGTTCCTAAATTTCCAGTCCAGTTCATTGTTTGAGGTGTTTGACCAGTAATACCGTATTCAATTACCGCTGAAGTAATGTTAGATCCACCTTTGTTTTTGAATACAAAAGAAGCATCAACTGAGTTTCCACATATTTCAGAAGGAACTGCAGCATTTTCTGCAGCAGCATTGTTTGCTTGTAAATTAGTATAAACTACAGGACCAACATTTCCAGAAATAACATTTTGCTGTCCTTCAACCACAAAAGCTACAATTTCCAAATCTCCTAGTTCTAATGATACATTATTTATATTAGCAGGTAAAGTATAAGTATATTGTCTTGAAACTGTTGTCCCTTGTGTTGTAGTTGAAATTACATCTCCCCACTGTCCTGTAAGTAAATGACGCAACATGTGATTGTGAGAATAATTTCCATTTGGAAGTACTTGTGAAGGGTTTGCAGAACTACCAGTTTGAGGCCCTTCGATATTACTTTGTAATAGTGCAACATTCAAGTTTACTGAACCAGGAGCTGTAGCGCCTGAAAAATAAAGTTCTACATCTACAGTCATTACTCTAGTCATAGCATCTACTGAACTTTCCAAAGCAACATTCACGTAACTTGTTTCTCCAAGTATTGTATTTGCGTTAGATGCCCAGTCACCTCTTCCTAGAGCAGTACCTCCGGGAGTCATAGCTTGAGAAAAAACTCTTCTATTAACTGTTCCAGCAGGATATCCTGTTAATTGTGATTGGTTGTCCAATGCTGTTCCAAAACTAGTTCTATAGTCAGGATCGCCTGCATTTGGATTAGCAAAACTTCCAGAGTGAATGTTAACTAAAACGACATTTCCAGGATTGTTATTTGCTAATTGTTGCGCTCTTAAGTGCCCATCAGGACAAAATGTACAATATATTCCTGTAAATTCTTCAAGAACTACTTTTTTGTTTTCAACGGCAGTGCTCACCGGAAGCTGCGCAAGAGCAGTTCCACTTAGGGCAAGCATACCAAATAATGGTAAGATTTTTTTCATAATTTTTAAATATTTAAGTTTGATAAACCAAATTTAAGAAGAATTTAATGAAATAGTAAACTTGAATTCAAATTAGAATTGGAATCCTATTTTTAAAAAATTAAACTTTGAAAATCCAATAATAAATAAAAATACTTCTATTTTAAGTTTACAATTTTACTAAATTTGTAGTTCAAATATTCAAATTTAAGTTTTGGCTTAAACTTTGTAAAAGTATTTCAAAACATTTAAAAATACAACTATGAAAAATTTATTTACAACATTTATCACTTTATTTCTGTTCAGCACTGTTGCTTTTTGCCAACTTCCTAATAATGTATCTTTAAAAGATATGGACGGAAAAACAGTTGATATTTCAAAGTTAAGTAACAACGGAAAGCCGATGATTATTAGTTTTTGGGCAACTTGGTGTAAGCCATGCAAAGAAGAACTCAACACTATGGCAGAACTTTATGATGATTGGGTGGATGAAACTGGCGTAAAATTAGTTGCTGTTTCTATTGATGATGCAAGAAGTACTGGAAGAGTAGAACCTTACGTAAATCAACAAGCGTGGGATTATCAAATCCTTTTGGATCCAAACGGAGATTTAAAAAGAGCAATGAATGTAAATAATGTACCACATACTTTTTTATTAGATGGAAAGGGTAATATTGTTTGGGATCACAATAATTATGCAGCTGGTGATGAAAAGAAGCTGTACGCTGAATTACTAAAATTAAGTAAAAAATAGCTTCCAACTTTTTTTCCAACCGAGCAACAGCGAAGGTTGGCAACTTTCAACTTTCAACTTTCAACTTTTAACTTTTAACCTTCAACCTATTTCAAATTAATGTTTTTAAAGAAAATCATTCTAATTTCAACACTTGTCTTTTTATTGAGTCAGGTGTTTTTTGCTCAAAATAACGAAGGAGTTATATCTGGTAACTTTGCTACAACGATTCAATTGTACAATGAAGATACTATTATCAATAGCGCCTATCCAGATCATCGATTAGGAGCAAATTCCTTTGCAAATTTGAATTTCAATAAAGGAAATTTTTCTGCCGGTGTGAGATTAGAATCTTATCTAAATCCATTAGAAGGCTATCCACAAGGATTCAATGGAAGCGGCTTGGGATATAGATATGCGAATTGGAATCAAGATGGATTGGATGTTACTGTAGGGAACTTTTATGACCAGTTTGGAAGTGGAATGATTTTGAGAATTTGGGAGTCTAGAGACTTAGGAATCGACAATGCTATGGACGGCCTTAAAGTAAAATACAATCCATATAAAGGTATTTATGTAAAAGGTTTGATTGGTAAACAAAGACACACTTTCAATGATGGTTTAAATAACGGGAATGGAATTGTAAGGGGATTTGATGGAGAAATCAACATCAACGAATTATTCGACAGTACGCTTTTGGACAGTAAACTTCAGGTGACTATTGGTGGTAGTTTTGTAAGTAAATTTAATGATGATAATAAAACCCCCGATTTTATTTTACCCAAAAATGTTGGGGCTTATGGTGGAAGGATAGCAGCTAGATATGGTAAATTTAGGTTTTTTGGAGAATATATTTATAAAGAAAACGACCCTTATGCTGATCCAAATTTTGAAGACTTCAACTACATCTATAAAAATGGAGAAGGCGTTTTGTTAAATCTTGGCTATTCTCAAAAAGGTTTTTCTGTAGATTTGAATGCAAAGCACATGGATAATATGCTTTGGAGAAGTACAAATTCTACTGTCCAACCAACAGAATTGATGATTGGATTTATGCCAGCACTTTCTACGCAACATTTTTATGCTTTAGCTGGAACTTTGTATCCTTATGCACCTAATTTCAGAGGAGAAATTGCTTTCCAAGCAGATGTTTTGTATAAAATACCTAAAAAAACTAAATTAGGTGGAAAATATGGCTGGGACATTGGCATCAACTACGCTACTGCTTATGCTCCAGAGAGAAATTTCCTTAATGATGATTCTACATCCAGAAAGAGTTATGAAACCAAATTATTCAACCTTTCGGATAGTATGTTTTTCCAAGACATTAATATAAGTGTAACCAAAAAAATAAATAAAAAATTAAAATTAAAACTTCAATATTTAAACTTTGTATTTGATGACAGAACAGTTGAAGTAACAGAAAGTAAAGAGCTTATATTTGCTGATATTGCCATTGCTGATTTTACATGGAAAATTAACGAAAAACACACTTTGAGATTTGAAGCGCAAAATCTTTGGACAAAACAAGATCAAGGAAATTGGGCTTATGGATTGATAGAATACACTTACAGTCCTCATTGGTTTGTAGCATTATTGGATCAATACAACTATGGGAACTCTATCGAAGAAAAACGAGTGCACTATGTTATGGCATCTGCTGGATATATCAAAGGACCTCATAGGTTTTCTGTTGGCTATGGAAGACAAAGAGCAGGTGTGTTTTGTGTAGGTGGTGTTTGCCGTTTGGTGCCCGCTTCAAATGGTTTAACTTTTACAATTACTTCATCATTTTAATACGTAATACTATGAAAAATACATTAATATTAGGATTTTCATTGATTATTTTAGTTTTAGTTTTTTCTATTTCTTGTGATAGAATTGAAAATCCAGTTGTCAACAACAACCCTTCGCTCAATTGGTCACTATACCCAGATGCAGATACAACTACCTACCCTTGGCCAATTTGGGAAGAAAACACCAATCAGACTAGAAATGTTTTACTTGAAGACTTCACGGGACACACATGTACCAACTGCCCTGCTGCTGCTGTAGTAGCCAAAAACATTGAAAATGCAAATGGAGGAAAAGTAATTGTGACTTCTGTGCATGCTAGTACAAGTAGTGGCTTTCAAGTTCCATCTCCTCCTACATTGCCTTTGGACCATAGAACAGAAGCAGGAAACACCTATGCAAATGCTATGACTATAGCTTTTAACCCTTCTGGAACCGTAAACCGAACGATAACAAGTGGAAATTACTATCTTTTTGTTTCTGATTGGAATCAAAAAGTAAATGCAGAATTGTCAAAAACTCCAGATTTTAACATTCAAGTGCAATACAATTATTTTGAAGAAACAAGAGGTTTGTTTTTGCATACAGAGTGCGAAGTACTGAATAATGTTTCTGGCGATTATAGTATTATTTCTTTTCTTTCAAGAGACAAAGTAATTGCTCCTCAAAAAGATGTAGGCGGTGTAACCATTTATGACTATGAACACCATGCTGTTTTATCAGATAACATCAACGGAACTTGGGGAACTCCAATTATTACAGGAGGTGCTACAAGCGGTACAAAACTGTACAATAATTTCAGTTATGAAATGAAAGATGCTTCTCAAGATTCTACCTATAAAATAGATAATATTTCTATAATTACAGTAATTTCAGATAGAAATAACTATGAAATTCTCCAAGTTGTGAAAACCGAATTAGAAGAATAATTAAATCTATTTTAAACTTTTCACATTTCTTAACATTACTTGCACAATCTTTTTTCGAGCACTTACGTTTTGTTAATGAATTGTTAATAACTAGATTTTGAAATCTAAATTGATTTATCTATTTTTACAATTCATTCATCGATTATTAATGTCGCTTTGGCGAACAATATATATGTATTATGTTAGAAATGACAAAGAATGTTTTGAGAAATGTAAGTTTTGACAGAGCATTATTTCAAAAAGAACTCAAAAAAGCAACTAAATGGATTGCTAAGGACGAATATCATCAACTTAAAATATGGTGTATGGCATCTTTTGCTATGTACAGTGATATTATTAATGAGGTTTTTGGATAATTGTATTCAATCTTTCAATAGATTTCTATACCTCTTATCTTCAATTTTAATTTTTTGCTGAGTGTCTATTATAAAATCCTTGAAATAGTTAACACCTTCAATTACATTTTCGGGAATATATACAAACCTTACAGCATTATTATAGATAACGCAAATCAAAGGATTTTCAATTCCACTGTAAACATAAATCGTAAAATATCCATCTTTACTAGTTTTGAAAACTTGTTTTTGTGCAATTCCATCTCTTTCGTACAAAAGAATTACCTCAACATCTGCTTGTGTTTGGTTTTCGATAAAAACTTTACCGTTTATTCTAGCAGGTCCTAGGGGTAAGGCATTATCTTTTTGAGAATGTAAAACAGAACTTAATAATACTAATAAGAATAATAAAAATAAAACTTTTAGATAACTTTTCTTCATATTAAAAGGTTGGTGCAAATTTAGTGCAAAAACTACTCAAAATTCACTAAAACCTTGTTTTTCTCTACTGTATCCCCTTTAGCAATTTCAATGCTTTTGATAATTCCATCAATTGGTGACTTGAGTAAGTTTTCCATTTTCATAGCTTCCAACACAACCAATCCGTCATCTTTTTTCACTTCCTGACCAACGGCAATTTTTACATCAATTACTACACCTGGCATTGGCGCTTTCATATCGTTTACTTTCTTCACTGCTCCTACTCCCATTCCGAGAGATTTCAACAATACATCGTATTCGTCTTCTTGAGAAATTTCAAGAATATCACCATTTATTTTGAGTGTCAATTGTTTTAAATCTGTGTCAATTTTCAATAGTTTAACGGAATATTTCTTTCCGTTCTGTTCTACTAGAAAATCGTTTTCATTATTTTTTGAAATAATATTAACACTAACCTCTTTGCCATCAAAATTTCCTTTCAAAGGATTTCTTTTATCTGCTTCGTAAGACAATTTTAAATTGCCATCAATAGTTGAATTTATTCTCATAATAAATGTATTTTACCTTCAATCCAAATTCAATAGTTTAATTTAAACTTTGTAATATCTTTGCGATTGATTTTACAAATTTATAATTAAAAATGAACAAAAAAATAATTACCATCATTATTACTTCGATTTTTCTCTCAAGTTGTTTCGTAAAGAAAACTTCAGAAACTGTTTCAACAACTCAAGAAACTTTAGAAAAAGAAGAGGTTAAACTACCAAAAAAACAAGAGGTTTACAACCCTTCCAACACGATTGTAAATGATTTGATTCATACAGAACTTCATGTAGATTTTAACTGGAAAGCTAAGCAATTAAACGGTACAGCAACTCTTACTTTTCAACCCTATGCATACGATACTGATAGTTTGATACTAGATGCAAAAGCAATGGACATCTTCAGTGTTTTTATTGAGTTTGATTCTTTAAAGGGTTATGCTCTACAATATAAATACGATGGTTGGAAACTTAGAATAGGATTACCTAAAAAATATAAAAAAGGTGAGTCATATAAAATTGTCATTGAATATGTTGCAAACCCTGAAAAAGTAGAACAAATGGGAAGTAGTGCCATTGCAGAAGCCAAAGGTTTATACTTTATCAATCACGATGGAAGCAACCCTAAAAAACACCAAGAAATATGGACTCAAGGCGAAACAGAATCTAGCAGTACTTGGTTTCCTACTATAGACTCTCCCAATGAAAAAACAACTCAAGAAATTTATATTACCGTTCAAGATAAATTCCAAACACTTTCTAATGGATTATTAGTTGAATCCAAACAAAATGATGACGGTACAAGAACTGATTATTGGAAAATGGACTTGCCTCATGCACCTTATTTATTTTTTATGGGAATTGGTGAATATGCTATCGTGAAAGATACTTGGACTAAAAAAGATGGAACTGAAATGGAGGTGAGCTACTATGTTGAAAAAGAATACGAACCTTATGCAAGAGACATCTTTGGTAAAACGCCCAAAATGATACAATATTTTTCTGATTTATTGGGAGTTGAATATCCTTGGGCCAAATATAGTCAAATAGTAGGAAGAGATTACGTGTCTGGAGCAATGGAAAATACAACAGCAACTTTGCATGGTGAATTTCTGTATCAAACCAAAAGAGAATTGATAGACGATAATAATGAGTCAATTATTGCACACGAATTGTTCCATCATTGGTTTGGAGATTTAGTAACTTGTGAAAGCTGGGCAAACCTTCCATTGAACGAATCTTTTGCCAATTATAGTCAGTTTCTTTGGGATGAGTACGAACATGGAAGAATGGAAGCGGACAAAAACGCTTATGACGAAATGGATGGGTACTTTCTATCTGCGCAACAAGGAGGACATGTAGATATGATTCGTTTTGATTATGCTAGCAGAGAAGATATGTTTGACGGACATTCTTACAACAAAGGAGGAAGAATTTTGCATATGCTTAGAACTCATTTGGGTGATGAAGTTTTCTTCGAAGCATTGAAAAATTACCTAACAGAAAATGCTTTCAAAGCCACAGAAATTCACGAATTGAGAATGCAATTTGAAAAAGCAAGCGGACAAGATTTAAACTGGTTTTTCAATCAATGGTTTTTGGCAAGCGGACACCCTTTGGTGACGATAGACCAAAAATACGATGAAGCAACAAAAGAATTGACAGTTTCAATTAATCAAACACAAGATTTTGAAAAGTGGCCTTTATACCAATTGCCGATTCAAATTGATATTTATACCAATGGAAGTGTGAGAACAGAAAATGTATGGATAAAAAATGAATTGAACGATTTTACATTCAAATTAAATCAAGCACCAGATTTGGTAAATGTAGATGCCACAAAAACAACATTATGGTTAAAAAAAGACAATAAATCCACAGAACAATGGATTTACCAATTGAATAATGCGCCACTTTGGCTAGATAAAAAAGAAGCTTTCGATAAATTAGAAAAAAGTTCGAATCCTGATGCTATAGCAGCGATTCAAAAAGCATTAAACCATGAATTTTATGACGTAAGATTGATGGCCTTGAAATCATTGAAAGGTGCTTTAAACAAAAATAAAGAAGCATTAAAGCCAGTTGTTTCAAAAATGGCAACATCAGATGTTCATCCAAAAGTGAGAAAAAAATCTATTGATGTATTGGCGAAAAACTTCCAAGACGCAACTTTTTTAAATCCAATTTTGGAAAAAACATTCAAAGATTCTTCATATAGTGTTTTAGGGGCAACCATAAATGCCTATGCAACATTAAATGGAAAAGATGCGCTCAAAAGAACCAAAGAATATGAAAAAGAAGAAAGCAGTTCAGTTCAATTAGCTGTTGCAAGCGTTTATGCTGATTATGGCGATGAAACTAATCATGATTTCTTTACTGAAAATGTAGAATCATTTAATGGGTTCAATCAATATTCATTTTTGTCGTCATATTTTAAATTTTTAATGAACCAAAAAGATGCAATAACTGCCAAAGGAATTCCTGTTTTTGAGAACGTAATAGAAAGTGACGGTATTTGGTTTGCCAGATTAGCAGGTTTTCAATTGCTTGCTGGGTTACAATCTCATTTTGACAAAAGAGTAAACGAAATCAACAACGATATTGCTAGTTTGGAAAAAGAAGGCGGAGATATCTCTATGAAAGTTGCACAACTGGAAAAAGACAAGAACTTTTGTGTTTCAAAATCTCAAGAGATTAGTAAAAAATTAGAAACATTAAGAGGAAAAGAAACTGATCCAAACTTATTGAAGTATTTGCCCAAATAAAAATATTTAGACCATTAAAAAATGTTTTAAGCAATCTCACTCAAAAGATGATAAGCTTGTTTGATGTTATTTACATTATCAAATCGCATTCTTAACTTATCATTCTTTTCAGCCATATCTGCTTTGTGATGATTGAATTTAATGTATTCCAATACTTTAGTAAATTTATCCGATTGGTAATAATTTGAATTTTGATTAGACACAAATGTTCCTATCAAAATGTTTCGCTTCAAAACCAATTTTTCAAAACCAATGTCTTTTGCCATCCACCTTAATTGTATAGCCAAAAGCAATGCTTCTGCTTCTCTAGGGATATCGCCAAATCGGTCTTTAAGTTTTGCCTTGAATAAGGTTAATTCTTCTTCCGATTTCACACCGTCTAATTCTGTGTACAAACTCAATCTTTCTGTCACGTCATTCACATAATCATCTGGAATGACAAGGTTCAAATCTGTTTCCAAACTACATTCATCCAAGAAAGGTCTGTTGGCAATTTCGTCTTTAAATAATTCTTTAAAGTCTGTTTCTTTTAATTCTTGAATCGCTTCGTCCAATATTTTTTGATAGGTATCAAAACCAATTTCACTGATAAATCCACTTTGGTTTCCTCCCAATAAATCTCCTGCTCCTCTGATATCTAAATCGCGCATCGCAATATTAAATCCACTGCCTAAATCCGAAAATTGTGCAATGGCATTCATCCTTTTTCGCGCTTCAGGAGTGAGTAACGAAACTGGCGGAGTAAACATATAGGCAAATGCTTTTTTGTTGCTACGACCTACTCTTCCTCTTAATTGGTGCAAATCACTCAAACCAAATTGATGCGCATTATTAATGATTATTGTATTTGCATTGGCAATGTCAATTCCTGCTTCTATAATTGTAGTGGCTACCAAAACATCATACATACCTTCCATAAAATCCATAATCACTGCCTCGAGTTTATTGCCTTCCATTTGTCCGTGACCAATGGCAACTCTTACATCTGGACATATTCGCGAAATCATTCCTGCAACTTCTTTGATGTTTTGCACCCTGTTATTTACAAAATAAACTTGCCCTCCTCTTTGCACTTCATATTGGATAGCGTCTCTTATGGTTTCTTCACTATAGGATTGAATGATGGTATCTATTGGATAACGATTCGGTGGTGGCGTTTTGATGACTGTCAAATCTCTTGCGTTCATCAAACTAAATTGTAAAGTTCTTGGAATTGGAGTAGCAGTAAGCGTGAGCGTGTCCACGTTTTCTTTGAGGGTTTTGAGTTTGTCTTTGACTCCTACACCAAATTTTTGCTCTTCATCAATTACCAAAAGCCCTAAATCTTTGAACTCTACTCCTTTTCCTGCCAATCTGTGTGTACCAATGATGATGTCTAATTTTCCTTCTTTTAATTTTTTAAAGGTTTCGTTGTTCTTTTTGGTAGATTTAAAACGATTTACATAATCTACACTTACAGGAAAATCCTTCAATCTTTCAGAGAAAGTTTGAAAATGCTGAAATGCGAGTACTGTTGTTGGAACCAAAATAGCCGCTTGTTTTCCATCAAGAACAGCTTTAAAAGCGGCTCTTATTGCCACTTCTGTTTTGCCAAAACCAACATCTCCACAGATTAATAAATCCATTGGAGTGTCTTTTTCCATTTCTTCTTTTACTTTCTGTGTAGCAACGATTTGGTCTGGTGTATCTTCATATATAAACGAAGCTTCCAACTCATTTTGCATATAATTGTCTGGAGAAAACGCAAACCCTTTGCTGGCTTTTCTTTTGGCGTATAATTGAATTAAATCAAATGCTACTTCTTTGATTTGTTTTTTGGCTTTAGACTTAGCGGCAGACCAAGCTGGCGAACCCAATTTATTCAAAGTAGGCTGCGTTCCTTCTTTTCCTGAGAACTTACTTATTCTGTGCAATGAATGAATACTCACATAAAGTATATCGCCACCTTTGTACTCCAGTCTCACCGCTTCTTGCAGTCTTCCATTGGCATCAATTTTTTCTAAACCAGAAAATTTTCCAACTCCGTGATCGATATGCACTACAAAATCTCCTTTTTGCAAGTCGTAAATTTCTTTCAGTGTAAATGCTTGTTCGGATTTTTTGTATCCTTCTTTCAACCTGAATTTATGATACCTTTCAAATATTTGATGATCAGTATAACAAGCAATTTTTAAATCTCTATCAATAAAACCTTCGTGAATATTTAGTAACAGCGGAGCGTATTTCACATCTTTTCCGATGTCTTTGAAAATGGTGTCTAATCGTTGTAATTGCTTGTCACTATTCGAACAAACTACATTGATATACTCTTGTTTTGATTTCTCGTTGAGATCTTCAATAAGTAGGTCGAAATTCTTGTTGAATGTAGGTTGTACACTTTGATTGAAAAGAACTTCTGTGGCTTCTTTGAAGTAAAAAACACTACCGAATTCTACTACTTGATGTTGTTCGATTTGTCTTTGAAAATCTACTGGAGCCAAATACAATTCTGCTGGAGTCAACTGTCTAATTTCACTGTCAATTTTTTCATAAGCATATTGTGCTTTTTCATATCCTTTGAGAATGAGTGTTTGAGCTGCTTCAAGATTTTTAATCCAAATGCAAGTATCTTGAGGAATGTAATTCAAAAACGATTCTCGTGATTCAGCAATTAATTTTTGAGATACATTGGGAACAATTGTGAATCTTTTCACCGTATTGATAGAAAGTTGGTCTTCGGGATTAAAAACTCGAATACTCTCTACTTCGTCTCCAAAAAATTCAATCCTGTAAGGCAAATCATTAGAATAAGAATACACATCTACGATTCCTCCTCTCACAGAAAATTGTCCAGGATGATAAATATAATCTACTTTTTCAAAATCGTATTCAATTAGTAATTCATTGAGAAAATCAATAGAATAATTTTTGCCTACTTCAACTTCTAGTGTGTTTTTGTCGAGATTTTTTCTGGTGACTACATTTTCTACAATAGCCTCTGGATAGGTAACAATGATGGTATTTTTTCTCCTTTTTCGAATCACGCTCAATACTTCTGTTCGTTGAACAATATTGGCATTGTCAATTTCTTCAATTTGATAAGGTCTTCTGTAAGAGGCAGGGTAAAAAAGGAGTGTTGTACCTCTTTCGTGTCCAGAAATACTTTCAATATTATTAAAAAAATAAGCGGCTTCTTCTTTGTCTGCCAGCATAAACAAATAATTACCCGGATTTTGAGTAAAAACGCCATTAGCAATAAATGTTTCGGCAGAACCAATCAAACCTTTTGCGTGAATTTTGACTTTCTCTTTTTGTAAGTGACTCACGATGGTTGAGACCCCTTCGGAAGAATTAAAAATATGCTTGAGTTGTTCTAAATTCACTACAATAAAGTTACCAGATTTGAATTACATTTTTTTAAGTTCTTCAATCGCCACTTGAACTTCTTTGTCGAAAGGAACGTTTACCAAAAATCTTGCTGAAGTATCGAACAAATAAGTAGCGATTTCTGCTTTCAAATTGTTTTTGATGATTTCTTTCGAACGATTCAACTCACTTTCGTTTCGGTATATTTTCTCAGTTTTTTCGGCATAGTCCAAAAATTCATCAAGCAATTGATCAGAAATCATAAAATTGTCATTGAATGCTACTTCGTCTTTAAAATTAAATTTTGCTCTGTTTTTGTCCAAATAATCAAAAGAGAAATTTCTGTATGCTTCAGAATAATTGAGAGAAGTCAGATAAAATGATGTGCCTGCGGTGTCTATCGGGACAAAAATATCTGGCATAATTCCTCCGCCACCATAAACTGTTTTTCCTCCTTTGGTGATGAATTTTGAGGATTTTTCAAAAACACTACTGTCAATATTTTGCATTTCTCCATTTTCGTATCTATCGTACAAATCAGAATTGTAATCGATGCCTTCACCATACGGCTTTTGGATGCTTCTTCCTGTGGGTGTGTAGTATCTGCTTACTGTAAGTCTCAATTCCGAACCATCAGGCAATTGGAAAGGTCTTTGCACCAATCCTTTTCCAAAAGATCTTCGCCCAATGATGATCGCTCTATCATTGTCTTGAAGCGCTCCCGATACAATTTCACTTGCAGATGCCGAACCGCTGTTGATTAAAACCGTAACAGGCATATTTTCGCACTGACCAAATGTTGTAGCGAAAGTTTCTACTTTTGGAGAATTTACGCCTTCTGTATAAACAATCAAATCACCTTTTTTGAGAAACTCATCCACCACATTGATAGCAGTTTTCATATATCCACCACCATTGTATCTTAGATCCAAAATGACTTTTTTCATCCCTTGATTTTTCAGTTTGGAAATTGCTTGGTCAAATTCTTTGTCTGTTTGACTAGAAAAAGTTGTGATTCTGATAATTCCAATATCCTCTTCCAAAATGTACGCTACATCTACAGAAGGTAAAGGAATATCGCCTCTAAAAATAGGATATTCTATTTCTTTTCCATCTCTGATGATGGTAAGTTTTACAGGTGTTCCGAAATCCCCTTTTAGTTTGTCGTGAACTTGTTTTATATCAATTCCTTTGGAGGCAATATTTTCATCATCCACTTTAATGATTCTATCGCCACTTTGGATGCCAGCCTTTTTGGAAGGTCCACCATCTATTACATTCGTAACCATCAATGTATCTCTCAAAATGATAAAACGAATTCCTACGCCTCCAAAATGACCTTGCAATTGTTCGTTGTTTGCAGCCACATCTTCTTGTGCAATGTATGAGGAATGAGGGTCTAATTCTTTGAGCATACTGTTGATAGAAGATTCATAAAGTTTCAATGCATCTACAGAATCTACATAGTTTTCTTCTATCATTTGAATCACTTCGCTCAATCGAGAAAGTTTTTCTTCACGTTCTATCGTTTCTGTGGATTTGAATTTACTTGCGCCAATATTGTAAAACAATACTGCTACCAAAGTCAAAATAATGGGCATCAAATAAATCAGCCATTTCGGTGAATTGGGCTCATTATTACCATTACCTCCGCTAGACTTCTTTTCTACACGAATGTATTGCTCTACTTTTATATTATCGAATGAGTCGCTCATTTAGTCTATTTCGTTTATGTGTACTACTTCCACACCTGCTTTCTCCAAAAATTTTAATCCCTCATCATCTTTATATCCATTGATATACACTAATCTTTTGATTCCTGCTTGGTGTACTAATTTTGAGCATTCTCTACAAGGAGAAAGTGTTAAGTACAATGTTGCACCTTTGCACCCTTGTGTACTAGAGGCTACTTTCAGAATGGCATTAGCCTCTGCGTGAAGCACATACCATTTGGTGTAACCTTCTTCGTCTTCGCAAGGGTTTTCAAAACCTGTTGGTGTTCCGTTGAATCCATCAGAAATAATCATTCTATCTTTAACAATAATAGCGCCTACTTGTTTTCTTTGGCAATGAGATAATTTTGCCCATTCTTTTGCCATTCGCAAATAGGCTTTATCAAATTTTAACTGTTTTTCTGGTTTCAATGGTTTTTATTTTTTTAACGGACTACAAATAAATACAAAATTATCGCTATACAACTACATTAACAATCTTCTTTGGTACTACAATCACTTTTTTGGGTGATTTACCTTCCAAGATTTGTATGGTTTTCTCAAATTTCATAACTTCTTCTTCTACTTCTTTTGGATTGAGGGAAGTAGGTAACAATAATTTGAATTTCATTTTCCCATTAAAAGAAACAGGATATTCAAAATCGTCTTCTACCAACATCGCTGGGTCAAAAGTAGGCCAATTGGCTTGAGTAATAGAATTTGTGTGACCTAACTTCTCCCAAAGTTCTTCCGAAATATGAGGAGCATAAGGCGCCAACAAAATGATGATGCCTTCCAATATGTTTTGATTGTTACACTTTTGCTCTGTCAACTCATTTACTGCAATCATCAAAGTACTTACCACCGTGTTGAAAGAATATCTATCCAAATCTTCCGAGATTTTCTTGATGGTTTTGTGAAGTGTTTTCAATGCTTCTTTAGATGGAACTTCGTTGCTTACATTAAAACTTTCCCCTTGATGGAACAAACGCCACAATTTTCTAAGGAAATTATTCACCCCATTGATGCCTTTCACATCCCAAGGTTTGAATTGCTCCAAAGGCCCTAAAAACATTTCATAACAACGAAGCGTATCTGCACCAAATTTCTCCACCAACTCATCAGGCGTTTGCACATTGTATTTGGATTTGGACATTTTTTCTACTTCGTGTCCGCAGATGTATTTTCCATCTTCCAAAATAAATTCAGCATTCTTGTATTCTTCTCTCCAGCTTTTAAAAGCTTCGATGTCTAGAATATCGTTATCTACTAGAGAAATGTCAACGTGAATTGGCATTGGTGAAATATCAGTATAACAATAGTCAACAGAACCTATTTTATCAGGATATTTCAATTTCAATTTTTCCGTAATTCTGTCTTCTAATTTGTTTACTATTTCGCAATATCTTGTATATTCTTTTCGTGCTTCATGATCTTCCTTTGTGTACTGATTTTGATGTGATAAAACAATATTTCTAATATCATAAAACCTTTTGGTAACAAAAACGTCTGGAACTTCAGACATTGGCAAAATATCCTTTTTACCATCTTCAATCGAACTTGTTGCTCCAACAGATTTTGCTAACCTGTAAACAAAACTACTTCTCCCTAAAATCATCCCTTGGTTGATGAGTTTTTTGAAAGGTTCGTCAAAGGAGATAAAGCCTCTGTCGTGTAAAAATTTTGTCCAAAAACGAGAGTACAGCAAGTGTCCAGTAGCGTGCTCTGCACCACCAATATACAAATCCACTTGGTTCCAATATTCGAGTTTGTCTTTAGAAGCAAATTCATTCTCGTTGTGCGGATCCATATATCTCAAGAAATACCAAGAACTCCCCGCCCAACCCGGCATTGTGTTGAATTCCATTCTGGAATCAACCCCACCCTTGCCCTCCCCTGTTGGGGAAGCAGCCTTATAAAACCAATTCTCAGCTCTTGCCAAAGGCGGCTCACCATCTTCAGTTGGTAAATATTTGTCCACCTCAGGAAGTGTGACGGGCAAATCCGCATCTTCTATCAAATAAGGAATTTCATCTTGATAATACACAGGAAACGGTTCGCCCCAATATCTTTGTCTGGAGAAAATAGCATCTCTCAATCTGTAATTTGTTTTTCCAGTTCCAATTCCTTTTTCTTCGATAGCGTGAATTGCTTTTTTGATGGCATCTTTCACTTTCAAGCCATTTAGAAAATCACTGTTGGCAATCAGACCTTCTTTTTCTGCAAAAGCACCTTTGGAAATATCCACACCTTCGAAAACATTAGGAATGTCAATACCAAAATGCGTAGCAAAATCCCAATCTCTTTGGTCGCCAGAAGGCACCGCCATCACAGCGCCAGTTCCATAACTCGCCAATACATAATCTCCAATCCAAACGGGAATCTTATTACCCGTAAAAGGATGAATAGCGTATGCGCCTGTAAATGCGCCTGTAATATTTTTTACATCAGATTGTCTGTCTCTTTCAGATTTCAAAGAAGCTTGTTTTTGATAGGCTTCGATAGCGTCTTTTTGTTCTGGTGTCGTAATCAAATTTACCAAAGGATGCTCAGGTGCCAAAACCATAAAACTTACTCCAAAAATAGTATCGGGTCTTGTGGTGAAAACCTCAATTTGGTTCGGAGTTTTGTGTTCGGAGTTTGGAGTTTGGGGTTTGGGGTTTGGGGTTTGGGATTCTTCAACTTCAAACATCGAACATCGAACCTCAAACTTAACAGATGCACCTTGGGATTTTCCAATCCAGTTTTTTTGTTGTTCTTTGAGGGAGTCCGAAAAGTCGATTTTGTCTAGTCCTTGCAACAATCTTTCTGCGTAAGCGGTGATTCTCATACTCCATTGACGCATCAGTTTTTGTTCTACAGGATGCCCTCCTCTTTCCGAAACTCCGTCTTTTACTTCGTCATTGGCGAGTACTGTTCCTAGTGCAGGACACCAGTTCACCCAACTATCTGCCAAATACGCCAAACGATAGTTCATCAAAATGGCTCTTTGTTTTTTGATGTCCCAAGCATTCCATTCTTCAGCAGAAAAAACAGGTGTTTCTTCACCTACAGCATTTACGTTTGCGTTTCCTTCTTTTTCGAAAATAGCCACCAAGTCAGCAATGTTTTCTGCCTTATCAGTAGATTTGTTGTACCAAGAATTAAATATCTGTTTGAAAATCCATTGTGTCCATTTGTAATATTTGGGATCTGAAGTTCTTACTTCTCTGCTCCAATCAAAAGAGAATCCGATTTGGTCAAGTTGATTTCTGTAACCTATAATTATATTATCTCTATAATTGGAATCTTTAATATTAGTTTTTAAACTTTTATCTATTAATGCAGAATGTATTATGTCTCCGTTCTCTAAAACATATTTTGTATGAATATTTCCATTACTATCTAAGCATCCGTCTATATTAATTTCAGTTGTATTTGCTGGATGTTGCCCTGTTTGAATGGCATATTGCTCTGCTGGCAAACCAAAAGAATCGTAACCCATTGGGTGCAAAACATTATATCCTTGCGCTCTTTTATAACGAGCATAAATATCACTTGCGATATATCCAAGTGGATGCCCCACGTGCAATCCAGCCCCAGAAGGGTAGGGAAACATATCTAAAACATAAAATTTCTCTTTGTTTGTATCTTCAGTTACCTTGTAAGTTTTGTTGTCTTTCCAAGATTTCCTCCACTTAGGTTCTATTGCTCTGTGATTGTATTCGCTCATCAATATTACTTGTAATCGTTATAAAAAAGTGATTTTAGAGGTGCAAAAGTAGTTTTTTTTGACGAGAATGTCTTTAGTAGATTCTTAAAAAAGGAATTAAATAGTTATTTTTTGATATTTGTTATTCTATTGCGCATTAGGGCACGTTTTTCATTTTCAGTGTGACATCAATTATGTTTTTTGAAAAATTAATTTGAAAATCGTTCATCTGATTTAACTTGAAAATTTTAAATTATCTTTGTATTCATAATGTGGGAAGAATTAGAAATATTAAAAGCGCAATATCTCAAATTAGGATTGTCTGAAGTTATTGATTATGAAAAATTTTCAATGATTTCTATTGTCTATAATTCTACTAAAATTGAAGGCTGTTCACTTTCTGAAAGCGACACGCTATTATTGTTGGATAAAGATATCACAGCAAAAGGAAAACCCCTTTCTGACCATATGATGGTAAAAGACCATTTTGCTGCATTGTTGTTTCTTAAAGAACAATCGAAGCATAAACAGAAGATAAATATTGCGTTTATAAAACAAGTGGCAGGACTTGTAATGAAAAATACAGGCGGTATGGTCAGTACCATTTCAGGAAATTTCGACACTTCAAAAGGCGACATTCGTAAAGCTCAGGTCTATGTAGATAAAAAATATTTTCCAGATTTTTCAAAAGTTGAAAGTTTACTTGAGAAACTTGTTGAAAATATAAACCAAAGAATAGATAATGTATCTGGTAACGAGATTTTAAAACTTTCTGCAGATTTTCATTACAATTTGGTAAACATTCACCCCTTTGGTGATGGAAATGGAAGAACATCCCGACTGATGATGAACTACATTCAAATGTATCACAACGAACCGCTAATTAAAATTTTCACAGAAGATAGAGCAGCGTATATTGACGCTCTCAATGAAACAGAAGAACAGCAAGACATTTCCATATTTAGGGATTTCGTTTGTAGCCAACAGATTAAATTCTACAAAGCCGAAATTGACAAATACAATCAAAAAGACAAAGGTTTTAATCTGATGTTTTAAGATGTAATTTATTACTCTAATACATTTCCATCTATTCTTTTATCAAAAATATACCTTCTGCAACCCATATAAATCGTAACTTAGTTTAAAATATTCTTATGATGAACACTTTCAAAAGTTTAGTATTGCTTTTTTCGCTTTTTAGTTTTCAGGGTTTTGCTCAGAAATCATTTGTTTTTCCAGATGAAAGTTATGCGTATGCAAAACTGTATTATTTCAATATTCAAGAAATCAGAACCAGGCCAGACGACTATATTTATTCAGAAGAAAGTGGGTTTGCAAATTCCATTGTTTTTGAAGTGGAGATGCGAAATTCTGAAATTCCCACTCACATTTCCAGAATGCTTGCCAAAGATAAAGACGGAATGCTGAATGGATTGAGCGGATGTTTTATTCCAAGACACGGAATTGTGTATTTTGATAAAGAAAACAAACCTATTGCTTCAATCAGTATCTGTTTTGAGTGTGAAGCGATACGATTGTGGACCAAAAAACAAGGTAGAATTATGAGTAAAAACAAAAAAACAATCAAAGATGTTGAACAAAAAATGTTCGATTTAAAAACCTTGTTCGAAAAAGAAAGCATCATCGTGAGCGAGAAATTAGACGATTACAGTTCTATTTTACAAGATAATATTGGTACTATTACTATCAACATAGACAGTTTGTCTTCTGAAATTGTATCAGTAACTTTTCAAGATGCAAAGCAGTGGTTTGCAAAAGAACCTGAAGTTGATAAAACTGTTAAATATACCGCTGGAGGAGATAAATACGAATTCGGAACATTAAAAATTGATGGCAGTACAAAGTTTTTGTTTATGGATATTCACCCAGATTCAAAACTTGGCGAAGCGACCATTTTGAGTGATGCCGTAGTTTTGCCCAATGGAATTAAAATTGGGAGTTCTTTAGATGATGTAATGAATACTTTGTTGATTTATGATGGAATTTCAAATCCTGAAATAATTACATTGAAGGACAAGCAGGGTAAAAAAATTGTTTATACTTTTGAAAAAAATAAGGTGGTCAAAATTACCATCAATCAATAAAGAATACAAAAATGAAATTAGACATTCTAGCCTTTGCTGCTCATCCAGACGATGTGGAATTGGCTGCAAGTGGCACAGTAATCAAACATATTCAAAAAGGCAAAAAAGTAGGTGTTGTTGACTTGACAAAAGGAGAATTAGGTTCAAGAGGAAATGCTGAAACCAGAAGTATTGAAGCGCAAAATTCTGCCCAAATAATGGGATTAAGTATTAGAGAAAACTTAGACTTGGGAGATGGATTTTTTGAGGAAAACGAAGGATCTTTACTCAAGGTCATTACGATGATAAGAAAATATCAACCCGATGTAATTTTGTGTAATTCTGTTACAGACAGACATCCAGATCACGCAAGGGCGGGGAATTTAGTTTCTAGAGCCTGTTTTCTTTCAGGCCTTTTGAAAGTGGAAACCAAAATAGATGGAGCACATCAAATGCCATTCAGACCCAAAAGTATTTATAGATACATTCAAGACAGATGGATTGAACCTGATGTGATTGTGGATATTTCCGAACAATTTGAACTAAAAATGAAAAGTATTTTAGCTTTTGAAACACAATTTTACAATCCTGATAAAAATATTGATGGACCCGAAACACCCATTTCAAGTAAGGATTTTATCGATTTTTTGAAAGGTCGTGCCATTCAGTTTGGAAGATTAATTAATACTCAATATGGAGAAGGATTTAATGTAGAAAGACCTATCGGAGTTGATGATTTAACTGATTTATTATAGAAAACAAAGTATTTTTTTAAAATAAATTAAAAATAAAAATATTTAAATTTAATATGTGTCTGTATATGAGGGGAGATATACTTTCAAACTATACAAAGTTTTTAAAACAAATTAATAAATAAAAATAACTTTGCGTAAACAACAATGAATATAACATGGCGTATTCCATATAACCACTAAAAAAATTAAATCACAATGAAAAAACTAATTTTAGCCCTACTTACCTTAGGAATATTTGCTTGTCAAACAGAAACTGAAAATTCTGAAACTCCTTCAGACAATAATAGCCTTTCAAATGCAGAACTGGAAAAATTGAAAGAAGAAAATATGGATTTGAAACACCAAATAATGGTAAAAGATTCTATGTACAACTACTACGCATCATACATGAATGAAATTAAGTACAACTTAGCATTAATTCAAGGAGAGCAAAAAAAGATTTTTGACATGAAAAACAATCCAGAAGGACTTTCTGCCGAAAATCCAGATTTGATTGCAGAAATTCAAACTTTAGGGAAATTATTGAATGACAATAAGTCGAAAATTGCTAAACTTCAGTCTGAAATTAAAAATAACAAAAGTACCATGAATAATAACAATGCTCAAATGAGTGCTTTTGAAGAAATGATTTTGACGCTATCTGAAGAAGTAGAAGCCAAAAACATGGAAATTTTCCAATTGCAACAAGAACTAGAAAATATTGATGCCGCTTTTGGAGAATTGTTTGACGCTTTCCAAGAAAAATCTGAAAAATTAGAAACAGTTCAAATCGCTTTGAATACTGCCTATTTTGCTTATGGTACAAAAAGTGAATTGGTAGATAATAAAGTAATTACTACAGAAGGTGGCGTATTAGGAATTGGCAAAAACAATGAATTGGCACAAGATTTCAATAAAGATTATTTTACAGAAGTCAACATCAACGATTTAGATGAAATTCCTTTAGGATTCAAGAAAGTAGAAATGATTACTACACACCCTAGCAATTCTTATGAATTAAAAGGTGATGGAACAATTGAAAAATTAATCATCAAAGACCCTAAGAATTTTTGGAGTGTTTCTAAATATTTGGTCATGGTTGTAAAATAATCATGCTTGAATTTATAGATGTAATAAAATTTAAGATTGCCAAATGTTACCGTAGTTGGAAAAAATTCTATTTCTATTTCGTAGCATTCTTGATTCTGCTATTCATTTTTAGAATGCCGATTCTAAAAGGTGTTGGGAATTTCTTAATTACTGAATCACCGTTAGAAAAAGCGGATGCAATTTTTATTTTAGGAGGCAATATCTACGACAGACCTATAACCGCTAAACATCTTTTTGACGAAGGCTGGAGCAATAAGTTGATTCCTCTTGGAGCTAATTATGGAATAGACCAATTGGTTTGGAATGCCGGCAATGAAGATAAATGCATACCAGACGCGCTTATTATGAGAGAATTTTTAGAAATTAATAACGTGCCTAGTGAAGCGATTGTTCCTATTCCATACGGAACAAGTACAAAAGAAGAAAGTGATACGATTTTAGGGTTTTCTTTGGCAAACAACTACGAGACAATCATCATTGTTTCAGATCACTTTCATTTGAGAAGAATTGATAATTTAGTTACCAAAAGATTCGCAAAAAAAGGTATAAAAGTCATTTTAAGAGGTGCTGAAAGTAGTTTTTATAAAAAGGAAGTTTGGTGGCAGTACGAACAATCATTGATTATGGTCAACAATGAGTATATCAAGTTGATGTATTACTTTTGAAAGGATACTAGGATTTTTTTGTTACCTTTGGAAATCAATAAATTGATTTTACACAACAAAAATATCTCAAAATGATTACTAAAAACCTTTTACTGTTATCTTTCGCAACATTTTTCTTATCCAATACAATATTTAGTCAAGCTAAACTTAATGCTTCTGCAAACGTTTTTTTAAACGAATTAAAAAAAGTTGGGAACATCGATAATCAAGATTTAAATCAAAAATTTATAACAGATTACGATTTAATTAAAATAAACGGAGTTTATCATATCGGTGTACTTGCTATTGTAGATGAGAATAATTTATCAAAAAATAAAGTACAAGATTTAAACATTATCAACGACACAAAACTTAACCAACTTTGGTCAATGAGAGTTCCTTTATATAGTTTTGGTGAGTTTATTTTATTAGAAGGAATTAATTACATAGAAATTGGAGAGCCAGTTTCACCTTTATTGGAACTTTGCATTCTAGATGCTCGAGTGGATAGTGTTCACCAAGGTTTAGGTGGTTTAGCGCAAGCATATAGAGGAAAAGGTGTGATTGTAGCAATAATTGATTGGGGATTTGACTATACGCATCCTAATTTTTATGATACTACTTTTAGTGACTTGAGATTGAGCAGAGCTTGGGATCAAAACAAATTATCAGGACCTGCACCCAATGGTTATAGTTTTGGAACAGAATACGTGGGGCAAAGCGAACTTTTGGCTGGAGAGCAAGATACACTTTATGTTTTTGGACCAGGCTCTCACGGAACTCACGTGGCAGGAATTGCAGGAGGAACAGGAGCAGGGACAGTTCATGGAGGTGTAGCAACAGAATCAGAATTAATATTTATTTCATTAAGAAGAGATGCTCCATCTTTGATTGATGCATTTTCTTATGTCACAAATTATGCCGCTCAAAATGACAAACCATACGTCATCAATATGAGTTTTGGAAGTCATTTAGGCCCACATGATGGTACTTCTCTAAAAAATCTAGGAATAGATATTCTTCATGGACCAGGTAAAGTTTTTGTTGGTTCTGCAGGAAACAATGGCACTACTTCAAACAACTTTCACTTAAATTATGATTTTATTTCTAATCCAAACGACACCCTAAAAACGGTGGTAGGATATGAGAATATTGCAGATATGTTTGGACAAACACTTTCTATGTGGGGCTCTGCTTATTCTAGTTTTGGAGCAGCGATTAGATTGGTTGATAATTCTAATAATTTGGTTTACGAAACACCTTTTTATCACACTTCAAATCAACCTTTTGTTAACGATACTATTCTTGTTGGTGCGAATGATACTTTAATCATCAGAATTCAGTCTGATAATCAACATTTTTTGAATAATAAATCAAATATCAGATTGGAAGTGAAAAGAACAGGCACTTATAAAGTTATTTTATTAGCTACTTCCGAAAACAGCGAGCTGCATGTATGGAACAACGTGAGAATGAACAGTAGATATACCAACTGGGGTGTTTCATTGTCGTCTAATTATCCAGGAGCAACCGCAGGGGATAATGATTTTGGACTTGGAGAGCCAGCAGGAGTTGGAAAGAACGTGATTACTGTAGGTTCTTACGCAGCAGAAAAATTATTGTCTAATGGAAATTATGCTTTTGGTAATTTATCTGGATTTAGTAGCAAAGGCCCAACAGTAGATTTAAGAGTAAAACCAGATATAACATCAACAGGAAGTAATGTTATTTCTTCAGTCAATTCTTTTGATCCAACTTACACCATTTACACTAGTCCAATTGACTTTAATGGAAAAACCTACGGATTTAGATCTTTTTCTGGAACGTCAATGTCTGGACCAATGGTGACAGGAATTGTTGCATTAATGCTAGAAGCATATCCTAATATGTCTGCTACACAAATAAAGGAAGTGCTCAAAACAACTGCAAGATTAGATCAGCATACAGGAGCAATTGGTTCTGCTGGTCATCTACAATGGGGATGGGGTAAAGCAAATGCTTTGGCAGCAATAAAATCAGCAGAATTAATGAGTTCTGTAGAGAATATTTCAATAAGTGAAAATTTATTTTCGATTTTCCCTAATCCTGCTAAAAACTTGGTTGAATTGAGAATGGAAAACGAGATATCAAAAATTATTGAAATAAATATCTATTCAATAAATGGTACTTTAGTAAAGAAAATACCAGGAAATCAAATGTCGAGATTGGTTATTCATACTAGTGATTTTTCTTCTGGCTCGTATATTATTTCGGTTCAAACTGAACAAAAATTTGAAATGAAAAAATTAATCATTCAATAAAGAAATCTTTTGAAAATATATGAGAATAGGATTTTGGATATTTTTTCTGTTGAGTAATTGTTACTTTTCTCAAGACATTAAAGTTGTTGACCTAGATACTTGCAAGACATTCAATTCTTTGGAGACTGCAATGAGAAATCCAAATGATGTTTTTATTCTTGATTTAACTAAAAATAAATTAAAAGAATTTCCCAAAGAAATTTTAGCATTTAAAAACTTGAGAGTGCTTATTTTAGCCAAAAATAAACTTTCAGATTTACCTTTTGAATTGGCACAATTAACTTATTTAGAAAAATTGTCGGTAAGCAAAAATGAATTTGAAACTTTTCCCGTTGTTCTAACAGAACTTACCAATTTACAAAAACTTTATTTGGATCAAAACCAAATTACCGCTATTCCTCATGATATCAATAAACTCAAAAAACTGGAAGTTTTGGACATGTGGAGCAATGAACTTTATATAGTTCCAGAAAGTATTTCTGAACTAGAGAATCTAAAAGTTTTTGATTTGAGAGTGATTCAAATGACACAAGCCGAACAAGACAAAATAAAAGCATTGCTACCAAATTCAAAAGTTTATTTTTCTACCTCTTGCAATTGCGCAAGATAAATTTTTTGAAGAGCACTATTAAATCAACATCAAATTAACGATTTTTGTGTAAATTTCTTTCAATGACAATTTGTCATATACAAGAATTGCATACCTTTGTTTTCTAATTTTTTGGAATGGAAGAAAAAGTAATATTAGAAGATCGTCAAGGTGAGGCATTAATAATGGAAGGTAATGGTGCCAACGGTCGTAAATTATATTTAGAAAGTTATGGTTGCGCTATGAATTTTTCAGACAGCGAGATTGTAGCATCAATTTTACAAAAGGAAGGTTTTACTACTACTAGAAATGTAGAAGAAGCAGATTTAGTGATGCTGAACACTTGTTCCATAAGAGAAAAGGCCGAAGCCACAGTAAGAAAAAGATTACAACTTTTCAAAAAACAAAAACTAACGAATCCAGGACTTATCGTTGGTATTTTGGGTTGTATGGCAGAAAGAATGAAAGAAACACTTCTTGAAGAAGAAAAATTAGTGGACATTGTTGTAGGACCAGATGCTTATAGAGATTTACCTTCATTGATAAAACAAGTAGATGGTGGTCAGAAAGCAGTAAATGTTTTGCTTTCAAGAGATGAAACTTATGCGGACATCAGTCCGATTAAATTAGGAGGAAATGGTGTAACTGCTTTTATTTCAATCACAAGAGGATGTGATAATATGTGTTCATTTTGCGTTGTTCCTTTTACAAGAGGGAGAGAACGTTCAAGAAATCCATTGAGTATCGTTGCAGAAGCAAGACAATTATTTGATGAAGGCTACAGAGAAGTGACACTTTTAGGGCAAAATGTAGATAGTTATAGATGGAATATTTCCAAAAAAGGAGAAATCGAAGATCCAAATATTCCTACAACTAACTTTGCACAACTATTGGAAATGGTAGCTTTGGTACATCCAGATTTAAGAGTTCGATTTTCTACTTCTCACCCCAAAGACATGACAGATGATGTTTTGCACACGATGGCAAAATACGAGAATATTTGTAAATACATTCACCTTCCTGTTCAATCTGGAAATACTGAAGTATTGAAAAAAATGAATAGAGGCTACACCAGAGAATGGTATGATGAACGCATGAAAGCCATCAAAAGAATTATGCCTGATTGTGCTATTTCTACAGATGTTATTACAGGTTTTTGTGGTGAAACTGAGGAACAACATCAAGATACTTTATCGTTAATGAGAGAAGTTAGATACGATTATGCATATATGTTTTTCTATTCTGAAAGACCCAAAACTTTGGCAGAAAGAAAATTCGAAGACGATATTCCTTTGGAAGTTAAAAAAAGAAGATTAGCAGAGGTAATTGAAATTCAAAATGCAAACTCACTTTATAGATTAGAGCAACAAGTAGGTAAAGAATATAAAATTCTAATTGAAGGTCCTTCACGAAAATATCCTGAGGAGCAGTTGTGCGGAAGAAACTCACAAAATGCTATGGTTGTAATTCCTAAAGGGCCTTATCCAAAAGGAAGTTATGTAAATGTTTACATCGAAAGTTGTACTGGAGCGACATTGTTTGGAAAAGTTATAGATTAAAAATATGGATATTCAAGCAGTTAAACAACGATTTGGACTCATAGGAAATGCTCCCGGTCTTAATAGAGCTTTGGAAGTAGCCATAAAAGTAGCGCCAACAGATATTTCGGTAATGGTAACTGGAGAAAGTGGTGTAGGTAAGGAAACCATTCCGCAAATTATACATCAATACAGCGAAAGAAAACATCATGAATATATTGCAGTAAACTGTGGTGCTATTCCAGAAGGTACTATTGACAGTGAATTGTTTGGACACGAAAAAGGTTCGTTTACAGGTGCTCAAGGCAGCAGAAAAGGCTATTTTGAAGTCGCTGATGGAGGAACAATATTTCTAGATGAAGTTGCGGAATTGCCTTTACAAACTCAGGTGAGATTATTAAGAGTACTCGAAACAGGGGAATTTATAAAAGTAGGTTCTTCCAAAGTACAAAAAACGGACGTGAGAATTATAGCAGCCACCAACGAAAAAATGGATGTTGCAATTCACAAAGGCAAGTTCAGAGAAGATTTGTTTTATCGTTTGAGCACAGTGCCTATTTCATTGCCACCACTCAGAGAACGAAGAGATGACATCCACTTATTGTTTAGAAAATTCGCTTCTAATTTTGCTGAAAAATACAGAATGCCTTCTATAAAGTTGGACGAAAATGCAGTTCATACTTTAATTTCTTACAAATGGCCTGGAAATATTAGACAATTAAAAAATATAACTGAACAAATTTCAGTTATTGAAAAGAAAGAAATATCACTAAAGAATTACTTTTGAAATATTTACCTTTTGATGAGTTAAATAATTTGCCCGCAGTAATTAATTCGTATGGAGGAAGTGGAACGGGAGGAATAGATGGTGTGGAGAAAGAAATGATTTATAAAGCGCTGTTTGACATGAAAAAAGAAATGACAGACATGAAGCGTATCATAGTAGAATTGATGGATGGAAATCACCAATTTACCACTTCAGAAAAAAACGAGGTTATCCAAAAATTTTCGCATCCAGAAACCACCAATACTGGAACTCCAAGTATTTTTCCAAGTAATATTTCTAAAAATAACGATTTTCATTACATGCCCAATGATGAGGATTCGGTTTTTTACCAAGACCCAATAGAGGAACATGTAGAAGTGGAAGAAAGTTTATCTTTGGAAGAAAGAGAAAAAGAATTGATTGTAAAAGCATTGGAAAAACATAAAGGAAAAAGAAAATATGCCGCTAAAGAGTTGGGAATTTCTGAACGAACTTTATACCGAAAAATTAAAGAATACGATATTCCTAAATGATAAAATTTACCAAATATATTGGTTTTATATGTGTATTAACATTGTTTTTACATAATTGCAAACTCCCTGTTTATAGTTTAAAACCAGGAGGAAAAAGCAATCAAGAAATTCCAGGAAAAACAATCCAAGTAAATTTCTTCGAAAATAGGAGTAGTTTGGCGAGTTCCTCCTCTAGTATTTTGCTTACAGAAGGACTTCGAGATGTTGTATTGACACAATCCAAAAAAGAATTGGTGACAGAAAACGGAGAATGGATGATCGATGGCGCAATAACAGATTACAGAATTACGCCAATAAGTATTCAAGCAGGAACGGATGTAGCTGCTCAAAATCGTTTGACAATGACCGTAAGTATCAGTTGGGAATATACAGGAGAACTTTCTGAAGAGCAAGAAAAAAACATAACATCTGAAGGTAAAGAAACAGTTTCAGCCTTTGTGGATTATGATAGCCAAAACGATTTCGCAAGTATTGAAGGAGAATTATTAAATGAATTAGTTCGACAACTAACTCAAGATTTGTATGACAAAGTTTTTGGCGGTAAGTGGTAAAAGTTGAAAATTAATTATACAGATTATTCAATAGATTTTGAAACGATTTTATATTTTTGTAATCACATTAAAGTAAACAATAAACACCATGGGAAGAGCATTTGAATTTAGAAAAGCAAGAAAAATGAAGCGTTGGGGCGCTATGGCTAAAACCTTTACTAGAATTGGAAAGGAAATTTCTATGGCAGTAAAAGAAGGAGGTCCAAGTCCAGAAAACAATGCAAGATTGAGAGTTGCCATTCAAAATGCAAAAGCAGCCAACATGCCCAAAGTCAATGTAGAAAATGCAATTAAAAAAGCATCTGCAAAAGACGCAGCCAACATGGATGAAGTAAACTATGAAGGTTATGGTCCTTTTGGTGTAGCGGTTTTTATTGAAACAGCAACAGACAATCCTACCAGAACAGTAGCAAATATTAGAAGTATCTTCAAAAAATCTGAAGGGAGTTTAGGAACAAATGGTTCGCTCGAATTTATTTTTAATAGAAAAGCCAATTTCACGATTAAAACCGAAGGATTAGATGTGGAAGAATTGGAATTAGAGTTGATTGATTATGGTTTAGAAGAAATCGAAGCAGATGATGAAGAAATTCTTATTGTTACAGATTTCTCAGACTTTGGCAATATGCAAAAAGCCCTTGAAGAAAAAGGCATCGACATTGCTTCTGCTGAAAATGTGAGATCACCTCTTACCACTGTAAGTTTGACTGACGAACAAAAAGAATTAATCGAAAAGATGATTGAGAAATTTGAAGACGATGACGATGTACTTCAAGTTTTTACCAATATGGAGTAGTCTTTAGTTGGTTTTTGATTTGTTTTTATAACTCACTACCGATCAACTCTTCGCTAAAATTCACAAAATACACTTTTTCTGATGCTCTAGTAATGGCTGTGTAAAGCCATCGCATATATTCTTGATTCAACCCTTCTGGAGGAAGAAAACCTTGGTCTATAAATGCTACTGGCCATTGTCCACCTTGCGCTTTGTGACAAGTAACACTGTATGCAAATTTGACTTGCAAAGCGTTGTAATGTGGGGTTTTTAAAATTAATGCAGCCCTTTTCTTTTTACTAGAAATATTAGAAAAATCTTTTTCAATTTCTTGATACAATTGGTTTTGTTGTTCCCAAGAAAGGGCAGCGCTATTAGACATGATGGCATCCAAGATAATTTTACACTCAAATTCGGGTTCATCTGGAAAATCAACAAATCTTAGTGTTACATCAGCAAAGTTGAATCCATATAAAGTTTCGAAGCGAACAATTCTTAATAATTCAACTGTATCACCATTGGCAATAAAAGCCATTTTGCTGTTGGGATCCATCCAATGGTAATTATTTTTGAGGACCATCATCAAATCTCCAGTATTGATTTCTTCTTCGTGGTACAAAATCCTATGTCTTATTTGCTGATTGAACAAATTGGCTCTTTTATTTGAACGGCAAACCACAATAACATTTTCAATTCCGTACTTAGAAATATTGCTTTCCAACTCATCTTGGAGTGTGTATCCATCTATCAATATTGCATCCTGACGATTGGTTTGTAATTTTACATTAAAATCATCTTCTAATAAATTCACCCTCAACTGAGTTGCATTGAGTAAAATTCCCGAATCTTCCGCTTGTCTCACCACATTTCTCAATTGCACCAAGCCAAATGGAATACCGTACGCACCTTCTAGGAATTGTTTTTCTAAAGCAGGACTGTATGGACTTCCAACAGGAGGCAACTGTGCTGTATCACCAATAAAAAGTATTTTACAGTTGAAACCATTATATACATAACTCATCAAATCATCTAGCAAATCTCTTGATTCGTATTCTGTTCCTGAACCACTCGAAATCATGGAGGCTTCATCTACAATAAACAATGTATTTTTATGTAAGTTTCGCCCCATGGTATAAGCCATTTCACCACCTGATGTATCTCTAAAATAAATTTTCTTGTGAATGGTCATCGAATCACTGTTACTATGAAGCGCCAAAACTTTTGCTGCTCTACCTGTAGGCGCAAGAAGTACCGATTTCATTTTGAAATCCAATAAACATTTTACCAAAGCACCAATGAGACTTGTTTTTCCAGTTCCTGCATATCCTCTAAGAATCATTCCCACTTGGCTATTGGGCGAATACACAAATCTTGAAAGTGCATTAATCGCTTTTTCCTGATCTGGAGTAGGCTCAAATCCTAAATGATGTTTAAGCTGTATTTCGAATTTTGGAATCATCTAGGTTTAAAAAGTTTTATGCTACAAATTTAAATGAAATTATTAATGAATGTGATGAACTTTAAATAGAGTTTTACAATCAAAACTTAAAACAATAGAATTATCAAAATGTGATTTCTTGGCAAAAAAATTGCAAATAAAGATTTTGAATCTTAATTTTAGGGAATCATTTAACTTGCTCAATATGAACATCAAACTAACCATACTTTTTTTAATCTCCACACTTTTTACATTTGGGCAAGAAAGTTTCAATCTCAACAACTCACATTGGTATATTTTATCCACATCTTGGGATGCTGATGAATTTAAAGTGGCAAGTAAAGAAGTATTTCAAACTTCAAGTAAAATGGGAAGGATTGATTCTACTGAAAATATTTATTTTAAAGTGAATACAACAGAACCTTTTATACTTAACAATAAACTTCAAAAACAATTTTTCGTAAGACAAGATTCTGTAACTAATAATCTCTATATTCGGTCATTTACTGATGAAGTCAACGAGTTTTTATTGTATGATTTTAACCTAAACGTAGGCGACACAATTCAAACTGCAATATGTAGTCGGCTCGAAGCACCCCTTATTGTAATAAATGTAAAAGAGGAAGTTTATGAAGGAAAAGTTAGAAAAATCATTCAAGCAAAGGTTAACGCCAATGAAAAAGGAAAAACTTTCACTCTCATCGAAGGAATTGGTACTACCAATGGTTTTATTGTAAATTTATCCGAAGAAATTGAATCTGGTTGCATTCTAAAATGTGCTCATTCAGAAAATAATTTGATTTTTTCTAAAGACGATTCCTGCGAAGCCACTCCAAAACTAAAGCCAAGACCGGGGAAGAAGTGATTTTACTACAATTTGAAAATTTGAAAATGTGTCAATTTGAAAATAGGAAATCAGAAAGTTGAAATAGGAAAAAGGACTTTACGATTTGAAGATGCTAGACATTTAGATGCTAGATTTTTATGGGGCATTGAAAATGTGATTTTGTAAATATCACAATGGACATAAGACATTGGACATTATACGTTGGACATTGTACAAAAACATAGGTCTTGATGTCTTTTGTCTTGTAATCTTGAGTCTAAAATAATAACTAACCAACTTAAGTATTATACTTCGAAGGCTTGTGAGTGGATTTCTTTTTGGTCAATTTTTACTTTTACAACGTATCCACCTTTTTCCCAACCTTGCACTTTTCCTTTGAAATTGAATGAAGTTTCTCCGACATTATTTATAGCTACATCTTTGAAAATTTCTCTTACCAATTCTCCATTGGCTTTATAGACAGAAAGTGACATTTTACCTGGCTTTTCAACTTTATATTCTAGTTTCCCAGTAATTACTGTAGGAGTAGTTTCTATTTGTCTTTCGGGAGTCAAAGTTCTTGTTGTCGCAGTATTGTACCAAACATTTTCCAACTTGGTAAGTTCACAAACATAAGACCTCAAATCTTTTACTTTAGTATTATTTTCATCTTCATAATCAAAAATATTTGAAACCGATTTTTTATCCGATACAGACCAAATAGCGTTTTGTTTTACGTCTTCAGAAAATCCTTTGCCATTCATATATTTAGACAACTTGGCTAAGTTTTCATTTTTAGTTAGTGCCAACTTAAATCCCGAACCATTGTCTGGAGCTGCGTTGGAATATTGACTACAAAAACCTTCAACAGTATAGTCTTCACCTTCGGATGAGGTGAGCGCCAAAACTTGATCTTCAACCACGAAAATGTCTTGCTCTGAACTTTCTTCAGAAATAAAATGTGTTCCCGCAGGAACTACTATCAAGTATTTTGATTTTACCTTAGGGGAAATATTCAATACAATAGACTTTCCGGAATAATCTCCATTCGAAGTAGCATTTACAGTGACTAAATTTTGAGCAACTGCATCGTGAATATTAATTTTCTCTTCTTTTACTGGTTCTGGACTCACAAAAAGAAGCATAAGCGAAAGTAGTGTTGAAGTCATCATAATTTTTGGGTTTTAAAGGTTTTAGTAAATAACTCAAAACTCAAATTTGGTTACAAATATTTATCTAAAAAAAAACGACTTTAGTCATCTATTAAAAAAAGGAACCAAAAATAAATTTATCTTTGCGACATGAATTTAAAGTTCATCATAACTACCATATTATTCTTTGCTGCAAAAAGTTTCTTTTACAGTCAGACTTCAGAATTTAGTGTGCAAACTGGCCATTCCTCTGAGGTAAATAAATTGGAGTTTGCCCAATCTGGAAACATTTTTGCTTCGGCAGGATATGACAACAACATTGTGCTTTGGGAATTTGAAACAGGAAAACAACTCAGACTTCTTACAGGTCACAGAGATAGGATTAATGACCTAAAGTTTATAAAATCAGATAGTGTTTTAATTAGTTGTAGTAACGATTCTACTGTTAGATTTTGGAATACTTACACTGGAGCATTGATTCAACAAACCAAAACTGATTTTTTGCCACAATCTGTCGTTTATAATGTTTCTAAAAACACTTTGTACATCGCTGCTAAAGTTTTGTACGAATATAAATGTGACACTAAAGAAATAGAGATTTACAAAACGCCCAAAAGAAAACCATTTACAAGAGTTCATATTTGCCAAAATGGGGATTTGCTCTATGGCGGTGATAAATTAGGCGTATTCTATCAAGAAAAAAACAATATTACCTATAAACACAGCGCTTCGCTATATGATTTTGCATTTTCGAGAAACGAAGAATCGATGTATATTGCTACAAAAAGTGGAAATATTTTAGGTTTTACAAATGGGAAACACGGTTTTCATTATCAGAAAACGTTGCGTTCGGGATATCGATTCAAAAGCGAGACACAAGCGATTGCAGTGAGCGACACCAATATTTTGAGTTTGGGAAGAGATAATGTTGTAACGCTTTATCATACTAAAAATGGATCAATTAATAAGTTTTATAGTACAAATTATTATGACGCCAAAGATATTGCAATCCATCCAAATGGTAAAGTTTTTATTACATCAGCCAACGATGGTAAAATATATCTTTGGGATATTAAAACGGGGACTTTAATTCGAGATTTCAAAAGCAATAGTTCTGCGATTAATTTTGCTAAGTTTTCACAAGATGAAAAATCAATTATTCTTGGGTTTAACAATGGTATCATCAAATTTTGGGATTTAACTTATGGCGGAAGTATTCGTACTCATAAATTTCAATTGACCAGTAAGCAACAAAAAAAAGGCTGGCGTTATCAAGTACTTTCCTTAGTTTCACAAAAAGACAATATATTCACTTTCAAAGTTGTACTTACCAAACCATATCCGGGCATTGCATACTATAAAGAATGTAGATATTACGACTTTGTTTGGGATTTGAATACCAATCAAAAGACATTCACAGAAAAATTTGTTGAAAATCATGAACCTAACGAGCAAAATTTCCAATCTATTGTAGAAAACTCTAACAGAACTTTTCAAAATGACACGCTTTTTATAATTGCGGAAGACACCAAAATTACAGAATACATCAATGACAAACCTGAAGATACGGGGTTCAAAACACCTCACACCAATCCTATTACTTCTGTAGATTATGATTTAAAAAAGAAATTATACCTTACCACAAGTTGGGATGGACAAGTATTATTATACAACCAAAAAGGAAAGGTAATTTTGAGATTGGCGTCTATGGGAATTGACGACTTTGTGATGATTACTCCAGATGACTACTACTACGCAACCAAAGGTTCACTCCCCTACATAGGATTTACAGAAAATCACAATGCTGTTTCGTTTCAACAATACGATCTTTTTTACAACAGACCTGATATAGTTTATTCCAAAATACCATACGGAAACCAACAAATCGTGGGAAAATTAGAAATGCTGCATCAAAAAAGGCTTTCGAGAAATAATATTCTTCAGGATAAAATAGACATTGAGTATGCCGCTCCTAGCATCAAAATCTTATCCCTTGAAGGACCTGTTTCTGACAAAGATGTTGCGCTAGTCAATATCAAAATAGACGATGAATATGGTATCAAAAATTTCCAACTCAAAATTGATGGGGTTCCGATTTTCGAATCTGGTAAAGAACATTATCTTAAAAATAATGTTGATACCAATATTACAGTTCTACTTCAAAGTGGTATCAATAAAATAGATTTGGTTGCGAATAACATCAAAAATATTGCTTCTATAACCAAAACTACTTACATCAAGTCTAATGTCAAAGCTGTGAAACCCAACCTCTATTTTGTAGGAATTGGGGCATCTGTTTATCAAGACACTACTAAGAATTTAAAATATGCTCAAAAAGATATTGAAAATGTCAAAAAAACACTTTCGAAATCTAAAATGTTTAAGCAAACTTTCTCACAAACCTATTTCAACAAAAGTGTACATAAAGACTCTTTAAACAAAATCGATGATTTCCTTAGTCAATCGACAGTAAATGATGTGGTGATTATTTACTATGCGGGTCACGGTTTGTTGAACAAAAATTTTGATTATTATTTGGCTACTTACAACAATGATTTCTATGCTCCAGAAGAAAACGCTTTGCCATATTCAGAATTGGAAAACAAACTTCTAGCCATTCAAAGTCGAAAAAAATTACTTTTTTTGGATGCTTGCCATAGTGGCGAATTGGATAAAGAGAGTGCTGTAATGCAAAATACGAATGTAGAAGTTGGGAAAGATATCATCTTTAGAAATGCCTCAAATACAGGAATGAAACTTACAACAGATGGATCTTTGGATGCGTTAAAAATAGTTTTTGCAGATTTGAAAGAAAACAACGGAATCACTGTAATCTCAAGTGCTGGAGGAGCGGATTACGCCATAGAAAGTGATCAATGGGAAAACGGAGCCTTTACGTATTGTTTGGTAGATGGTTTAAAATCTGGAAAATCAGATTTAGATCAAAATGGTGTTATTACTGTTTCCGATTTATTACAGTATTTACAAATCAATGTTCCCATTCTCACTAATGGCTACCAGATACCAACTTACAGAACTGAAAACATTGAAAATGACTTTATAATTTGGAAAAGATAAAGATACATATAATCTCAACTGCGCTACTTTTGATGATGGGTATTCAAACCTATGGTCAAGAATGGATTTCTAGTTTTCAATTGGATTATAGTGTCAAAACACTAAACTACGACACCAATCAAAGTGTGATTCCTCAATTGGTATTTCCATCCAGAACTTACGATAATAGTTTTTCGCTAAAAAACAACTCGATTTCTGGAAGTTCCTTTTTCATCGGAATGGGAAATGACATCAATTTTAAAAATAATATTATTACCACTTCCATTTCTTTAGGATTTCATTCTTATCAATATGGAATGACAATATATAATACAGATTCGCTCAACGTTTTCAGTTCAGATTCTAGTTTAACAAGTCTTGGAGATCAAGAAATATGGAATGGAATAAGCAATTCAAAAACCAATCAATTTGAGGTAAACAAAATAGTGCCAACTATAAGATTTTCCTTAGGATTTAAGAGGGAAATATTGCGTTTTAAAAGTTTAGTTCCTGTAGTTGAAGCAGGAATGCAATTGGAAAGAAGATTCAATACCAGCACTTACGACAGTATTGTTTTATACCCTTCTTACCCCTATGTTTATTCGATTTTAAATAATCAATTTAACCACCGTAATTTTCTTTTCTTACCTTATGTAGGAGCAGGATTAAGAATTGGACCTCATACATTAGGCGCTAGATTAAATTTTGGTATGTCTAGAGTAGATGATGGATTAGGTGTTTTGAATTTAAGTGAAAATTATTTCCAAATCAATTATTCTAAAGTTGTTGGATTAAATAAAATTGTAAAAGAACAAGTGATATACGATGAATATCAATTCCTTGCTTTAGCCAAATCTTCTGAATACAGAAAAGGTGACAAATACTCTTTTATGAGTATTGGATTTACCCCAACTCAAAGATTGAATTATGAATTAAACAACCCATTTATCATAGAAGAAGTCTTTGATAATGATTCGCTAACGAATGTTGTGCAAGGAAACTCGGTGACACCAGCAGTAAATTTAGGTTTTTCGTTTAATACCTATGCAACGCACAGGTGGATGATTGGTTTGGGATTTGATTTTTATCAAGAATTTTACAATACTTACGGCTATGTTTACGACAGTATTTCTGGAACTACTACCAATTATGAAGTGGGAGAAAACCCCAATTTCAACGAAAATATTTACAGTAAATTTACAAGAAATGTAATGTTTGCTCCTTCTATGAATTCAGCCGTTTATTTTTCGAAACGTGTATTGAAAATTGACCCTTACATCAAAGGAACAGCAGCATTTTTGGTGAATTATGATACGCCTTCTTTTTTGATTGGAAACCAAAAACTCAATTCCTTAGCGATTTTTTCTTACTACAGAATCGGTTTGGGTGCGGACGTAAGATTAAGGGTAAAAAGTTCAAAATATCTGATGTTTGGTTTTATGGTGGATTACAATATCAATCCGCATATGAACTTTGTGCAATACAGCATTAAAATGGGATATTACAGGAAAAAGAAAATCAAAAATCAAACGTATTAAAGAGATTTTAATTTTCAAAAGGTGAAATGTTTTCTAAAACTTTAAATTTGTGTTCCACGAATATAATTTAGCCAATAGAACGCTGATGACAAAGATAAAGCAGATTTGCACAGATTTTATATGGGGAATTCATAAAGAATATTTGATAAAAGTATTAAATTTCTAGTAATCACAAAGAAAACAATTATAAACATCTTTTAATCTAATATACTCTAGTTGAACTTCTGTAAAAGATTATCATTATTAAGACTAAATATTTTTTTTCTTATTTTTTGTTAAACTTTCAAATAAAGAACACCCATTTTTATTATTAGATAAAGCTGAATAGAACAATAAATTTAGTTTCTCAATAGACCAATAATCTTCAGAATAAATCAACTTACTTTTTATATCATTTTTTAAAAATATATTAAAATCTTCAACTTCATCTTTAAAGTATTTTTCAAAAAATTAAATTTTGAATTTAAAGTTGTAGTTTAGTTATAATTATTAATTTATAGAAAAAACAAATTCTTTGTATGGTTTAAAAAATCGAATTTTCTTTATCATCAATATTATAAAATGCAAAACATCCTCTTACTAATGGGCTGTCATTGTTATATATGCTAGAACATGAATCTTCTTATTACTAAATTATATTTTTTTCAAATCACTTTAACTTATTTCCTTCCTCTATAATTCAGATATGTTACAATAGCTACAAATAGAGAAATTTGCACATAGTAATTTTGCCTAAACATTAAAAATAAATAAAAATGGAAGAATTGATAAAAAGCGAAAATAACACTATAGTAGATGTTAGATCGGCAGGAGAATTTGCAGGAGGACATGTTGTAGGTTCATTAAACATTCCCTTGAATGAAGTACCCAATAGAATAGAAGATTTCAAAAAAATGAATGGCGAAATTATTTTATGTTGTGCCTCTGGAAATAGAAGCGGACAAGCTATGATGTTTTTGAGACAAAACGGATTCGACAACGTACACAATGGTGGCGGATGGATGGATGTAAATTATTATAAAAGTTTGTAATTATGATTTCGACAATAAAAAAAATATTCGGTATTGGACCAAAAGTAGATTTAGCACAACTAAAGGCGAATGGCGCTATCATTTTGGACGTAAGAACTCCTGGTGAATACAAATCTGGTCATATTAAAGGCAGCAAAAATATTCCTTTACAAGAGTTAAGCAGAAAATTAAATTCTCTAGACAAAAAGAAGACCATCATTACATGTTGTGCTTCAGGAATGAGAAGCGGATCTGCAAAAAGCATTCTCAAATCTAATGGTTTTGACGTACATAACGGTGGTGGATGGCAAAGTTTACAAAATAAAATTTAAGTATTTGGACACTAGCACCGCAAATATCAAAAGAAGAGTCCTGTCTGGTTGGAATTTTAGAAGATTTCTGTTTCTAGCCATTGGTTTACTGTATCTTATTTCGTCTATCGGAGATAGAATGTGGGTGGGTGTGGTTTTAAGTCTTATCTTTGTAATTCAACCTTTATTAGGAATTGGTTGTATGAGTGGAAAATGCGCTGGAGATAATTGTGAAGTATAAATAAATTTTATGTAAACCAAAATTATGAGACCCCAAACTCCGAACTCCAAACCACAAACCACAAACCTCAAATTCAAAAATATGTCTAAACAATCTTTAACAGAATATCTCAAAAACGAAGACTTAGTTCTTGTTGATTTTTTTGCGGAATGGTGTGGCCCGTGTAAAACAATGGCGCCTATTCTTTCAGAAACAAAAACAAAAATTGACGGCAAAGCAAAAATCATCAAAATAGATATTGATAAGAATCAAAATGCAGCGCAACATTTTAGAGTACAAAGTGTTCCAACTTTAATTCTCTTCAAAAAAGGAGCGCCAGTTTGGAGACAATCTGGTGTAGTTCCTGCTAATCAGTTGGCACAACTCATCAATTCACAGTAAAAATACTTTCACGGTTTTTGAATTAGTGATTTAAATTAACTAATTTTGAATTGTGAAACACTTTTTGTACCTCATATTTTCTATACCTATCATTGTTTTTTCGCAAGGAAATAACAATTGTGTCAATGCTACCACACTTTGTTATAATCAAACTCAGTTTGCTAGTAATCAAAACGCAACGGTTTCTGCCTGTAATGGATGTGAAGATGGCGCTAGTTTATCTGGAAATTTTTGTTACGAACTCAACAATACGGTTTGGTTTAATTTTACGACCAACAACTCAGGTGGAGATGTATTTGTAAATTTCTCCAATATCAATTGTGACAATACGAACGGATTTAACAACAGTATTCAAGCTACAGTTATTTCTGCATCTATTCCCTGTGATGAAAGCACTTACAATTTAGTTTCCAATTGCGAAACCAGTAATTCAGATTTTCAACTTACGGCAAATAACTTACTTCCCAATACTACTTATTACATTCAAGTAGATGGTGATTCTATTTCTGGAGATTTGTTTCCGGCTTCTTGTGGTTTTAATATTTCAGTAGAGGGCGAAGGAGTAGAAGTGCTTATTGATGCAGGAGAGGGAAGTTCCATTTTTAGAGGAGAAAGTACGACATTAAATGGTACTGGCCCTGCTAATTCGGTTTGGTCACCCGCTTCTACTTTATCTGATCCTATTTCACCTCAAACCATAGCTACTCCTCCCGTCACAACTACCTATTTTTATACTTACGTTACTGCTGATGGTTGTGCTTATGTAGATGAAGTAACCGTTGTGGTTCAAGAAACTTTGATCATTACCAATACTTTTACACCAAATGATGATGGCATCAATGACTATTGGCACATCAGTTCTATCGAAAATTTTCCTACAGCAAAAATATCTGTTTATGACAGATGGGGACAGTTGGTTTTTAAATCCGTGGGATATGGTGGTGAAAAAGTTTGGACAGGAAAACAAAATGGAATCACTGTGCCTTCGGGAGTTTATTTTTATATTATCGACCTCAACACAGAAAGTGATGAAGATCTTTTTTCAGGTTATGTAACTGTTATAAAATGAGAGCCTCAATTTTAACCATATTTATATTATCTTTTCTGTCTTTCAAAGCTCAGCAAACGACTCAATATACACAATATGTTTTCAATTATTTTGCATTCAATCCTGCATTAGCAGGAAGTCAAGAGTGTTTTAATTTCAAACTCGGTTTCAGAACGCAATGGGTAGGTTTTGAAGGAAATCCTCAAACGGGATTTGCAAGTTTTCATACAAGATTAAAATCCAAAAAAACAAGAATCAACAGAACCCATCACGGTGTAGGGCTTTATTTTGAAAATGATGTTTTAGGTTATATTGGTACAACCACATTAAACTTAGCGTATGCATATCATTTTCCAGTAGGCAGAAATGTTTCTGCAAGTGTGGGCCTTTTTGGAGGAATTCAGCAGTTCAAAGTAGATGCTTCTCAAATTGTAGCTGTAAATTACAACGACCCTGCTTTTTCTAATGGTGGCGGGGCAATTTTTGCGCCTTATCTTACTCCTGGTATTTTTCTAAACCACGATGATTGGTTTGCAGGACTATCCGTAAGACAAATTTTTAGAAATAAATGGGAAAGAGTAATCGGTGTGGATGCTAGAAATAGGTTCCATTACGCACTTGTGGGAGGAAAAAGATTCAAACTCAAAAGAGACATTAATGCTGTTCCTTCAGTGATGTTGAAGTATGTAGGTTTTTCGGCATTAAGTATCGATGCCAACCTAAATTTCGAAATCAATCATCTTTTTGACTTAGGAATTAGTTGGAGAAACCAAGATGCCATAGCGCTTATGGCAAAGTTCAGATTTGCAAAATACTTTACAGTTGGTTATGCTTTTGATTTTACAACTTCTAAAATTAGAACCGCAAGTTCAAACACTCATGAGTTAATAATTGGATTATCAGCTTGTTCAAACAATTCTAAAAACACCTATATTTGCCCAGTGTTCGATTAATTTGTTTATAAAACATACATAATGCAACAAAACATAAACTTTAGCCGTCATTTTAGTAATAAAAACTTATTAAAAAAAGATAACCT
>JAGYKU010000060.1 GCA_018401455.1 Flavobacteriales bacterium
CCATGTCCTGTGCAATCGGCAATAGCCAAGAAAACTTTATTGTACGTATATTCCATATAATAGAAATCGCCACTTACAATATCTTTGGGTTTGTAATATACAAAATGTTCGGGCAGGTTTCTTTTCAATAGTCTCAAATTTGGCAACAAAGCAGACTGAATTCTTAGTGCATAAGCAATACTATCTGTAATGTCTTTATTTTTCTCGGCAATCACTGCTTGTGCTTCTTTCACCTCTTGAATGTTTTGCATTACACAAATATATTGTGTCACTTTTCCTTTATTGTTATATACAGAATCTGCCGAGACATTCATCCAAATGGCATTTTGAAATTTGTCATAAAGCAAAAATTCTCCTTTAGCTACATTATTTTTCAGTAAATCAATCTCGAAAGTTTTGAATAATTTATTTTTGGTTTTGTCACCTTTAAAAATAGTTCCAGGCACATTGTTTTTGATTTCCTCCAATTGATATCCAAATGATTTTTCAAAAGCAATATTCACCCAATCGATTTTCATTTGTTCATCCATAATCATTATTGGATTCTGAGAATGTTTGGCTACCAAAGACAATCTTTCAAATGCTTCTTCTTGACGCTTTTGTAAGGTAATGTCTGTAACAATTTCAATAATTTGAATCAATTCATTCTTATCGTTATAAATTGGTGTTGTATTGATCAAAAGCCAAATCAATTCACCATTTTTATTATAGTGCGCAATTCTCTTTATTGGATTTTTGACAGGATCATCTTGTACAATTTCGTTGAATTCTTCTTCAAAAAACTTAGGAACTTGAAGGACTTGCGAAGGTCTTTTCCCGATAATATCTTTCATTTCATAACCAGACATTTTCACAAAACTATTGTTACACCAAGTCACAATACTCTCTGGAGTTGTTATCACTACCCCATTGGTTACAGATTGTGCCACATTAGACAGTTCTTTAATTTCTTCATCTCTTTTCTTGTTTTCTGAGATATCTGAAATTACACTTATGAATTGTACGATTTCCTCATTTTCATTTTTCACAACAGTTTCATTCATCAAAAGCCATCTAATATTGCCGTCTTTCTTTTGAATTGGAATTTCTAAGGATGAAAATTCATTCCCATAGTTTTCATCAAAAATTGGAATTTCACTTTTATAAAAATCTGCAAAACGAACACATTTAGAAGGTCTTTTGCCTTTAAGTTCTTCCAACTTCATCTCTACTAAATCTTCAAAACTCTTGTTACACCATATCGTCTCGTCATTGGCATCTCGAATAATAACACCATTTGAAACATTTTCGGAAACTTTAGACAATAAAGTAATTTGTTCTTGTTGTTTTCTCACCAAACTAACATCTGTGCCTATGGTCATCAAATATTGATTTTCCATAATTTGGAAATTCCACTCTATGATGCGCTCTGATTGCAAATAATTTGAAAATATTACTTCATCTAAATCCTCCAATGGTTGATTGTTAGAAATCTGAAAATGAATATTATCTTTAATAACTTTAGTTCTGTTTTCATCACAATTTCTGAGTCGATACCATTCATCGCCCAAAATATGATTGTCTTCTTTTTGAAAATATTTATTTAAATATGGATTTGCATATACCACTTCTCCTTTTTCATTATAGACTAAAACCAACTTATCATAGGTATTTAAAATTTTATCAGAAAAGACAATTTTACCGATTTTATTAACTTGAAAAATATGGAAAGTAAACGAGAAAATAATCATCAAAATGGTTGCGGAAAAATAAACAATTTCTCTTTCACTATTAAGGTTAAAGTCCATTAGCGTAAACGCAAAAACTCCAACTAAAGTCACCCAATATATTAAAAACAACCTCATATTATCGAACACCATCGTTGTAAAGGCTATGATTGTCATCAACTCAATAGAAACAATTGGAGCATAATTTGAATCAACTACTCTATAAATCAAAAACACAGTAATTATAGAACTATTCAGTAGCGCAAAAACAGAAATGGAAGTTTCGGAAACCCTTTTAAAATAAGTAGTTATAACAAACGAAAGACCTAAAAGAACAATCATTACAATTACAAACCATTTGGGCGCTACCATTTCATAAACACTCGTTTTGATCCATTCCATAACAGGAAAGGCAATTAAAAAACTCAAGGCTAAAAACCTTAATCTTTTCAAATAGATAGAGTAGGTCGAATATGAATTGAAATTTTTGAAATCAAAGTTAGACCTTACTACAAAAGTAAAAATTCCAATTGATATGATACATACAATTACCAAAAGCACAAACCACAACTCTTGATAAAAAGGTTTTACAACAGAAAATTCATAAACCACAGTATTACTTTCTGTATGGTTTACGCCAACCGCTTTTACTTCTATAGTATAATCTTGATAATTCAAATTATTAAGTGTGACAACACCGTTTGTAATTGGTCCAATCCATTCTTGATGGTTGTTTATTTTATAATAATAATTCAAACTAGATTTGTCTCCCCATCTATTAGAAGTGAAATTTAGATTAATATTGGAAGTTGCATCATACACAACCAATTGCTTTGGGATGCCATTTTGTATTTCTTTAAAATCAATATTTCCTTCTTCTTTAAGTTCTAAAAATGATTTTTCTTTTTTGTCAAAACTAACTGTGTTGAGTTTAATTTCTGGAGGATATAGATTCGTATCAAAGATATAGGGGACAAATTTTACGAGTGATTTATTGGTGATCCAATAATGCATATCACCTATATTTACTACCTGATTTTTTTCAAAAGTAACCCCTCCAATTCCCGCTTGATTGTTGTAAATATTTACATCCTTGTGTGTCAAATTTATAAAAAGCAGATTTCTATTTGTTCCTAACCAAATCCCATTAAAAAGGTTAGAATAAGTAATTGAATTAAAATTTTGATTGACATTACTAGATTTAAAATTGAATTTATACAATTTATTTTCATTAGAATACTGATACAATCCTTTATTACTCGCTATCCAAATATTGCCTTCGTTATCTTCTGCACATCCATTGATGCCTGTAATGTTTTTTAAAATTTGAATTTGTTGATTTCCATCAAAAAACGTAATTCCACCTGAATTGCTACATAGCCATTTTCTCTCTTTGGAATCTATAAAAATATTTGTTGTCCAAGACAATTTGTTTACTTCTTTATATAGATGCCATTTTTGCTCCTTTAAGTCATATTCAAACCAACCATAGTTATAGTTATTTACAAAAAGTTGATTTTTATGAACTGAGATATTGGTGTTTGAATTATAGCCAGAATTAACAGGAGTTTTGATACTTGTAAGAAAAATAGAATCATTCGATACTTCTATAATCCCATTAAAACTTACTCCCCAAATTTTATTATTATAATATGCTACACCATTTAGATTTTCCAAAAGTGAATGTTGAAAATGATTTACAACATAATCTTCATTCATTAAAGACACGCCTTTTTGAGTTGTAAAAACCAAATTATCACCAAACCCTGAGATAACAATATTTGATGAATAAAACTCATCTTTGTGATTCAATAAATTAAAAAAACTAGTTGCATAATTCATTAGAACTCCACTTCCTAAAGATGCTATCCAAATATTTCCGTTTTTATCCAAAAGTAAATCACTGATATAATTCACCCCTAGTCCATGTTTGGAGGATAAAACAGTATTCATTCCGTTTTTGTGAATGACTACACTCCCCGACTCAGTTCCTAACCAGATATTACCCTTTGATGAAACTTCTATTGCTGTAAGATTTTCATCAATAGGAATTTGCAAAACAGTAATTATTTTTTCATAGATAATTCCAATACGAGATTGATCCATCAAAATAATAAGTTCATTTTGAAAAATGATGTCATTTACTTTGTATTTAAAATTTTTGTTTACAAAGTTTACAACACTTAATTCATTGTTTTCGTCTAATCTGAAAATATTATTTTTGTCATCCAACATCCATAAACTGTTGTTGATAGGGTCTTCTACAATTTTGATGATTGAATTTAAATTATCTTTAGCTAATTCAGGGAAATGATAAAAAACCCCATTGCTGTACTTTACGATTCCATTATCAAAAGTTGAAATCCACAATTCTCCATTTTCAGTTTTACAAAATGAAGTAATATGATTAGAGAAGAAATCTGCATCTTTATTGAGTTTTTTTATCTGATTTCCTTTGATAACGTAAATTCCTCCTCCAAAAGTCCCTACCCAAATTTTATCATTCACTTCAGCAAAACTTACTACTTCATGAGGTTCTATATCAGCATCTAACAGTGCGTGATTGATAAATTCACTATTAAGCAAACTTACACCACCTTGAACATAGCCAAGCCACATATTCCCTTTGCTGTCTTCAAATACCTTTGAGACTTTATTAGACAATAAATTTTCTTCAATTGTGATGTTCGAAATGGTATAATTGCTACCATCCACTATTTTGAATCCATTAAAGTCAACTGTGTGCCACTCTAGGTTTGAAAACTTAGCATTTTTTACTTCGTAATATCCTACTTGTGAAAGAGAACCTACTTTTCTAATATCTATACTTTGTTTGTGTTTGAAAGATTTTTTTGAAGTAAATTTATGATAAATTGAACTATCAATCGAATTAGATATTTTCCCTTTAAATTCTTTTGAAAAAAGTACTTCAGTTATTTCGTGCATCAAAACCTCTTCTTGAACTTCTATTGGTTCCAAAGAAAATTTTTGTCCTTGCCCCATAAATGGAATCAAAAACAAAAAAATTAAGGGCAATATGATATAGTTATCAGATTTCACTTTTCATAAATAGTTACCAATTCAACTCTATCTTCTGAAACAATCTCGACCTTATATTGTTCGAATTCAGCCTTTAAGATTTTGCAATACAACTTAGTTCCTATAATTTCATTTTTGAGATTTTTGTTTACACCTCTGGTTTTTATCAACTCCAATTCATATTCACATTCTGCTGTCCAAGTAATTCGAAATATAAATCTTTGATGTTCGTCATTATACCTTTCTTTTTGTTTTTTCTTGGTACGTTTAAAAGTTACTTCACCACCGTTAGGAGGTGTATAAAAATACTTACCTTTCCTAAATGATTCACAATCATTATTTTGCGAATAGGAAAAAAAGGCAGTAAAAACAAATGTTAACAATACAAGAATCTTCATAAAGTAAAAGTAATAATTTTGAGTAAATTATCGACAAAACCAAATATTATTTCTTTTAAGTAAGAATTTTTAATGATTATTAAAATGTTTCTGATTGATCATTTTTATTATCTTCTATCTCGAAACAGACGTTATAGTATAACACCAGATTTTGTGAACTATAAAATTTTTAATCAAATAATTCTTTTAATCTATTTTGCATTGTTTTTTTTCATAATATCGCACAAATTTAAGCCAAACACAAAATGAAAATCTGTTTTATTATGTATCCTTGGGATAGAGTAAATCCCAATCAAGACTCATCTTTGAGAATCATTCATGAATGTGCCTTGAGAGGACATGAAGTAGCTATAACACACCCCAACAATCTGACTATAAGAGATAGCGTAACACTTAGCCATTGCAATACGATTATCAAAGAAGATAAAGTAAAAGCAAGTGTGCCCTCATTCTATAAAAGCGTTAGATTCGTTAAGAAAATGAGACCACTATCGGAATTTGATGTCATTTTTATGAGAGCCAATCCTCCTTTAGATCCTCTAGTATTGAATTTCTTAGATTCAGTAAAAGATGATGTTTTTATCATCAATGCTGTGGATGGACTTAGAGAAGCCAACAATAAAATATACACAGCTGCTTATCACGATCCTGAAAGAGAATTGATTCCAGCCACACATGTCTCCAAGAATATCAGTTATTTAATCTCTGTTATTGAAGAATCAGAACATGATAAAATGATTCTAAAACCCTTAGATGGATTTGGAGGAAGTGGTGTAATTGTAATTGAAAAAGCGGCAATGCACAATATCAAGTCACTTCTTGAATTCTACATTGAAAGAGGTGATAAGCAAAGTAATTATGTTATTTTACAAGATTATGTAGAAGGTGCTGAAGATGGAGATGTAAGAGTTTTGATGCTTCACGGCAAACCTATAGGCGCTTTAAGAAGAAGACCTGCAAAAGGTGATGCTCGATCTAATATATCGGCAGGTGGAACTGTAGAAAAATACACCTTAACAAAAGAAGATAAAATACTTTGTAAAAAAATAGGCGAAAAACTGGTTAGAGATGGTATTTACTATGCTGGTTTGGATTTGATTGGTGGAAAACTAATAGAAGTAAATGTAATGAGTCCAGGAACTATAACCGATATCAACAAACTCAACAATACCAAACTTCAAGTAAAAATTGTGAATTATCTTGAAAAAGTGACCCGAAAAAGAGAAGAACTTAAAGAAAATTTTAGACCAGAAAACTTATAACTATGCTTCGTTTAGAAATTGATGAAATCATAAACTTAATCAACAAACAAGAGACATTTGAAGCAACGCCAATAGATGGTTCTTTTCAAATAAAAGTAAACAGATATTTGCCTTATTGCTGTACCGCTATTCATGACGGTAGTCATCTATCTCCTGACAAAAAAGCAAAAATCGCATTGGACGATTACAGCAGATGGTATGAAGAAGATCCTAATACTGCCGATTTTATTTCTTCAATGCCCATTACTTTAATCGGCAACGACTCAAGATTTGAATATGACTTGAACAGAAATCCCGAAACCTGTATCTACGATGAAGCATGGGGAAATAAAGTTTGGAAAAAGAATTTAAGACCGAAGCAAGTTCAAGACAGTTTGCAAAAACATGAAAATTACTATAAAGTTACACACGCTTTAATAGCCAAAATAGAATCCATATTTGGCGGATGTGTTGTTTATGATATACATTCCTACAATTACAAAAGATGGGAAAGAGAAGTGCCATTATTCAATATTGGAACAGAAAAACTAGACCAAAGTAAGTTTGGAAATATAGTTGAAAATTGGAGAGATGAACTCTCTAAGATAAAAATCACAGGAATTGAGAATGTAACTGCTATCAATGATGTATTCATGGGAAGAGGTTATAATTTAGAATATATCACTACAAATTTCAAAAACACACTAGTGTTAGCCACAGAAGTTAAAAAAGTGTATTGTAATGAACTCACTGGGGCAACATATCCTAAAGTCGTTAAAGAATTACAGCGTAAACTGAAAAGAGCCATTCTGAATAATGCTAGTTTTTTTAGTCAAGAAAAAACCAATTGGAAAACTACCAATATCTCAACTTTACTGGATAAAAATACAGACAAGGCGGTTTTAAAAATTGACAAGGGATTACATAGTTTGCTCAAAAATTTTGAACTATTATCTTATGTCAATCCCATCAACAGTATCAGTGAACAAAAAAAGTTTGAAAAAAGTAAATTCACGCATTTACCTAAATTTCAATACAGCCCCATCAAAATTCATCCTTATGAATTGAAAAGACAATTAAGTCAGTTTAAAACGCATGAAATTTCTGACATTTCCATCAGACATTTATATGAATCTGTAATCAATAGTTATATGGATAAAGTGGATTTACTGTCAAGTATCAATACCAGTAAATTTCAATATAATTCTTTAAGATATTTCGGTCGTCCATCAAAAAAGGATTTGCAAAATGCACAATATTTACTTCATTTACCCAACTTAGAAGGCGCACCCAAACTTTCTCCGAGTATTGGAATTAAAGAGGCGATGGGCTATTTCAAAGAAGGCTTAAATTCTTATGGATTCAACAGCAAAATGGAAGTGAGCAACAAAGTTGTTTCCAAAGTAATGGTAATCAACTCCAGAAAAACGATTGTTTTCAAACCAGATGCTAAGTTCTCACTAACCGAAATCAAAGCTTTGATTGAGCACGAAATTGGAGTGCATATGGTGACCACTTTGAACTCAAGAGAACAAAAATTGAAAATATTTAGTCTTGGAATGCCTTTGAATACTATGACACAAGAAGGCTTGGCTTTGCTTTCTGAATATTTGAGTGGGAATTTAACCATAGAAAGACTCAAAAAACTTGCTTATAGAGTTGTGGTAGTGGATATGATGTGTAATGGAGCCAATTTTAAAGAATGTTTTGACTTTTTGCATCAAAATCATATTCAAGATACCAACGAAGCCTACAGTATAGTTACGAGAATCTTTAGAGGTGGAGGTTTCACAAAAGATTATGTATATTTGAGTGGTTTTATAAAAATTCTGAGATTTTACGAAAAACACAATAGTTTAGACCCGTTATTAGTTGGTAAAACATCTATTGGATTCTACAACATCATCAGTGAAATGATAGATAGAGAAATGGTAAATAAACCTATTCATTTTACAAAAAGTTTCTTAGAACCACAACCACATGACCATAGCGAGATATACAATTATATATTAAGTGGGTTGAAGTAAATCAAAAAATTACACCTTAGCCGTTCAAAAAATTGAAATACTAGATATTCACGACTGACCTTCCAGCAAGTAGGAATGTCGTTTAGATAAACGTTGGAATACACTAACTTTGACGAATCTTCGATTTTCCTAAAACTCGACAAAATTGATGCTCTTTAGGTTTTCTTTTTCCTCATTCAAATACAATTCATTGTTACAATTTTCAGCATAAATTGATTTATAAAAGTACCGATTACAAACAAATCATTGCTCATTAAAGAAATTTCAATAACTTTGAGCAATACAAATACAACTTTATGAAGTACATTTTCCTTTCTTTTTTGCTTATCCCTTTATTCATTGTTGCACAACTCAATATGACCCAACTAGGTTATTTGAATGTAGTAAGTATGCACGGAAATTCCGAAGCCAACGATATTTGGGGATATGTAGATGGAAATGGAAATGAGTATGCTATTGTAGGGCTCAATGACGGAACTTCTATTGTGGATGTGACAGATCCCGCAAATCCTTTTGAAGTTTTTCCCTTTACAATACCCCTCTTCTGAATTCAAGCAATTTGCTAAATATCCTTCCATATACTACGAATGAAGGACTAACTGCAGAAGAAACTCAAGCCATATTTGATGAATTCAATGAATCCGTTGTAAAAATTTTGATGATGCTAACCTTAAGAAAGGTTTGAAAAGACTTTAATGGGTTTATATAATAAACTGATGACGAAGTCCAATCCGTGGCTCCTACTGAAAGTTTATACATGAAGCAGAAGCATATTATACGGAATACAAAGAGACTCATACGAAATAATCGTTTCTGCATTTTCTTTTAATGGAATTGGTAAAGCACAATTGATTAGTAGCAAAAGGAACGATTGCTGTTTCATTAGTTACCTCTAATCACATTTTAGAGTCCAGACTCAATAAATCTTAATGAACTAGATTCATTTGTTATTGGATACGATGATGAAAGTACTTTCAGGAATTGGCTTACACAATTAATACACACATTTTTCATGAGGCATTGAAGGAAAACAAGAATAATATTAAACTAATAAATGATCTAGAATAACATTTACTGATTCCTTGAAAAATGACATGTTAAAACAAGGTTACACTGATTGGCGAACCTGTTTCGAAGAGCATCTCGTAAGAATCGGAGAAATTAAAATTGCAAAAGATAAGTGAAGAAGTACCAAAGAAGGCAGAAGACCTTTGCGACCTTACAGAAATTGAATATGCTGACCTTTTCAGAAACCATCCGTTTCAAGAGAAAGACCATCAAAAAAAACTCTTTACTAACTTGTTTAAAGACGACAGAATATCAAACTTATTTAACTTGAATTAAAAGAAAGGCTGGCTATAATCGAGTAGACTGCCCTACCCCAAAGGGATAGGGAGAGCCTTCTGACGCTTCGATCAGAATTAAAATCTCACATTTATCTGCCAAAGCACGAACATCTAGTTGTGGAGTTGCAAAAGTTCTTCCCAAAGCACATTTGGGATAGACCGTACTAGGCGGTTTTAAAATTAAAGATTGGTTATGAGTAATCATTCGTTTCAACTACCCTATTTAAAATCGTTTCCAATCACTAATACTTCAACCACTTAAACAATTCTTTGTAAGTCACTTTTTTGCCGTACATCAAAATTCCGGTTCTGTAGATTTTTGCAGCGAGCCAAGTGGTTGCAATAAAGGTAATGACCAATAAAAACATAGACAAAACCAAATCCCAGCCCATTCCTACTCCACCATTGGCACTGTATCTTACCAACATTACAACTGGCGATGTAAATGGAATTTGGCTGCACCAAACCATAATCGGACTGTCTGGATCTTGTATTCCCATAATGGAAATCAAATAAGCAAAAACCAATGGCATCGTAACGGGCAGCATAAACTGCTGTGTGTCGGTTTCACTATCGACTGCCGAACCTATTGCTGCCATCAATGAACCATACAGTAAATAACCCCCAATAAAGAAAAACAAGAAAACCAACAACATTGAAGCCCAAGGAGTTTCGTTAATCAAAACATCTAGCAATTCATTTCCTTGCATTGTGTTTTGCAATTCAGGCTCTATCATTGCACCTACTTCTTGTGAGGTTTGAATCTCAGTTTGAGTTCCAGCTTGAAACATCGGTGAATATTCATCAGGAACTACAAAAGGAACCACTACAGTAGTTAAAACTCCAATCAAAACGACCCACATAAAGAACTGTGTCAGCCCTACGAACATTATTCCAATGATTTTCCCCATCATCAGTTCAAAAGGCTTTACAGAAGAGATAATAACCTCTACGATTCGATTGGTTTTCTCTTCGATAACTCCTTTCATTACTTGTACGCCATACAAAAAGATGAACATATAAATCATCAAGCCAAAAGCAAATCCGATACCTGCTTTTATGGCAGTTCGAGTATCTTTTTCATCTTTATCGGAATACAAAATAGAATGTAACGTAATTTTCTTTTTGATCTCTTGATAATCTTCTTTAGTGATATTGTAATTTGATAAACTGGCTATTTCAATAGATTCATTTACTAATAGATTAATATATGTTAGCGCCTTTGGAGAAGGGGTTTCTTTATAATATAGTTTTACAACTTTAGAATAAGTAATGTTTTTGGGGATATACAAAATCACATCACAGTCCTTGTATTTTTCGTTTTCTACAAAATCAATTTTGGCATCATCTGCAGATTTTCCGTTAGCAACCTCTTCATATTCCTGAAAAGTATATTTCTCATTGAGATGAGCATCAGGATCATCAACAATGTTTCCATGAGCAGTTTTAGGGATAATCTTGTTGTTTTTTTGGTTATCTATAATATCATCTACGATAATACCTGTATCATCCACCACCAGCACTTTCAAATCTTTGACTTCTGGCGTGCCTAAATATACCGCTCCAATCAAAAATACAGCCGAGAGAATCGGTACTAAAATCGTCATAACGATAAAAGACTTCTTCTTTACCCTGCTTGAATATTCTCTTCCGATGATTAAACCTATCTTACTCATTTTCTTCTGTTTTATTAGTTAGGTTAATATTATTTTCTTTTTGTAATTTTTGATCTTCAATGGCTTGGATAAAGATATCATTCATAGAAGGAATAACTTTGTTCACACTCAAAACTTCTACGTGATCGAGCAATGCTTTTAGGTAGTTGTTCAATGAATTTCCACCTACCAATTTCACTATCGCTTTAAAATGATGCTCTCCAATTTGAGTTCTTTCTATCAATTCCCAACCTCCCCAAACTGCATTAGCAAAAGCCACTACATTTCCTTTAAATTCTATAGTGTATTGGTCTTTAGCAAATGATTCTTTTACTTCTTTGATTTTCCCTCCAAGTATTTTTCTAGAATTATTTATCAAAGCAATATCATCACAAATTTCCTCTACTGAGCCCATATTATGCGTAGAAAGAATGACGGTTGCACCTTCATCACGCAATTTTTTGATTTCGTTCTTCACCAAATTACTGTTTATAGGATCAAATCCACTAAAAGGTTCATCTAGTATCAACAATTGAGGTTTATGCATTACAGTGGTTATAAACTGTATTTTCTGAGCCATTCCTTTGGAAAGTTCTTCTACTTTTTTGTTCCACCAAGCATCTATTTCAAACTTTTTAAACCAATAATCCAAAGATGTCTTCGCTTCCTTTTTGCTCATTCCTTTCAATTGAGCAAGATACATAGCCTGCTCTCCTACTTTCATCTTCTTATACAATCCTCTTTCCTCAGGAAGGTAGCCAATGATTGAGACATGTTCCCTGTTTAGTTTTTCTCCATTGATATATACATTTCCACTATCGGGAGCGGTAATTTGATTGATAATTCTTATCAACGATGTTTTACCAGCACCGTTAGGCCCTAATAAACCAAAAATACTTTGTTTAGGCACACTAATACTCACGTCATTCAACGCAATGTGATTGGCGTATTTCTTTACAATATTATCTGCTCTGAATAAAATTTCTTCTTCTTGCATACTTCAATATTACATATTATTGTATTTATCTTTCATTTTGGTATTGAAATAATTACTCCCTTTCGGCTTTCTCTTACCTCTTCTCAACAACGCAGATGCTTTCCATAAAATCATTCCTCCAATTAGCACAATTATAGCCAAAAAGACCAAATAAGTCATTGTTTTCATGTCGAATGATTCCATAATTATAGCGCTTTTAGTGATTTTTCAAGAATTTGCCCAAAACGATAAACATCTTCAAAGTTGTTGTATAACGGAGCAGGTGCTATTCTTATTACATTGGGTTCTCTCCAATCTGCAACAACACCTTCTTTTGAGATAAAATCAAATAATGATTTTCCTTTTCCGTGCAATAAAATAGACAATTGCGCTCCTCTTTGAGCAACATCTCTAGGTGTGATGATTTCAAAGTTTACATTGTCATATCTTTCAGAGATATCATCTACTACAAATTCTAAAAATCCTGTTAATAAATCTCTTTTTTTACAAATAGCTTCCATCCCAACTTCATCAAAAATATCTAAAGATGCTCTATGAACAGCCATTCCCAAAACAGGCGCATTACTCAATTGCCATGCCTCAGCAGTTTCTATAGGTTTGAAAGTTTCTTCCATTAAAAAACGAGTTTCTTTTTCTTGTCCCCACCAACCTGCAAACCTGTGAAGTTCTTTATTTTTGAGATGTCTTTCGTTTACATACAAACCACTCACACCTCCAGGGCTAGAATTCAAATATTTATAGCCACACCAAGCAGCAAAATCAACTCCCCATTCGTTTAGTTTCAAATGAATATTTCCAGCGGCATGTGCCAAATCAAAACCTACAATCGCTCCTGCTTGATGCCCCCATTCTGTGATGGATTTCATATCCCACAACTGTCCAGTGTAATAATTCACACCTCCAATCATCACCAAAGCAATTTCATCTTGATGTTTTTCGATAATCGACTTCACGTCTTCCATTCTCACCGTATGCTCACCTTCTCTTGGCGCAATTTGAATCAATGCATCATTGGGTTCATACCCGTGAAATTTTACTTGAGATTGCAAAGCATATTGGTCTGAAGGAAAGGCTTTTGCCTCGCATAATATTTTATATCTTTTGGAAGTTGGACGATAAAAACTTACCATCAACAAATGAAGATTTGTTGTCAAACTATGTGTCACAACCACTTCTTCTGGTTTTGCGCCAACAATTTTTGCTGTTTTATCGGTGAGCAATTCATGATAAGGCATCCAAGGATTTTTAGCATGAAAATGTCCTTCAACACCATATTTAGCCCAATCTTCCAATTCTTGAAGAATGTATTCTTTGGCTTTTACGGGTTGCAAACCCAATGAATTACCTGTAAAATATACTACAGGCTTGTCTGTAAAAGTCGGAAATAAAAATGAATTTCTATATTTTTTTAATGGATCTTTTTCATCCATTTCATTTGCAAAAGAAAGTGTATTCTGATAAGTCATTAATCAAATTTTTATAGAACTACAAAGGTATTATTTTCTAACTAAGATTGAAAAAATAAATTATAAACGGTTTGATAAAATTAGATTATGACTGAAAGAATAAAAAAAGTAAAATTACCCCTCCCATTTCTTCAACTCAAATTCTTTTCCATCAAAAACACCATAAGTACGATGATTGATCCAATCGCCAAGATTGATGTATTTGCTTCCGTTGGGTAAATCAAATTCGATAGGCAAATGTCTGTGTCCGAATATAAAATAACGTGCGTCTGAGGTTTTAATTTGCTCTTTGCAGTAACTTACCAACCATTCTTGGTCTTCTCCCAAAAAGGTTTGAGGCTCTTTGCCTTTGCTCCTACTCTTTCTCGACCAGTAATTTGCCATTCCAATTCCTAGATTAGGATGCAATCTTGCAAAACACCATTGACAAAATTTATTGGCAAATACTTTTTTGATGAATTTATATCCTTTGTCTCCTGGTCCTAATCCATCTCCATGTCCAATAAACATTGAAGTTCCTTGCAAATTAAAATGTTGTTCTTTGCGATATATTTTCACGCCCAATTCTTGTTCAAAGTAATCGAACATCCACATATCGTGGTTGCCAATGAAGAAGTTTACAGGAATTCCACTGTCCACAATTTCTGCAATTTTGCCTTGCAAACGAACAAATCCTTTGGGAACAGCGTGTTTGTACTCAAACCAAAAATCGAAAATGTCTCCCACTAAAAAAATCTGTTCAGCATCTTGGCGAACGTAATCTAGCCAGCGTACAATGCTTTCTTCTCTCTCACGACTTTCTTTATAATTAGGAACTCCTAAATGAAAATCAGAGGCAAAATATATTTTTTTCTGTGAATCCAAAATTGGCTTAAGGTTTTATTTCTTTAACGAGTTTAAAAGGATTAACTTGATTCAAATGCAAAATAAATCTAATTCTTTGCCCAAAAGTAACATTATTAAATTCAATCGCATTTTTAATATCATCAGAATACAAAAATGGAAGATAAATTTCGAAAATATCTTTTCTTATTGGAAAATAAACGCCTGCATTGTAAATCAATTGTGTTTCATTAGAAATTTGACCGTTATTGTTTACTACTATTGGTATAAAACCTCCATCAACAAACAAACCGATTGGAATTTTGATAGGTGCTTCAATTTTGAAATTCATTGCCAACAACCAACTGTCACTTCTTCCTAGAACAAAAGGTGTAGATAATTTGAAATCACCATGCGTTCCAGTACTTTGTTGCGCAAGCATATTCGGTGAAGATTGATTTCTCCCCATCAAAGTATGGTCATACAAATAATCGCTTTCTCCTTGCTGACCTGTAAGTGACCAAGCGTATTTCGTTGTGAAATTATCAGCATTTCTATCTAAAGTTTGCGCTGCAAAAAATCTAAATTCGAATCCTTTTAAATCTACATTGTAGTTTTTTCTGAATTTGGCTTCCATTGTTACACCGGTAAATGAACCATAATAATTTGAATTCAATGAAATCACATCAAATTGTAGTGAAGCAGGCTTTAAAATTTGTCTATTATGTAAAGTATATCTAAAATTCATAGCAAATGTTCTGTCCACAGTATTCATCATAGGAATATTTTCGTTGATATGAATTCCTCGTACTAACACATTGTGTTTTGCTTTTCTAAGGCTTTGATTATTCAACTCCACATCTGCATAGACTTCATTTTTCAACCAATTTTGATAATTCAATTCAACCATTGGAATATTGATAATAATTGGTTCATCAAAATCGTGTGTAGGGTTCAAAAACTCTTGAGCAAACGATTTAAACTGATACCCAAAAGTGGCTTTTCTTATAAACCCTTCATTAGCATAAATATTGTATTTCAAATCACCCATACCTACTGCTTTTTTACTTCCAAAACCAAACATAGGCATTGCCAACCACTCTAGTTTTCGCTCTGGAATTGCAGTATTGTAAAATGCCATTCCCATCATAAACTTATCCTGAGCGTTGTATCCTAAAACGGGGGTATAATAGATATGAGTCTCATCTGATTTTTCAAAACTTCCTAAAAACTTGAATTTGATTGGATCTGCTTTCTTAAAAAGTCCAGTTGTATTGATTTTATCGTCTTTTCTATTTACAGTAGGCATTCTTTTGGCATAATCAATAGTCAAATAATCAGCACCTAAACTCGGGACTTTTAATTTCACTTTGTCTTGGGTTCCATCGTGCCAAATACTATTTACCACTACCCCTTTATTCACACTTTCTATAGAAAATGGAGCCGGAATAGACGCTTTATTTTTAACTGTGATTTCTAAAGAATCGCCTTTGGTTTTGAGTTTCGTAATCCCGTAATCCATTTTATCAGTGGTTTTGATAAAATCGTCAAACAACCAAGATAAGTCTTTGCCTGAAGTGGCTTCAAAAATCTTTCTAATATCTTCTGGTTGTGGATGTTTGAATTTCCACTCTTGAAAATATGCGTGCATACATTTGTCAAAAAGTTCATCACCTAAATAATGTAATAAGTAATCAAAGCCTATTCCTGTTTTTCCATATACAATTGCCCCATAATTGGTTGGTGTATAAAGATAGGACGGATATTGTATCGGTTGGTCGTAGTTTCTTCTTGCATTGAAAATATAACCTATATCATACATTCCTCTAGTTCCAAACTGATCTAGTCCTAATTTTTTATTAATAACAGGCGGCAAACCTAATTCCATTTTACCATTAGGATATTTGGTTTCTGTGTATCTGTTCTCTGTAAAAGTATTCAAACCTTCATCCATCCACGCGTTGTAACGTTCATTCGAACCCAAAATTCCATAAAACCAGTTGTGCCCTACTTCATGCACAATGACTTGCTCGAGTGCTTGAGCAGTATATGACTTCCCAATTACAGTAACATTAGGATATTCCATTCCTCCACCAGCACTGATGCTTCCATCCACAGCAGTAACATGATTATAAGGATAATCTCCTGTCCACAAACTATAATAATACGTTGCATCATTCAAATATTCTATGGATTTTGTCCAAAGGTCGAATTCACTATTGGTAAACATGGCCCAAGTTGTCACTTTTCTTTTGCTATGAGGCAATTCTACTTCTCCTTTTAATACATGATAACGCTTATCAGCAAACCAAGCAAAATCGTGCACGTTTTCTTGATGAAAATGCAATGTTTTGAGTGTATCGTTACTTTCAGGAAAATCCATCAAAGGATTTCCGGCTTTATTTCTTCTGATATCTCCAGATGCAACTAATTTTTCTGTGGCTTTGAATCGCTCTTCTAAAAAATTCAATTCTTCCTCACCATTTACCATATCGCCAGTGGCTCCAACCACATAATTTTTGGGTAAAGTAAGATGTACATCGTAAGTTCCATATTCGCTATAAAATTCTCCCTGGCTCAAATAAGGCATTGGATGCCATCCATCTTTGTCGTAAACTGCAGGCTTAGGAAACCATTGCGTAATTTGGTAGGATTCTCCAATATGCCCTAATCTAGAATATATTCCTTTAGGTATTTTAACTCTAAAGGGGGTTTTTATCAAAAAACTTTCTGAAGGTTTTAAAGGTTTTTCTAGTAGAATTTCAATGATATCTGGTTCACC